>NZ_JBHFPQ010000040.1:0-173612 GCF_041949875.1 Arhodomonas sp. KWT2
CAACCACCCTCAGCCCGTCGTCCACCACCAGCCGGGCAATCCGCTGCTTGTATTCCGCCGTGAACTTGCGCCGTTCGCGCGCCATGGCTGTTCTCCTCGTCTTGGGCAAGATCATCCCACCTAACGAGGTGTCCACGAAAAGTAGACCAGCTCACTTACGTGCCGGAGCACGCCCTCTCCCCAACCCCTCTCCCGTGACGGGAGAGGGGCCCGGAGCGCAGGGGAGGGCCCACCCGACGGCCGGGTGCGACGGGCCGGGGGCCGTGGCGCGTGGCCGGCCGCGCCGGGCCGCAGCGGGGCTGTAGGTCGGCTGGGCTCGGGAGCCGACAGAAGATGCCCCGCAAGGCCGGTAACCTCCGGTGCCCCCGCTGGCACCGTTCGGCGGCTGACCGCCGGTTGGACCACCTCCTATAGCGTGTTACTCGTTATCTTCTGATTGAACGCGAAAGGGTGGTGGCGCGAATCGGGAGGATGGGCGGATGGCCCGTGAGAAGGGGCGGCATCGGCGGCGATTGGGGCGGGTGGAGGCCGATCTGCGGGTCGCGGTCTATCTCCGCGGGCGGCGGCTGGGCGAGTACCGCACGCGGGACGTGAATCGTGCCGGCATCGGCCTGCGCCCCGGGCGGATCATGCTCTGGCCCGGGCTGAAGGTGGAGGTGCAGCTGTACTCCGCCGTCGCGGAGCGGCCCATGCCCCGCCGGATTCCGGCGGTGGTCTGCTATGTCCGTGCCTCGGGCATGGGGATCCGGTTCAACAGCGCCGTGCCCAGCGTCAAGGAGGCCCATCGCTGAGCCAGCCGCGGCCGGCCAGCGCCTGGAGCAGGCGGGTAGCGGTGTTCGTCAGCGTGGAGACGAATTCGTGGCCGGTCTGGAGGGCGCTGGCGAGTATGGCGGCGTCCTCGGTGTATTCGTCCACCATCGGGTTGCGGCGCTTGCGAAGGCGGAACCATTCGTCCGCCGATGGGACCAGCTCAAGTCGCTCGGCCCGGTCGAGGTTATCCAGGAGTGCTCCTTTGCGCTCCCCCAGGGCGGCGAGATAGGCGGGGAGCAGTTTGTCGCCGAGCGTGTCCTGCAGGCGCGCGAAACGGCTGACGAACGCCTCCACGCGTTCGGCCTCGTCGATGTCGTTGTCGAGATCGCGTGCCCGCTCCGTGGAGAAGGGTCTGTCGAACACGCGGCGGTCAGTCGTTGCAAGGTGGTCGCTTTCCCGCTGGACGACCCGGGCGAGGAATTGAAGGCGCTCGATATTGTCCGGCCGGGTCGTCATAGCTGTCGCCCTTCGTTCGCTGCCCGCGCATGAATGGTGCTGCGCTGCAGATTGGGGGCGCTGAGCACGACGTCGACCTCGCGCCCGCCGGTGAGTCGAGTCAGGCGGCCGGAAATGCCGGCGACAAGCCACGCCGGGTTCTCGACCGCGGCGTGTCGACCTCGACCAGCAGATCGATGTCCCCGCCGCGACGCTCGTCCCGTAATCGTGAACCAAACAGGAGCACCCGGGCATTGGGGCCGGCCTCTTCGCGGACGACCCTGCGAATCAGGGCCACTGTGTCGTCTGACAGACGCAAGGCGTAGACCTCCGGATGTGCTCCGTTGACCATTTAACAGATGGTAACCCGGCATGCGCCGGTGGGGGCGTTGTCCCGAAGGGAATCGCATCGGGCAGGCGTGTCGCGTCTCCCCGATCTATCAAGGCAGTCGGCGCTGCCAGCGCCGCAGGACGGGATGTTGGCTGCCGGGAGCAGCCAACCTACGTGGCCTGCCACCGCCGGGCCTGTGCGGTAGGTCGTGCGCCGCAGGCGTGCGACATTCCGGCTCGGTCATTGAGGACGTCGCACACGGCCCGCGGCCGTGCACGACCTCCCGGTCTTCCGCTGCGGAAACATACGAGGCCGGCTGCTCATGGCTGCCGGCGGTGACCCGCGGGTTCGGGGGCAGCAGCGCCCGTAGGTCGGCTGCTCCTGGCAGCCGACACAAGGTTGCCTCCTAGGTGCCGGAGGTCTGCGCGCGCGAGCCGTTTCCGCCTGCCGGCAGGGCAGCCGTCGCACACGGCCCGTGGCCGTGCACGACCTACACGAGATCGCCGGCGGTGTGCCGGGGTACCGTTTCCGGTAGCTTTCCGGTAGGTCGGAGGCCGACGACTGTTGCAATTTGACACGCCGGTGCAGTGCCGTCGGTCAGCTGCTCCTGGCAGCCGACATCCCGCCGATTCGACACGCCAGCGCAGTCGGGTCGGGTTCAGCCCCGGCCCGCCAGGAAGTCCACCAGCCGCTGGTCGAAGAGCTGGCGCAGGGCGTCGCGCAGTCCGCGCTCGATCTCACTGGCATTGCGCTCGGGGCCCGGGGCCGTCGCCATGCGGCTCTCGTGGGAGGCCGTGGCTTTCGCGGTGAAACGCTCCCCGCCGCGCCAGGCACGGGCGGTCAGCGTCACCTCGGTGCGGAGCCGGCGGGGGATGTCGGCCGTGACCTCATGATTCAGCGTCGTGATCTCGATGATCAGTCGCGGAGAGGCACTGTCGGACCACAGCTCCGGCTGAAAGCCGGCGCGCTTGAGCGTTTCGCCGGTGGCGACTTTGAGCACGTAGGCGACGTCCTGATCCGTCGTGATCGGGGCATCGCCCTTGTCGTTGTAGCTCGCCACGGTGCCGAGCGTCTTGTCCGGACGGCGGTCCACGGTCTCGAGAGCGACGGCCGGGCCGCCGGAGACGCTCGCGGCCGGTTCCGGCGGGTTCAGCGAGAGCTCCAGCGACTGCGGTTTCTGCGTGCAGGCGCCGAGAACCAGGGCGAGACAGGCGAGGGTAAGCAGGCGGATCGCGGGCATGCTATGCCTCCCGTTAATATGAAAATGTTTCACTTTGCGGATTCGGGGCATTCATGAAACTCACAAAAACCTTGACCTTCCCGGGTTCCCGCCCGAGACTGATCAAGCTGATTTCGCCATATCAGGCGGATCCATTTACACCGTCGATGGCGCCGGGGTGAGGAGATCGCCCGGCAGCCGGCCTGCGCAACGCGTGGCGGCGGTGTCCTGTTAACGAAGCATACAGGGGGGAAACGCGTGACGCAGCCGAAAAACCTGGACACGCGGCCCGCCGGGCTGCACCTGGAGGTCGTCCCGCCCGTACTGCGGGAGAGCGAGGCCGGCGTCGAGGCCGCGCTGGAGAAGGTCGCGACCATTAACGAGGCGGTCGGTCTCGACGCCGTGAACATTCCCGAGATCCGTGAGGAGAGCTCCAAGAGCGACAAGGGCGAGCGCAAGCGCCCCTTCGAGCCGCGCATGGAGCCCCGGGTCCTGGCCCGCCGGATTCGCGACGAGCTGGGCATCGAGTCGATGATCAACCGTGTCGTCGTGCATCTCACCCGCGAGGAGCAGGCGGACTGGTTCCGCGAGACGTGGGAGGAGTACGGCGTGCGCCAGTTCGTCCTCGTCGGCGGCGAGAAGAGCGGGGTGGACTACCCCGGGCCGTCCGTGCCCGAGGCCAACGAGATGATCCGTAAGGCGATCGCCGAGCCCGGCCTGCGGGTCGGCAACATCTGCATCCCCACACGGGATGGCGAGGCCGACCGGATGCGTCGCAAGATGGCGACGGGCGTGGACTTCTTTACCACGCAGATCATCTATCACGCCCACGAGTTCACGGACCTGGTGGACGCGCTGGTCGATAACGGTCTGCCGGAGACGCCGCCGGAGCTGCTGCTGACCATGTGCCCGGTGAAGGGGCCGCGGAATATCCGCTTCCTGCACTGGCTCGGCGTGAGCATTTCCCCGGAGCTCGAGGAATGGCTCGTCGGGGACGGCGAAGGCGTCACCGACCGTTCCATCGAGCACATCGAGCGGACGTGGCAGGAGATCAGTGCCCACCGTGCGCGCCGTGCGCCAGGGCTGCCGGTCGGTGTGAGCCTGGCGCCCATCGGCAAGATCCCGCACGAGACGACGATCCGTCTCGCCCGGGCGTTTACCGGCGGCGTGCGCGCCCGCGCCACCGCCTGACCCGGCCGCCACCGGCCCCGAGGACCCGGGGCCGGTGGCGCGCCGTTGGGCGCGTTCGTCTCCGGGGCGCCTACTGCCGGCGCAGGCGGTCCTTGGTCGTCAGCAGGAACAACCGTCGGAACAGCTCCTCGATGGCCAGCTCCCGGGCCAGGGGGTCGCTGCTGTCTTCCAGCTCCCGGGGGTACTCCCATAGCAGTCGTACGGTGCCCGAATCCGCGTCGCGAACCTCGAGCTGGGGGTTCGAGCCGTTCAGTCGGGCGTCAATGCGGTAACTCATCGCTGTCCCTCCTTCGCATCCTGAACATAAATAATAATCATTGTTATTTGTGTTGCAACCTATTGTGTTGCCAAGCCTCAAGCGTGACGTCACCCCGCAAAGGCGTTACATTGACGCCCAGCCGGGATTACAGAGCGAGTCGGATATAGCGACAGCCATGCCTTAGCGACCAGCAGAGTCGACCGGCGACGGGGGCAGGGGCAGGAATCAACAGAGGCCGGGCAAAACCGGTCCCGAATTACCCGCAAGACGTAAGGAGACAGCTATGTCCCAGAATCATCATGACGAAAGCCGTCGTCGCTTCCTGCGTGCCGGACTCCTGGGTGCCGCGGCGGTGCCGCTGAGCACGCTGATGGTCGGGCGCAAGGCCCACGCGCAGAGCGACATGCCGAAGCTGGCCGAGGACGATCCGGCCGCTCAGGCCCTGAGCTATACCCACGACTACACCACCACGGACAACCCCGCTCACCAGGAAGGGGCGCACTGCGCCAACTGCCAGCTCTACACCGGCGACCCGAACGCCGACTGGGGCCCCTGCAGCGCCTTCCCCGGCAAGCGGGTGAATACCCAGGGCTGGTGCTCCGCCTGGGTCAAGAAGGCCTGAGGCCACGCCATCGACGGGCCGGCATCCCGCCGGCCCGTCGGCTGATCGATCCTTCCCGCCTTTCCCGATCCTCCCCGCCTGATCTTTCGTGGACCGACAGCTCCTCGCGGCCGGGGTTTCCGGTGTTGCACGCGGGGATGTTGGCTGCCATGAGCAGCCAACCTGCGTGACCCTCACCGGCGGGCCTGCGCTGTAGGTCGTGCGCCGCAGGCGTGCGACATTCCGGCTCGGTCATTGAAGGCGTCGCACACGGCCCGCGGCCGTGCACGACCCACGGGTCTTCCGCTGGGTGACCTGCCACCGTCGGGCATCAGTAGGTCGGCTGCTCCTGGCAGCCGACACGCGCAGCCAGCAGTCACCCGCCGGTTCAGCGCGTGCGCGGCGGTACGACCTTGCCCGGGTTGAGGCGGTTCCCCGGGTCCAGGGCGTCCTTGATGCCCCACATCATGTCCCGCTCGACCGCGGGCTTGAGGCGCTCCACCTCGCCGGGCTTGAGCTGTCCGACGCCGTGCTCGGCGGCGAAGGAGCCGTCCAGCTCCGCCACGATGTCGTGCACCAGGCGGTTGAATTCGTCCCAGCGTGCCAGGAAGGCCGTCGGGTCCATGTCCGTCGGCTGGCTCAGGTTGAAGTGGATGTTGCCGTCGCCGACGTGGCCGAAGGGGCAGGGGCGGATGCCCGGCAGCCGCTCGGTTACCGTTGCCGTGGCCCGTTCCAGGAACGCCGGGATCGCCGGCAGGGGGACGGAGACGTCGTGCTTGATGCTGGCCCCTTCGCGGCGTTGTGCCCCGGGGATGCTGTTGCGCAGGGCCCAGAGGGCGGCACGGCCGTCCGCCTCGGCGGCGATGCGGTAGTCCCGCGCGAGGTGTGGGGCGCCGTCCAGGGCGGCCTCGAGCAGCCCGGGCAGGTCGTCGCGGCGGCGCGAGCTGGTGACGTCGAGGAGGACGTACCAGGGCCAGCGTGCCGGGAACGGGTCGTGGCAGCCCTCGCCGTGGCGCAGGGCGAAGGCCACCGGCCGCTCCGCCATGAGCTCGAACGCGGTGAGCGCGTCGCCGGTCTCGCCACGCAGTAGGGCGAGCAGCGCCAGCGCGTCGGCCGGGCCGTCCACCGCCACCAGGGCGGTGGCGTGGTGGCGTGGGCGGGGATAGAGACGGAGCACCGCGGCGGTGATGATGCCCAGCGTCCCCTCGGCGCCGATGAACAGGTCCTTGAGATCGTAGCCGCTGTTGTCCTTGCGCAGGGCGTGCAGGCCGTTCCATACGCGGCCGTCGGCCAGCACCACCTCCAGACCGAGGGTGAGGTCCCGCGCGTTGCCGTAGCGCAGGACGTTCATGCCGCCGGCGTTCGTCGAGAGGTTGCCGCCGATGCGGCATTCCGCCTCGGCGGCGTAGCTCAGGGGGAAGAGGCGGTCCGCCCCGACGGCGGCGCGCTGCACCTCCGCCAGGGTGCAGCCGGCCTCCACGGTGATGGTATGGCCCACCGGGTCGACGGCGCGCACCCGGTCGAGGCGCTCCAGCGAGAGGATCACCTGGTGGCCGGACGTATCCGGCGCGGCGCCCCCGCAGAGCCCGGTATTGCCGCCCTGGGGGACGACGCTCACGCCGGCGTCAGCACACTGGCGCACGGCCTCGGCGACCCCGTCGGTGTCGCCCGGCCGCAGCACCGCGAGGCACCGGCCCTGGAACAGTCCCCGGCGCTCGTGGAGGTAGGGCGCCAGCGCCTCGGGCTGCGTGACCACGGCCGTCTTGCCGAGCGTGTCTCGAAGCCGCTGGAGCAGGGTCTGTCCGTCGGCGGCCGCGTTCATCCCTTCGCTCATGAATCCTGTCCCGTCAACGCCTGTGAATGGCCTGCACCAGTGAGAGCGTCGCCACCACGGCTGCCAGCACCAGCCCGGTCAGGACGGTGGTGACAGCGGCCAGTGCCGCGGCCATCGGTCCGAAGATGGCCGGCGCCTTCATCAGCGTGGTCATCAGCGACTCCTGGTAGTAGAAGAACCACTGATGCCCGGCGGGAAACACCCATTCGTGCAGTCTCGAGAACCAGCCGCCCCCGCCGGCATCGAACATCGCCGCTGTCGCCGCGGCGACCAGGGCCAGCCCGACCGCCAGGGAGAGCAGCAGTGTCCGTGCCGGTGGTACGTGGCCTGCCGCGGCGAGCCAGAGCGTTGCCGCCGCGGCGAGGATCGCTGCGGCGACCGCCACCTGTAGAAACCGCTGTACGCCGGCGGCGACCAGCCGCAGGTGCGCGATCTCCGGGGCGCGCAGCATCGGTATGCTACGGGCGCTGCCCGCCGGGCGGTAGCGGATGCGCCCGAGCCCTTTGCCGCCGTGGTTCACCGCGTCCAGTATCGCACCGAACAGGGCCTGGTGTGTCTCCGGGGTGAGCGTTTCGAAGCCATTGCGGTAGCGGTTCTGTGGCCCGTACTCGGCGATGTGCGCCTGGATGTCGAGCCAGCGGTAGAGCACCGGATAGCCGAAGTCCGCCGTTGACAGTACCTGCCATGCCGCCCCGGCGCAGGCGACGAGCAGCAGCGGTGCCAGCAGTATCCCGGCGAGCCGTGTGGTCAGCCGGGCCGGGGAAAGCGTGTGGGGTATTGCCGGGCCGGTCATCCGTACGGCCACCTCCCATCGGGCCGGGTGCGGGCTTTGCCGCACGCATGAGGGGCCGTGCGCGGATCGTCCCAGGTGCGCGGGCTCTATCCCGGGCCCATGGGCGGAAACCGTGCGGACGCACCCCGGCGGAGCATTGCCGGAACCACCGGCCGGCCGGCGCGGTCGTCTGTCTGTCCCGTCGCTGCCCGGCGGGTGTCCCGACAGCCGCGACCGGATCCGCGGGCGCGCTGACGCGTGACAATCCCGGCGGCCGGGTTAGTAAACTAAGGCCATTGTACCCCGCGCCTGCGGGGGCGGCAGCCACTGCCACCGGGGGAAGGTCGGGCCCCCACGTCCGCGTCACCGAGCGGTGTCCCGGCTGGATCGCCGGGATCGTGTCCCGACACGCAGCGAGTGAGAACGGGCTACAGCGCCTGAACGGTTGGGTAACAGAGGAAGGCCCCTATGGATACGGCATTCTGGCACGAGCGCTGGGAGCGCGGGCAGATCGGTTTCCACCAGTCGGATATCAACCCCTGGCTGCGGCGTTACTGGCCGGAGCTCGGTGTCGCGCCGCCGGCGCGGGTGTTTGTGCCGTTGTGCGGTGCCAGCCTGGACATGGCCTGGCTCGCCGGGCTCGGCCACGAGGTCGTGGGCATCGAGCTCTCGGCGACCGCCATTGAGCGCTTTTTCGCCGAGCAGGGCTGGCAGCCGGAGCGTCACGAGGGGCGTATCCCGAGCTGGCGCGCCGGTGGCGTCACCCTCTACGAGGGCGATTTCTTCGATCTGCGCGCGAGTGATCTCGCGGACGTTGCCGCCGTCTACGACCGTGCCGCGCTCATCGCCCTGCCGCCGCACATGCGCCCGGGCTACGCGGAGCATCTCGCCCGCATCCTTCCGGACGGCACGCGGGGCCTGCTGATAACCCTCGACTACGATCAGTCCGAGATGAAGGGCCCGCCGTTCTCCGTGCCCGCCGATGAGGTCGAGGGCCTCCTGGGCGGGGCGTTCGAGATCGAGCGGCTCGCCTGCGAGCCGGCGCTGGCGGCCAACGAGCGTTTCCGCGAGCGCGGTCTCACCGCCCTCGACGAGCTCGTCTTCCGTATGCGTCGCCGGTCGGGCGCAGCGGGAGAGGCACTGTCGCCGGATGCATGACAGTCCCGCGCCGCCGGCCCCCGGGCGGGATTGTCCCCCTGTGTTCCGAAACCTTTCCGTCATACGCTGTGTCAGCGGACAGGAGGGGGAGGGGAACACCCAAAATTACGTATCCCAGGAGTGAATCGATGAAGAATGCAGTTCGCGCGGTCGCACTGACCTCGACGCTGCTCGCCAGCGCGGCGGCGACGGCGTCCTCGCTGGACCTCAATCTCAGCGACGACGCCCTCCGCTTTGGCGGCCGCCACCAGCTCCAGTCCGGGGACGGCCTGGAGGTGAACGCCGACTGGCTCCACCACCAGGACAACGGCGACGTCCTCGGTGCCGGGCTGCTCATGGTGAACGACGCCGCGGCGGGCCGTGGTGCCCTGAACGTGGGCATCGGCGGGAAGCTGTTCTACGCGGACCTCGACCGCCGTGACGCCGACGGCGCAGCGGTGGGGCTCGGCGGGCGCTTTGAGTGGACCGCGCCGCAGTGGAACCGCCTCGCCTTCGCCGGCCACGGCTACTTCGCGCCGGACGTGACCTCCGGGGGCGATGTCGATCATTACACCGAGGTCGGTGTGCGTGCGGAGTACCTGGTACTGAAGAACGCCCACGCGTATCTCGGTTACCGCAATGTCCGCGTCGGCAACGGCAAGACCGATGACACCGAGACGCTGGACTCCTCCGTCCACGTCGGCCTGCGCCTGGACTTCTAGTCCGGTCTCGGCGGGGCCCGGGAGTCTTCGCTACGCGTAGGTCGCGCGCCACAGGCGTGCGACGTCTCCCGTCCCGCGTGGCCCTTCGCCCGGCGCCCCGGGCGTGGTCGGGCACGTGACGAGCGGGGCCGGAGCGTCGGGGCGAAGTCGCACACGGCCTGCGGCCGTGCCCGACCTACCCGGGGGCGCGGCCGGACGGGTGTTGGCTATGCCTAGCAGGGCTGTAGGTCGCGCACCGCAGGTGTGCGACGTCCCGTGCGGTTGCCGGCGGTCTGTCGTCATCCCCGTTAACGGCAATGCCACGCCGTGGGCCGGGACCAGTAGGTCGGCTGCTCCTGGCAGCCGGCATCCCGCCGGAGGCGCGCTCAGAGACGCTTTATGCCGCAGGCGTGGACGGCTCCTGTCTCCCGCGGTCTATCGAACGGCGCCGCCGCGCCCCTGGGCGACGGTGCCCGCCCCGCGTCTCTATTCCGTCGTCGCGGGCGGCGGGGGGGCATCCGGTTCGCCGGGGGCCGGCCTGTCCGGCTCCGCGGTGTCGTCCGTGGCCGGGCTGCTGCGGGTGCGTTCATCGAGGGTCACGCTCCCGGCGAGCCGTCCCAGCGCCTCCACGGCGAGGGGGTCGCCGGCCCGTGCCGCGCGCCGGATCCACTGCACCGCCTGCCCGGAGTCCGCCACCACCCCCTGGCCGTAGTAGTACATGTAGCCCAGCGCGTACTGCGCCCGCGGATTGCCCGCCCGCGCCGCCTGGTAGAGCGGCGGCAGCGCTCGCCGGTAATCCCCGGCGAGCCAGGCCTCCCGTCCCTCGGCCATGCTCGAACCGCCGGCCGGAGTCGTGGCGCAGCCCGCGAGGGTCGTCAGTGTAAGCAGCAGCAGGGGCAGTAACGGGGCTCTTGGCATGGGCGGGCAGACCTCGCGGGTAATGCGCCCGGTCAGCGCTTTCTGGCCAGAGTGACGCCGTCCGCCACCGGCACCAGGCACAGGTCGATGCGCTCGTCCTCGTGCAGCCGGCGGTTGAAGGCGCGTATCGCCCGGGTGTCCTCGTCGCGGCGGGCGGGATCGACCACGCGGCCGTGCCAGAGCGTATTGTCCACCACCACCAGACCGCCCGGACGGAGCAGCCTCAATGCCTGTTCATAATAGCCCGAATAGCCGGACTTGTCGGCGTCGATGAACACCAGGTCGTGCCGCCGGGCGCCACCCTCGGCGAGGAGCTCGTCAAGGGTGGTGGCGGCGGCCCCCAGGCGCAGCTCGATGCGCCCGTCGACCCCGGCGCTTTCCCAGTAGCGTTGCGCCATGTCGGTCCATTCGCGGCTGCGGTCGCAGGCCACCAGCCGGCCGTCCTCGGGCATGGCGAGCGCCATCGCCAGGGCGCTGTAGCCGGTGAAGGTCCCCACCTCGATGACACGCCGGGCGCCGGTCAGACGCACGAGCATCGCCAGTAGTGCCGCTTCCTCCGGGGCCACCTGCATGCCGGCCTGGGGCAGGCGGGCGGTGGCCTCGCGGAGCTCGCGCTGCACCGGCAGCTCGCGTACGCCCTCGCGCAGGAGGTAGTCGAGGAGGGTGTCGTCGATCCCGATGGTACGATTACTCATGACTGCCGTGTCCGGGTTACCTCGATGAGCGACAACACATCAGAGCCCCCGGGGGGCGTCAAGCCGCTCCGGGTCCTCCAGGTCAGCGACACCCACCTCTACGCGGATCCGGCCGCGGATCTCGCGGGCGTGCCTACCTCCGGGAGTGCACGGGCGGTGCTTGATGCCGCCCTGGCCGGGGAGGCGCCGGACCTCATCGTCGCGACCGGCGACCTCGTCCACGACGGCAGTGCCGCCGGCTATGAGCGGCTTCGCGGCTGGCTCGCGGACTCCGGTGTCCCCGCACTGGTCATCCCCGGCAACCACGACGACCCGGTGGCGATGGCCCGTTGCTTTGCCGAGGCGCCGGTGACCTGGCGCGAGAGTGTCTCCATCGGGGGCTGGCAGGTGATCGCCCTCGATTCCCACGTCCCCGGCGAGCCCTGGGGAAGGCTGGGAGCAGCCCAGCTGGAGCGGCTGGACGGCCATCTCGCCGCCGCGGCCACGCCGGTGCTCGTCGCGGTCCATCATCCGCCGGTTGCCGTCGGTGCGCGCTGGCTGGACGGGATCGCCCTTGCCGACGGCGAGGCCCTGCTCGCCCGGCTGGGCGCCTGCGGACGGCCGGCTGTCGTCATTTGGGGACACATTCATCAGGCCTTTGAAGGGTGGTACGGGGGCGTGAGGCTGCTAGGGGCGCCATCTACGTGCATTCAGTTTGCACCGCTCAGCGGGGAATTCGCGCTGGATATCAGGCCTCCCGGCTGGCGAGAGTTGACACTCCACCCCGGCGGGGGTAACGAAACGTGTGTGGGGCGGCTGTCCGACGGGGCCTTTAGGCCGGTAACGGACTGCGAGGGCTACTGACCGCCCCTGGCTGACGTTGGTCTGGTGGGGGAGAACAGGGATGAGCCAAACGGCCACGGCCGAATCCTCGCCGACGGTGATCGCCCGGCTGCGTGCGGAGCTGGCCGAGGCGCGGGCGCGCGTCGACGAGATGGCGGCCTATTACCGGGGCGAGCTCGAGGCGCTGCGGCAGCGTTCCGAGGCGGAGATGGTGCGCAGCCAGGCCGATGCGGCCGGGCGGCGCAAACGCGCCGAGGAGGAGGCGGCAAGGCTGGCCGACGAGCTGGCCGCGGTCCGTCGCGAGGCGGAGCAGGCACAGCGCCGCTATGCCACCCTGGTGCGCGATCAGGAGGAGGCCGAGGCGGCCGGGCAGGCGCCCGCCTCCGAGCTGGTCCGTCTCGACCGTGAGGTCCGCGCGCTGCAGACCCGGCTGGACACGGAGCGTGCCGAGCGGCGGGAGCTCGAGCGCGTCTACGATGATCTCAAGGCGCAACACCGCCGCACCGAGGCCCGATGGCACGAGCAGATGTCGCGGCTGCGCCGTGGCTTCAAGGCCTCGGAGCAGCGGCGCAAGACCCTGGAGGCGCGGCTGCGCGAGCGCCAGGCCGAGGAGCGGGTCGCCGCCCCGGAGCCCCAGCGCGCGGAGAGCCGGCGCCGGCACCAGGCCGAGCTGAAGATGGGCTGGGGCCAGCAGGAGGTGACCTTCGGCGACGACCTTGCCGATGAGTTCACCCTGATCGAGGGTGATCGCTCGCTTGGTGCCCACGAGAAGGCCGAGCAGGCGCAGGAGGCCGCCGGTTCGCCGCCGGAATCCGTGAGTCCCGGTGAGGCGGAGCACCTGCTTGCCGGCCTCAACGTCGATCGCCGCGTGGCCCAGCGCCCGGATGGCGCCACTATCACGGGGGCCCCCGCGGCGGACGGCGGGTCCGCTGATAACGGTGCCGCGGTGAAGGCATCCGGTGGCGCCGGTGTTTCCACCGCCCCCGCCGGCGATTCGGAGGCGGCCAGACCCGCACCGCGGTTTGAGGCGCGGGCGCCGGCCCCGCCGGTGAGCAATGGGCCGCGGGTGCGTCCCAAGCCGCCCCGGCGGCGGTTTGTGGTCGGTCTGGCGGTTGTGCTGGTGCTGGCCGCGGTGGCCGTGAGCGGCAGCCCCCTGGTCAGCGCGGTCATGCCGTGGCTGGCCGGTCAGTGAGTGCCGTCGCGGACCAGCCGTCCCGGGCGGCGCTGGCCCGTGCTCACGCGTGTTGCCGGACCCCGGTCCGGCAACGGTCTGCGGAGGTCACGGGCGCCGGCCATGTACCACCGTCCCGCTCATCCTGAAGCGATTCGCTGACATGCCCGCGTGTCCGTGCGTCGATACCGGCGCCGGGACTTGTGGCGTGCGCGAAGGTCCCCGAGGCCCGGCGCGATCTAGATCTCGATCATCTCGAAATCCTGCTTGCCCGCACCGCACTCCGGACAGGTGAAATCCTCGGGTATGTCCTCCCAGCGGGTGCCGGGTTCGATACCCGCCTCGGGCAGGCCCTGCTCCTCCTCGTAGATCCAGCCGCAGACGACGCACATGAACGCTCGGTATTCCATTGAGGGGTATCCTGGGTGGAACTGACAGCCGGGCAGCTTACTAACCCGGTCACGGGTAATGCCACAGCTGTGCCCGTCCGACGCGGGTGGAGCGCTCGCCGTCGCGCGCGCAGGGCAGTACACTCGGGCCCACGACGGCCTGACGACAGCGTGGTGCATCGCATGAGCCCAGCTCCCCTGATCCGTGGACTTTATGTCATCACCGATGCGGGGATGCAGCCCCCGGAGCGCCTGATCGAGTCCGTATCCGCTGCCCTGCGCGGCGGCGCGCGGGTGGTGCAGTATCGCGACAAGGGCGATGACCGGGCGCGGCGTCAGGCCGAGGCCACCGCGGTCGTCGATGTCTGCCGCGCGGCGGGCGCGTTGTGCCTGATCAACGACGACGTGGCGCTTGCCGCGGATAGCGGCGCCGACGGCGTGCACATCGGCCGGGAGGACGGCGGGATCGCCGAGGCGCGCAGCCGGCTGGGGCCGGACGCGGTTATCGGGGTGTCGTGCTACAACGAGTTCGGCATGGCCGTGGAGGCGGAGGCCGCCGGGGCGGACTACGTCGCCTTCGGCAGTGTCTACCCCTCGCAGGTAAAGCCGGATGCCGTGCGCGCCCCGCTGTCGCTGTTCGCCCAGGCCCGCCGCCGGCTTTCGGTGCCGGTGGTGGGCATCGGCGGTATCGATGCGGACAATGCCGGTGAGGTCATCGCGGCGGGTGCCGATGCCGTGGCGGTGATCAGCGCGGTGTTTGCCGCACCGGATGTCGCCGCCGCCGCCAGGCGGCTGGCGGCCAGCGCGATCGCCGCCCCGTGGGGGCCCGCCGGACCGGACGGGCCGCCACCGGGCGGTGGTCGGTGACACATGGATCCAGCGTTTGGGAAACCGAGACTATGAGCCGTTCCTCCGAGCTTTTCGCCGAGGCCCGCGAGCACCTCGTGGGCGGGGTCAATTCCGCGGTGCGGGCGTTCCGTTCCGTCGGCGGCGATCCGCCGTTCATGCGCCGGGGCGAGGGCGCGTGGATCGAGGACGAGGACGGCCGCCGCTACGTGGACTACGTCCTTTCCTATGGCCCGCTGGCGGTGGGGCACGCCCATCCCGAGGTGGTGGACGCGGTGCAGCAGGCGGCGGCCCGTGGCCTGAGCTTCGGTGCGCCCACCGTGGCCGAGACCGAGCTCGCCCGCCGGGTGAAGTCGCTGGTGCCCTCCATCGAGCGCATCCGCATGGTCAACTCCGGCACCGAGGCGACCATGAGCGCCCTGCGCCTTGCCCGCGGCTATACCGGGCGGGATCGTATCGTGAAGTTCCAGGGCAATTACCACGGCCACGTCGACCCGTTGCTGGTCGAGGCCGGTTCCGGGGTGCTGACCCTGGGGATCCCGGGCTCGCCGGGCGTCCCGGCGGACGTGGTGGCGGGCACGCTGACCGTGCCCTACAACGACATCGAGGCCGCCCGCGAGGTCTTCAGCCGCTACGGTGACGAGATCGCCGCGGTGATGGTCGAGCCGGTGGCGGGCAACATGAACTGCGTGCCCCCGGTCCCCGGCTTCCTCGAGGGGCTGCGCGGGCTGTGCGATGACAGTGGCGCGCTGCTGGTCTTCGACGAGGTCATGACCGGTTTCCGGGTCGCCCCGGGCGGGGCCCAGGCCCACTACGGCGTGACCCCGGATCTCACCTGTCTGGGCAAGGTCATCGGCGGCGGCATGCCGGTGGGCGCCGTGGGCGGCCGCGGCGAGGTGATGTCCCACCTTGCCCCGGAGGGCCCGGTCTACCAGGCCGGTACGCTTTCCGGTAATCCGGTGGCCATGGCCGCCGGTATCGCGACGCTGGACGTGCTCGCCCGCGAGGGTGCCTGGGCGGGGGCAGAGGAGACCGCCCGGCAGCTCACCCAGGGCCTGCGTGAGCGCGCCCGGGCAGCGGGCGTGCCGTTCACCACCAACCAGGTGGGGACGATGATGGGCCTGTTTTTCACCGACGCCGAGTCGGTGACCGGCTTCGACGACGTCGCCGCGTGCGACGCTGAGCGGTTCAAGCGCTTCTTCCACGGCATGCTCGACGCGGGCGTGTACCTGGCGCCGTCGGCGTTCGAGGCCGCGTTCGTCTCCACCGCCCACGACGAGGCGGCGATCGGGCACACGCTCAAGGCGGCGGAACGCGTCTTCGCCGGGCTCTGACCGGCCTGGGGCTGCGGCGCGGTGGAGTGGCTGACGCCGGTCCTGGCATGGGTCGCGGCCCATGCCCACTGGGCCGGTCCGCTCATCGGGCTGGTGGCGTTCGCGGAGTCGCTGGCGCTCGTGGGGCTGTTCGTCCCCGGGGCGCTGGCGATGTTCGCCGCCGGTGCCCTGGTGGGGACCGGCCATCTGCCGTTCTGGCCGCTGTATGCGTGGTCCGTGGTCGGCGCGATCGCCGGCGATGGCCTGAGCTTCTGGATCGGGCGCTACTACGGCGGCGCGCTGCGCCGGCGCTGGCCCTTCTCCCGCCATCCCGATCTGCTCGAACGCGGGGTGCGCTTCTTCGCCGCCCACGGCGGCAAGGGCGTGCTGCTCGGGCGCTTCGTGGGACCCGTGCGCCCCATCATCCCCGCGGTCGCGGGCATGCTGGACATGCCCGGGGGCCGGTTCCTGCTGGTCAACGTGGCGTCGGCGCTGGCCTGGGCGCCCGCCTATCTCCTCCCGGGCATGGTCTTCGGGGCCTCCCTCGCGGTGGCCGCGAGCGTGGCCACCCGGCTGGTGACCCTGGTAGTGGCAGCGCTGATCCTCGCGTGGCTGGCATGGCGGCTGCCGGGTTGGCTACGGCCGGTGTTCCGTCGCACCGCCGTGCGCCTGCTCCATCGCCGGCCCGGGGCCCGGCCGCTGCGCGGCCTGCGTCACCCAGCCGGCATGCTCTGGCTGGTGGCGCTGGTGACGCTGTTGGTGACCCAGGGCGTCGCGCTCCGGTATCCGCTGCCGGCCGGGTGGGAACAGGACGTCCTCGACGTCCTCGATGCCCATCGCAGTGCCCTCCTGCGGATACTCCTGTGGCTGGTGACACAGCTCGGCAGCACGCTCGCCGTTGCCATCGCCGCGGCTGCGGTGACGGCGACACTGGCCATCGCCCGCCGGGGACGGGCGGCGGCGGTGTACGCAGGGTCGGTCGCCGGCACGGTCGCGCTCGGCTACGTCCTTAAAGCGCTCTATGCAGCGCCGAGGCCCGGCGCGCTCACCGGCGAGGCGTTCGGCTTTGCCTTTCCCAGCGGTCACAGCTACGGGATCGCGGTGTTCGTCGTCGCCACGGCGGTCCTGGTGGCACCGCCGGCCTGGCGGGGGCGGCGCTGGCTGTTCGCCGCCGCCGGCATTTTCGCGGTGACCGTGTCGTTGACCCGCCTGGGTCTCGGCGTGCACTGGCCCCGGGACCTGGTGGCCGGCCTGGCCCTGGGCGTGGTGGGCGGCGGCCTGCCGGCACTGCTCGGCCCCGGGCGCTGCCCGCCCGGGCTGCGCCGCCGCGTGCTGACCGTCGCCGTGCCAGCGCTCACTGTGGGGGCATTGGTCAACGGCCTGCTGAGCTACCCCGACGGGCTGGCGCGATATCCCGCCGTGCAGGACCGGACGCCGGTGACCGCCTCTGCGCTGTGCTCGACGCCCGGGCTGGAATCCCCGGGCACCCGGATATGGCAGGGGCGGGTAGCCGCGCTGGACGAGGCGTTGAAGGCCGCCGGATGGCGGGCGATGCCGGCGTGGACCCTGCAGGCGACGCTGCGCTGGCTGAGTCCCGATCCCTCGCCGGCGCTGCTGCCGGTGCTGCCCCGGGTGGAGGCGGGGCGATGGCCCGCGGCCGTGTGGATAGACGTGGACGGGCCGGACCGCCGCGTGCTGTGGCTGTGGTGGCGTGCCGCCGGCGTGGACGCGCCGGTGTGGCTCGTCGCGGCGGCGGATGAGCGTCTGCGGCCAGGCTGGCCCTTCGTGCTGCGCACGCTCACCCCGGCTGCCGTGCCGGTGGCCGAGCTACGCACGGCTGGGCGTCTCTGCCCGGCTGCCCCAGGGAGGTAGGTCGTGCACGGCCTGTGGCCGTGTGCGACGTTCCGGCATGGCTCGGCTTGAGATGTCGCACGCCTTCGGCGCACGACCTACGGGACTGCGTGTCCCCGCCATCGGGCTGCGTTTCTGAGCTGCCTACGCGGCAGCGAACGCCGAGCAGGGCGCGACGTGCTCTATCGCAACTTTCTGAGCTGCCTACGCGGCAGCGAACGAGCTCACGGCCGAGGAGCTCCAGGCGATGTTTTTCTGAGCTGCCTACGCGGCAGCGAACAGCCATCGAACTCGTGTCCCAGGAACTCAATTTTTCTGAGCTGCCTACGCGGCAGCGAACAGCGATGGTGGCTTCCTTATTTCCGCGACTATTTTCTGAGCTGCCTACGCGGCAGCGAACGTCGGGGCCAAATTCGGCGTCGCACTCAAGATTTTCTGAGCTGCCTACGCGGCAGCGAACCGCGAGAAGCGCTCCCAGCGGCCGCGGTTATATTTCTGAGCTGCCTACGCGGCAGCGAACCCACCCCCACCGGTATCCGCCCGCTGGAAGGTTTTCTGAGCTGCCTACGCGGCAGCGAACGTGAACCGCATCGTCGGCCGCGTCGAGGCCTATTTCTGAGCTGCCTACGCGGCAGCGAACGCCCAGGCCCTGCGGATGCCGACCGAGACCCTTTTCTGAGCTGCCTACGCGGCAGCGAACCTCTACGGCGAGGAGGAGTACGTCTACAGCGCTTTCTGAGCTGCCTACGCGGCAGCGAACGGGCAGTGCGATCCGAACACGCAGACGTGTGATTTCTGAGCTGCCTACGCGGCAGCGAACCACACGCTGGAAAGAGGCTTCATCGCCACCGTTTTCTGAGCTGCCTACGCGGCAGCGAACTCCGGCAGCCGCCTCGCGGCCTCACTCGCCGCTTTCTGAGCTGCCTACGCGGCAGCGAACGACCCGTTGGGCGATCCGGACTGGACAGATGGTTTCTGAGCTGCCTACGCGGCAGCGAACGAGCTCATGGATCTCGTCGTCGCGCAGGCATATTTCTGAGCTGCCTACGCGGCAGCGAACGGCGCGAAGCTTCCCGTGGCGCCCCTCCACCTTTTCTGCGCTGCCGACGCGGCAGCGAACGTAGACGTCCGACAGCCACTCGCTCGCGGTGTCTTTCTGAGCTGCCTACGCGGCAGCGAACTAGGACTATCCGGCGGTAACGGGTTGATTGTCAACGGACAAGTGCGCCGGAGACCGGATGGACCCTTTTTTCTGGTGGGGCGTTAACTGGTTGATTTTGAGCGCTCTTGATGGTGCGCCCGGAAAAAGGGTCCCGCCGGTATCAGGGTCGGTGTTGCCTTGTGGGGTGCGCCCCGGAGACGTACGTGTCGCTGAGCAGCCGTGAGCCCGGCGGCTCTGTCGCTCCCGGTAACCGACAGCGGCGGTGGTGTCCTCCGGCATGCCCGGGCAGCGTTCGTGTGCCGGGTGCCTGTCGGCAGGGCGGGGGCACACGTGTGCGGTGCCCGATCCACGCGAATGGCCGATTCCGGTCTCCGTCCACCGGCAACCGCGCCCGCTCCCCGAGGAACCCCGGTCGCCTTCGAGCAACCTGCTTACGGCCGGACCCGTGTAGGTCGTGCACGGCCCCGGGCCGTGTGCGACATCCCCGCTACGTGCCGTCCTGTCCCCAGCGCGGGCCGAGGGCATTGTCGACCCCGAGCTGGTCGAGGACGCGGGCGACGACGAAGTCGACGAGGGCGTCGACGTCCTGGGGGCGATGGTAGAAGGCCGGGTTTGCCGGGAGCATGACGGCGCCCATGCGGGTCAGCCGGAGCATGTTCTCCAGGTGGATCTCGGAAAACGGGGTCTCCCGGGGCACGAGCACGAGTCGGCCGCGCTCCTTGAGCACGACGTCCGCGGCACGCTCGATGAGCCCGTCGCTGGTGCCGGCGGCGATGCGGGCGAGGCTGCCGGTGGTGCACGGGCAGACCACCATGCGCCGCGGCGCGCCGGAGCCGGAGGCGACCGGGGCGGTCCACTGCCGGGCGCTGAAGACGGTCAGGCCGTCCGCGTCGACGCCGAGGTGCTCACTGAGCACCGCGCCGACGTCGCTGCTGCGCCCGGGCAGGGCCAGGTCCTCCTCCATCTTGAGCACCAGCCGCCCGGCCTCGGAGATGAGCAGATAGACCCGCTCGCCCGCCTGGCGCAGGGCCTGGACCAGTCGCAGGCCGTAGATCCCCCCGGAGGCCCCGGTGATGGCGACGGTGACGGCGTCGTCGATCATGCGCGGTGCTCCGCTCGGTCGGCGAGGGCGGCCAGCAGCCGCTCGTGGATGCCCCCAAATCCGCCGTTGCTCATCACCAGCACGGCGTCGCCGGGGCGTGCCTCGGCGGTGACGGCGGCGACCAGGGCGTCGACGTCGTCACCGGCGTGCGCCCGTTCCCCCAGGGGCGCGAGCGCGGCGTCGAGATCCCACTCCAGTCCCTCCGGGCGGAGTACGAAGGCGGCGTCCGCCCCGTTCAGGCTGGCGCTGAGGCGTTCCCGGTGGACGCCGAGCCGCATGGTATTGGAGCGGGGCTCGGCTACCGCGAGGATGCGCCCGGCGTGCTGTGTGCGCAGCGCGGCGATGGTGGCCTCGATAGCGGTGGGGTGGTGGGCGAAGTCGTCGATCACGCGTACGCCGCCGGCCTCGCCGCGGACCTCCAGGCGGCGGCGCACGCCCTGGAAGTCGGCGAGGGCGTCGGCGCCCACGGCGAGGGGGACGCCGACGTGGCGGGCGGCGAGCAGCGCCGCCGCGGCGTTGCGGGCATTGTGGGTCCCGGCGAGGGGCGGCGTGAAGGCGGTGGTGTCCGCCCCGTTCAGCCGCCAGCCGTCGCCGTCGGCGAGGAGCTGCCAGTCGTTGGCGGCGCCGGTGCCGAACCGGGCCTGAGTGCTCCAGCAGCCCATGGCGAGGGTTGCGGCGAGGGCGGCGTCGTCGCCGTTGGCGAGGATCAGCCCGGAGCCGGGCACGGTGCGGACCAGATGGTGGAACTGGCGCTGGATGGCGGCCAGGTCCGGGAAGATGTCCGCGTGGTCGTACTCGAGGTTGTTGAGCACCAGGGTGCGCGGGCGGAAGTGCACGAACTTGCTGCGCTTGTCGAAGAACGCGGTGTCGTACTCGTCCGCCTCGATCACGAAGAACGGCCCGCTGCCCAGGCGTGCCGAGCGCCCGAAGTTGCCGGGCACGCCGCCGATGAGGAAGCCGGGGTCGTAGCCGGCGTACTCCAGGATCCAGGCGAGCAGGCTCGCGGTGGTGGTCTTGCCGTGGGTGCCGGCGACCGCCAGCACCCAGCGGTCGTGGAGGATGTGGCGGGCGAGCCATTCCGGCCCCGAGGTGTAGGCCCGGCCGTCGTCCAGCACCGCCTCGACGCTGGGATTGCCCCGGGGGAGGGCGTTGCCGATGACCACCTCCTCCGTCGCGGGCATCGCGGCCGGGTCCCAGCCCTCGCGCAGGGCGATGCCCGCGTCCTCGAGCATGGTGCTCATGGGTGGGTAGACGCCGGCGTCGGCGCCGGTGACGTCGTAGCCGCGCTCGCGGGCGAGCAGGGCGATGCCGCCCATGAACGTGCCGCAGATGCCGAGGATGTCGAGGTGTGCGTCAGGCATGGAGCCACTCCAGCAGCAGCCCGGAGCCGATCACCAGCGCCAGCGCCCACACTGTGGCGAGCGCGATGACGGTATCCAGGGCGTGGCGGAAGATGTGCGCGATGATCGCGATGTTCCAGAGGATCAGGCCGATCAGGCCCAGCGCGGTGACCGGTGTGCCCGCCGAGCCCAGGGTGAGCAGGATGAGGGCAAGGCCGGTGACCACCACGTCCGTGGCGTAGAGTGCTGTCGCCGTTTGCAGGAAGCGGTTGCCGAGGCCGTAGGCGTGCAGCAGAGCGTAGGTGAACGCGAAGGTCACGATCACGCCGTAGGCGGCATCCAGTCCGGGGGTGGCGGTCGCCGCCGGCAGGGCGCGCATGGTCGGGTAGCCCACGACCGCGCTGGCCAGCATGGTCGCGGCCAGCAGCGTCGGGGACGCCGGCAGGTCCTGGGGGCCGCGCCGCAGCAGGCAGATGTCCAGGACCAGGCGGACGATGTGTTGCAGCGACGGCATTCGTTCTCCCTGATCCGCCGGGGTGACTCGATGATTCCGGCATGGTAACCGCTTCCCGGCGCGCCTTCATGTCTGCCGCGGCGGTTGAGCGCTGCGCGGGGCGGCGGCAGAATCAGCGGCCGACCCACTCCGAACGATAATGCTAACGGGAGAGATCGATGCGTAAGTTCAGGCGCCTTACCCTCGCGGCGATCACGGTGTTCGTCGCCGGCGTGGCCGCCCTGCCGGCCCTGGCCCAGCAGACCCGGGTGACCTACAAGTCCGCCGCCGCCGGTACGGCCTACTACCAGATGGGCGTGGAGCTCTCCGAGGCCATCAAGGCCGGTACCGACGGCGCGGTTACCGTGACGCTGGAGGAGAGCCAGGGCTCGGTGCAGAACGTCATGGCGGTGATGCGCCGCGGTGGCAATTACGTGTTCACCACGCCGCCGTCGCTGGTGACCAAGGCGATGGCGGGCAAGGGGCCGTTCGAGGGCCGGCCGGCCTCGGCGTTCGGCAAGATCCGCGGGCTGTTCCCGATTCCGGCGATCACCATGCACTGGGTGGTGAAGGGGGGCGATGGCGTCATCGGCCTGAAGGACCTCGCCGGTAAGCACATCCTCATCGGCCGCGGCAGCTTCGGGGCCCGGGAGGCGCAGCGCTACCTCGAGCTGTTCGAGCTCACCGACGACGTCCGCATTGCCGACGCGGATATCGGCAGTGGGCCGGACGCGCTCAAGAACGGCCAGATCGACGGCTTCGTCACCGCCAGCTCCTTCCCCACGCCCAACGTGATCGAGACCGCGGCGAGCCTGGACATCAGCCTGGTCTCGCTGACCCCGGAGCAGATCGAGCGCACCGGTGCGGCCCACCAGACCATACCGGCGGGCACCTACGCGGGCATCGACGAGGACGTGGAGACCACCTCCCTGCCGGTGATCGCCTACACCACCACGGGCATGGACGAGGAGACCGCCTACACCCTCACCCGCACCTTCTGGGAGCGCCGCGAGGCCATGGCCGACGAGTCCGGCTGGTGGGCGGGCATCACCCCGGAGATGATCGGCAATATGACCGGCAAGCTCCATCCGGGGGCGTTGCGTTACTACGACGAGGCCGGGATCGAGGTGCCGGAGCGGCTGCGCTGATCGGCTGACCGCCGGAAGTGGAGAACGACACGCAAGCCGCCGGCGGCGGGGTGCGGGCCGGGTGGATCGCCCTGGGGGCGGTCTCGGTGGCCTTCCACCTGGGGCTGATCTTCTACGGCCTCGCGCCCGCGCTCATCGCCCGGCCCATCCACATGGCCCTGGTGCTGCCGTGGGTCCTGGTGTATGCGGCCTCGAACCGCCGCCAGCGCTGGAGCGGTTGGGTGCTCACGGTCGCCGGCGTGGCGGCCTGCGGTTATATCGTGCTCAACGAGTCCGCGTTGCTGGATCAGTACGGCTTCATCGAGGGGCCGTTCCAGATGGCGCTGGGCGTGTTCCTGCTGCTGCTGGCGCTGGAGACGGCCCGCCGCGCGATCGGCTGGCCGCTGCCCGCGGTGGCGGCGCTGGCGCTGCTCTATGCGGTGCTGGGGCACTATATCCCCGGGGCGTATGGGCATCCGGACCTGCCCCTGGGCAGCGTGGTGGGTGGGCTGACGATCGCCGAGGGCGGGCTCTGGGGCTCGCTCACCGGCGTGAGCGTGGGCGTGGTCGCGATCTTCGTGATCTTCGGCGCGGTGATCAACGCCGGCGAGGCCGGCCAGGGCTTCATGAACCTGGCGAGCGCGGTGGCCGGGCGCCTGCGCGGTGGCGCGGCGAAGGTGTCGGTGGTCTCCTCGGCGCTGCTCGGCTCGATATCCGGCTCCGCCTCGGCCAATGTGGCGTCGACGGGGTCGGTGACCATCCCCTCGATGATCCGCCTCGGCTATCCCCGCTCGCTGGCCGGCGCGGTGGAGGCGGTGGCCTCCTCGGGCGGCCAGATTATGCCGCCGCTGATGGGGGCGGGGGCGTTCGTGATGGTGGAGCTCACCGGCATCCCCTACACCCGCATCATGGGGGCAGCGGTGCTGCCGGCACTGCTGTTCTTCGCGACCGTCTGGTTCGGCCTCAACGCCTTCGCCAGCCGTTACGACCTGCGCCCCCTGGCCGCCAGCGAGCGCCCCACCGGGCGGGCGCTGCTGATCACCTCGCTGTTCTTCGTCGTGCCCTTCGGGGTGCTGCTGGAGCGGATCTTCCATGGCGGCAACACGCCGCAGTACGCGGCCAGCATCGCGATCTTCACCGCCGCGGCGCTACTGCTGTTCGACGCGCGGCTGCGTTTCTCGGTGACCGCATTCCTCCGCCGTCTCGGCGAGGCGCTGGTCCTGGCCGGCCGGCAGGTGGCCGTGATCGGCTCGATCATTCTCTGTGCCTCGCTGGTGATCGGTGTGCTCGGGATGACCGGGCTGGGCGTGAAGATCACCTCGGCGATACTGGCGCTGTCCGGCGACACCCTCTGGCCGGCGCTGGTGCTCACGGCGCTCGCCTGCCTGGCCCTGGGGATGGAGGTGCCCACGACGGCGGCCTATGTCATCTGCGTGTCGGTGGCCGGGCCGGCGCTGCACGACCTGGGCGTGGCGCCGCTGCTCGCGCACCTGTTCGTGTTCTGGTATGCGCTGCTTTCGACGATCACCCCGCCGGTCTGCGGCGGGGTGTTCATCGCCGCCGGGATGGCCGGCGAGAACTGGCTCCGCGTCGCCGTGCGCGCCATGGCACTGGGCGTGGGGCTGTACCTCATCCCGCTGGCGATGGTGGCGAGCCCGGCGCTTCTGGCGCTGGTGGACACGCCGCTCGCCGCCCTGGCGGCGTTCCTGCGTATCGCCGTCGCCCTCGCCGCGGTGAGCTACGGCCTCATCGCGCGGCGGCCGCTGCCACTGCGGGGGCTCCTCCTGGCCGCCGGTCTGGCGCTGCTCTTCGTCTGGCCCGCCGTATGGCCCGCCTGACCGGTGGAACCGGTGGCCGGTCGGCGACACTATCGATTCGCCGAGCGGTTTCTTAGTAGAATCCCGCGGCTTACGCGGCTGTCGAGATAACCGGAGTACCCCGCCCATGAGCGCCAGGAATGCCTTCTATGCCCAGTCAGGCGGTGTGACCGCCGTCATCAACGCTACCGCCTGTGGCGTCATCGAGACCGCGCGCGCCCACCCGGACGCCATCGGCACCGTCTACGCCGGCAAGGCGGGCATCCTCGGGGCACTCCACGAGGAGCTCATCGACACCGGCGAGGAGTCGGCCGAGACCATCGCCGCGCTGCGCCACACCCCGGCGGGGGCGTTCGGCTCGGCACGCTACAAGCTCAAGGGCCTGGAGGAGAACCGCGCCGAGTACGAGCGCCTGATCGAGGTCTTCGAGGCCCACGACATCGGCTACTTCTTCTACAACGGCGGCGGCGACTCCCAGGACACCGCCTACAAGGTCTCGCAGATCGGCGAGCGCCTGGGCCACCCGGTGACCTGTATCGGCATCCCCAAGACGGTGGACAACGACCTCCCCGGCACGGACACCTGCCCCGGCTTCGGCTCGGTGGCCAAGTACATCGCCGTGGCCACCCGGGAGGCCGGGCTCGACGTGCGCTCCATGGCCGAGACCTCCACCAAGGTCTTCGTGCTCGAGACCATGGGCCGGCACGCGGGCTGGATCGCCGCGGCCGCGGGGCTGGCCCGCGAGGAAGAGGGCGACCCGCCCCACGTCATCCTGCTGCCGGAAGTGGCCTTCAACCGCGAGGCCTTCCTGGCGCGGGTACACGACGCGGTGGAGCGCCACGGCTACTGTGTGGTGGTGGTCTCCGAGGGCGTGCGCCATGCCGACGGCACCTTCCTCTCCGACCAGGGCAGCACCGACGCCTTCGGTCACACCCAGCTCGGCGGGGTCGCGCCGGTGGTGGCGTCGCTGATCAAGGCGGAACTCGGCTACAAGTACCACTACGCGGTGGCGGACTACCTCCAGCGTGCCGCGCGCCACATTGCCTCCGCGACGGACGTGGAACAGGCGTACGCCCTCGGTCGCGCGGCGGTGGAGATGGCGCTCGCCGGCCGCAACGGGGTGATGCCGACCATCCACCGTCTCTCCGACGAGCCCTACCAGTGGGAGGTCGGCGAGGCCCAGCTCGCGGATGTCGCCAACAGGGAGGCGAGCATGCCGGCGGCCTACATCAGCGAGGACGGTTTCGATATCACCGATGCCTGCCGCCGCTACCTCCGCCCGCTGATCGCTGGCGAGGACTATCCCCCCTACCGCAACGGCCTGCCGGATTACGCCCGCGTACGCGGCGTGCTCGCCCCGCGCCGGCTCGCCCCCTTCGGCGGCTGAGCGGTACGACGGCGGGAATTCCGCCGGGGGAAGCCCTCGGCGGCTCAGTGCTTTATAATCGCGGCCCGGCGCGCGGCGGCCACGGTCGCCGTGCGGACCCCATTCCAGTGATCAGGAGGGAAGCATGAGCTACGAGAACGTCGCCCCGGGCAAGAGCGTCCCCGAGGACATCAACGTCATCATCGAGATCCCGGCCCACGCCGATCCGGTGAAGTACGAGGTGGACAAGGACTCCGGGGCCATGATCGTCGACCGCTTCATGGCGACGGCAATGCACTATCCCTGCAACTACGGCTATATCCCGCAGACCCTCTGCGGTGACGGCGATCCCGCCGACGTGCTCGTGGTCACCCCGTTCCCGCTCATCACCGGCTCGGTGGTGCGCTGCCGTCCCCTCGGCGTGCTGCAGATGACCGACGAGTCCGGCGAGGATGCCAAGCTGCTCGCGGTGCCGGTCTCCAAGCTCACGCCGATGTATGACAACGTCAAGGCCGCGGAGGACCTGCCGCCCGTGATCCTCGACCAGATCGCCCACTTCTTCGAGCACTACAAGGACCTGGAGAAGGGCAAGTGGGTGCGCATCGACGGCTGGAAGGGCGTCGACGCCGCGCATGCGGAGATCAACGACGCGGTCTCCCGCTACCAGAAGGGCTGACGCCCGGGACCTCCGGCGCGGCGCCCGCCGCGCCGGATACCAGCCGGGCCACCGGGTCCGGAGGCACGGCCGCAACGGCCGCCGCGGCGCCGTCGCCCATGCGGGAATGTGCCCGGCTTGCGGTCGCCACCGCATCGCCATCCCTGACGACCACCCGATGTCCCCCGGCGGGACCGTCCGCGAGCCGACCCGGCGTGTCCGGCACCGGCGGCGCCCGTTACCGTGCATGGTTCACGTTTGGTGTCTACTGTGTGGGTGTTGAACGGGGTATCCGCCGGGGATTGGATTGCGGGCGATCACGGCCTATAATCCGCCGATCTTTCGCTCGGTGCGTACGCCATCGCATGGCTCGGTTGTCGTAGGGGGGCATATGGGCTCGGCCATGACCGTGGACCGCCTGGAGGACGAGAACCGCCGTTACGACGGCCGGGGCGGCGTTAGCGCCGAGAACCGCGGGGCGGGGTTCGCCCCCGCCTTCCTCGACCGGGCCACCGGGCGCGTGCACCGCTCGTGCCTTGCCGATGGGCGGCCCGCCCCCTGTCACTGTCTCGACGGCCTGCCGGAGACGCTGGTCACCGCCCGTGACCTCGGCGGCCGCGTGACCGCGGTGCGTCCCGGCGTGATCGCCGGTTTCGTGCGCGACGGGGCCTTCTATACCCGCGAGCAGGCTGCGCGCGCCCTCGCCGCCGGCTGATCGCCCGACCACGGTGGGGCCACCATGGCCTGGATCGAGATCTCCTTCGAGCTGCCCCGCGAGCGTTTCGGACTGGCCGAGGCCGTGCTCGAGGCCGCGGGGGCGCTGTCCGTTACCGGGCGTGACCCGGGGGACGAGCCGGTGCTCGAGCCCGCTCCCGGCGAACAGCGACTGTGGTCGCGGGTGCGCGTCACCGGCCTGTTCGACGCCGACGTCGACCCGGCGGCGGTCCGAGCAAGCGCCCGCGAGGCCCTGGGTGCGGAGCCGGCGGAATGGCACGTCGGCAGCCTCGAGGACCGCGCCTGGGAGCGGGCGTGGATGGACGATTACCGTCCCATGCGCTTCGGCGAGCGGCTCTGGGTGGTGCCCTCCCATGAGGCCCCTCCGGATCCGGACGCCCTGAACCTTCGCCTGGATCCCGGTCTCGCCTTTGGCACCGGCACCCATCCCACCACCGCCCTGTGCCTGGAGGCCCTGGACGCCCGGCCCCCGGTGGGTGAGCGGGTGCTGGACTACGGCTGTGGCTCCGGCGTGCTCGCCATTGCCGCACTGCTGCTCGGCGCCCGGGAGGCGGAGGGCGTCGACAACGACCCGCAGGCACTGGTGGCCACCCGCGAGAACGCCCACGCCAACGGCGTGGCGGAGCGGCTCGCCGTGCGCGATCACACCGGCGAGCCCCCGGCGCCGGCGGACTGCGTGGTGGCGAACATCCTCTCTGGGGTGCTTATCGAGCTCGCGCCGGTGCTGGTGCGCTGCTGCCGTCCCGGTGGCCGGCTGGTGCTCTCGGGGGTGCTTGCCGGGCAGGCCGCATCGGTGGCCGAGGCCTTCCGCCCCGAGGTCACCCTGGAGGTCTCCGCACCCAGGGACGGCTGGGTCCGCCTGGAGGGCAAGCGGGGGCCCGGGTGATGCCACCGGCGCCCAGACACGCCCGCTGCCCGGAGTGCGGCACGCTCTTCCGGGTCACCCTGGCCCAGTCCGGCGCCGCCGGCGGCCGATGCCGCTGCGGTGTCTGCGGTGCGGTTTTCGATGTCCGCACCCATACCGAGGATCTCCCCGGCGATACGCCCGACCTCCGCGCCGAACCGGCGCTGGGGGAGGTGGGGGGGACCCCGGTGCCGGACGCGCCGCCTCCCCGGGAGCGTATGGCCCCCGCCGCGGACTGGCTGGAACCCGGTCCGGGCGAGGAGGAACCGGTACACCGGCGCTGGCCCTGGTGGCTTGCCGCCGTGGTGCTCCTGCTCGCTATTGCGGGGCAGCTCACCTGGTTCAATCGCCAGGCCCTGCTGGGCAATCCCCTGGTGCGGGACTGGGCGGTGGCGGCCTGCGAGGTGGCGGGCTGTACCGTCCCCCTGCCGCGTCGTCCGGCGGCCGTGCGGGTCGACGAGCGGGCCCTGCGGGCGTCGCCGAACGGTGACCGCCTGCGTTTCACCGCGCAAATCGCGAATACCGCCCCGACCCCCATCGAGTGGCCGCAGATGCGCCTGCGCCTGACCGCGCTCAACGGTCAGATCCTCGCCGAGCGCGGCTTCGAGGCGACGGACTACCTGGACCGGACCCCGCCCGGGACGGGGATGCCCCCCGGGGAGACAGTGGACGTGTCGGTGGAGATCGACGCGCCCCAGCCCCCGGCCCAGGGCTTCGAGGTCTTCTTCCGCTAACGTCGCGCTCGCCCTCTACGGGAGGTGGCGCGACCGGTCGGCGGGTTAGTATTATCACCTATTTCGGCGCCGCGGGCGGCGGTCGATACCAACGCGACGGGCAGATAACGACATGGCAGAGCAACAGGCCAGGCAGGACGAAGGGACCAGGGAGCAGTCGAAGGATCCGCAGCGTCGGGGTGTCGGGCCGATACGCTCTTGCGTGCGCGAGTCGCTGGAGGACTATTTCCGCCAGCTCGACGGCTATCCGGGCAGCGGGCTGTACAAGATGGTGCTCACCGAGATGGAGGTGCCGCTGCTCGAGGTGGTGATGCGCGAGTGCGGTGGCAACCAGACCCGCGCCTCGGAGATCCTGGGCATCAATCGCGGCACCCTGCGCAAGAAGCTCCAGTACTACGGCATCGAGGACTGAGACGCCCGCGTGTCGCCGCGCACCGCAGGGCCGGGCAGTTCCGCTATAATGGCGCCCCCTTGAGGCAGCCAGCGAAGGAAACAGCCCGATGCCAGCAGCCGCACAGTTGAGGCCGGTCCGGCGGGCGCTGATCAGCGTCTCCGACAAGACCGGGATCACCGATTTCGCCCGGGCCCTGCACGAGCGGGGTGTGGAGATCCTCTCCACCGGCGGGACCGCGCGGACCCTCGCCGAGGCCGGTGTTCCGGTGGTCGAGGTCTCCGGGCACACTGGTTTCCCGGAGATCATGGCGGGCCGGGTGAAGACCCTGCACCCGCGGGTGCACGGCGGGCTGCTGGGACGGCGCGGGGTCGACGACGCGGTGATGGACGAGCACGGCATTGCGCCCATCGACCTGCTGGCGGTCAATCTCTATCCCTTCGAGCAGACCGTCGCCCGGGCGGACTGCACGCTGGCCGATGCTATCGAGAACATCGATATCGGCGGCCCCGCGATGATCCGCGCCGCGGCCAAGAACCACGACGGCGTGACCGTGGTCACCGATGCCGGCGACTATCCGGCGGTGCTCTCCGAGCTGGACGCCGGCGGTATCACCGCCGGGACGCGCTTCCGCCTCGCGGTGGCCGCCTTCGAGCACACCGCCCATTACGACGGCGCCATCGCCGAGTACCTGGGCCGGCGCACCGGCGACGGTGATACGCCGGCGGACTTCCCCGACACCCTCAACCCGCAGTTCCGTCTGGTGCAGACCATGCGCTACGGCGAGAATCCGCACCAGCGCGCCGCGTTCTACCGCGAGCCGGCGGCACAGGGCGCGTCGGTGGCCACCGCCAGCCAGCTCCAGGGCAAGGCGCTGTCGTTCAACAACATCGCCGATACCGACGCCGCGCTGGAGTGCGTGCGCGGTTTCGAGGTCCCGGCCTGCGTGATCGTCAAGCACGCCAACCCCTGTGGCGTCGCCGTGGCCGAGGACCTCCTCACCGCCTACGAGCGCGCCTTCGCCACCGACCCGACGTCCTCGTTCGGCGGCATCATCGCCTTCAACCGGACCCTGGACCGCGCCACCGCGGAGGCGATCGTGGATCGCCAGTTCGTGGAGGTGATCGTCGCCCCGGCGGTGGCGGACGGCGTGGCCGAGGCGGTGGCCCGGAAGAAGAACGTGCGCCTGCTCGTCACCGGCGCCCTGGACGAGGGCGCCGACGGCGGGCGGCTCGACTACAAGCGCGTGCGCGGCGGGCTGCTGGTGCAGGATGCCGACCATGAGCTGCTGCCCGCCGGCGCGGCGCCGCGGGTGGTGACGCAGCGTGCCCCGGAGGCGGGTGAGCGCGCCGACCTGCTCTTCGTCTGGGCCGTGGCCCGGCACGTGAAGTCCAACGCCATCGTCTACGGCGGCGCCGGGCGGACGCTCGGCATCGGCGCCGGGCAGATGAGCCGGGTGGACAGCGCCCGTATCGGCGTGCGCAAGGCGTCGGACGCCGGCCTCTCGCTGGATGGCTCGGTGCTCGCCTCGGACGCCTTCTTCCCCTTCCGCGACGGCGTCGACCAGGCCGCCGGGGCCGGCGTGCGGGCGATCATCCAGCCCGGCGGCTCGATCCGCGACGAGGAAGTGATCGCCGCCGCGGACGAGCACGGCATCGCCATGCTGTTCACCGGCATGCGGCATTTCCGGCACTGAGGAGCAGCCCATGAAGGTACTCGTGATCGGCGGGGGCGGACGTGAGCACGCCCTGGCATGGCGGTTCGCCCGCTCCGAACGCGTCAGCGACGTCTACGTCGCCCCCGGCAATGCGGGCACCCGGCGTGAGCCGGGCGTGCACAACGTGGCCGTCGGTGCGGAGGACATCACCGCACTGGTGGACTTCGCCCGTAACTTCGCCATCGACCTCACTGTGGTCGGTCCGGAGGTGCCGCTGACCATGGGCGTGGTCGACGCGTTCCGGGCCGCCGGCCTGCGCTGCCTCGGCCCGGACCGCGCGGCCGCTGAGCTCGAGGGCTCCAAGGCCTTCGCCAAGGCGTTCCTGGAGCGGCACCGTATCCCCACCGCCGGCTACCGGGTGTTCGACGACCTCGGTGAGGCCCGGGACTACATCCGCGAGCACGGCGCACCGCTGGTGGTTAAGGCCGACGGCCTCGCCGCCGGCAAGGGCGTGACCGTGGCGATGACCGTGGACGAGGCGCTGCAGGCCGCCGAGGGCATGCTCGGCGGCAACGCCTTCGGCGACGCGGGCGAGCGTATCGTCGTCGAGGACTTCCTCCAGGGCGAGGAGGCCAGCTTCATCGCCCTCGTGGACGGCAATAACGTCCTGCCGCTCGCCTCCAGCCAGGACCACAAGGCCCGGGACGACGGCGATACCGGCCCCAATACCGGCGGCATGGGCGCCTACAGTCCGGCCCCCATCGTCACCGGGGCGGTGCACGAGCGCATCCTCGAGGAGATCGTGCGCCCCACGGTGCGCGGCCTTGCCGCCGAGGGCCGGCCGTACACGGGGTTCCTCTACGCCGGCGTAATGATCGACCCGGACGGCGAGCCGCGGGTACTGGAGTTCAACGTGCGTCTTGGCGACCCGGAGACCCAGCCCATCCTCATGCGCCTGCGCTCGGATCTGCCGGCGCTCTGCGATGCCGCCCTGGACGGGTGCCTCGCGGAGGTCGGGGCGGAATGGGATCCGCGTCCGTGCCTGGGTGTGGTGATGGCCGCCGGCGGCTATCCGGGCGCCTACGGCAAGGGTGACGTCATCACCGGTCTGCCGGAGAGCGAGAGCGGGGACGTGAAGGTCTTCCATGCCGGCACCAGCGACGACGACGCCGGCGAGGTCGTGACCATGGGCGGGCGCGTTCTCTGCGTCTGCGCCCTCGGCAGCGATATCGCCGAGGCCCGGAACCGGGCCTACGAGCAGGTGGAGCGCATCCACTGGGACGGTGTCTACTACCGCCGGGACATCGGCCATCGGGCCGTCGCCCGTCTCAGGGGCGGCACCCCGGACTCCTAGTCGATCACCGCTCCGGGGCGGTGCCCGTGCGGCGTATCGACGGGCACTCGTGCCCCGGCCCGTGTCGTCAGACGCAGGACGCGTACTGTACGGCCCGCCGGCGGGGCGGGGTTTGGTGATATGGGCCGGTCGACGGACTGACACCGTCGCCGCCCGGTGGCGAGGGGCCCGGAGGGCGCGCATGTTGGAGACCCAGTCCCAGCCGCACCGCGGCGAGCCGCGCCGGCGACTGGCGGTGTTCGCGAACGCCGCGGCCGGGCGCGCCGGCGGCCCGCTGGACGCGGCGCTGGCGGTCTTCGAGCGTTGCGGCGTCGAGTATCGCTGCCACTGGCCCGCCAATGGCGATGCGTTGCGCGCGGGTATTGCCGCCGTCGCCGCCACCGTGGATGCGGTGGTCGTCGCCGGCGGGGACGGCACCGTCAACGCCGCCCTCGGTGCCCTGGCCGGCGGCACCACGCCGCTGGCGGTGCTGCCGCTGGGCACCGCCAACGACCTTGCCCGGACCCTGGGCATCCCGTTCGATCCTGCTGGTGCCGCCGCCATCGCGGTGGATGGTTCCGTCCACCGCATCGATCTGGGTCGGGTCAACGGCCGTTATTTCTGTAACGTCGCCCACATCGGGCTGGGCGTGCGTGCCCGGAACGAAGGCCTGGGCGAGGGCGACAAGCGCCGCTGGCGCGCGCTGAGCTACCCGGTGGCACTGCTGCGTACAGCGGGCCGGCTACGCTCGTTCCGGCTGGAGGTCGAGGTCGATGGCCGCACCGAGCGCCTGCGTGCGCTGCATTTCGCCGTGGGCAACGGCCGTTACTACGGTGGCGGCGTGCCAGTGCAGGCCGAGGCCGGCATCGACGACGGTCTGCTGGATGCCTACTGCGTCCCGCCCCAGGGGCGGCTGGGCCTGCTCCGGGCCGCCTGGGATGTCTGGCGCGGCGGAGTGGCCGGCAGCCCGGTCTGGCGTGCCCAGGCGCAGGTGCTGACTGTCCGCACCCGACGACACCGGCGGATCCTCGCCGATGGCGAGATCATTGCGTACACCCCCGCGACGTTCGAGGTCTGTCCGGGCGAGCTCCCGGTGGTCATCGACCCGGGCAGCGGCGACGCCGCCTCCGCGCCGTCCATACAGCGGCTGTGGCAGGGGGTGAGGAACGTCGTGTAGCGGTCTGGCATGAGTGACGGGCGACGCGGCGGGACAGTCGCGGTATGGTTCAAACCGGTAGGTGCGGCGGCACCCTCGTCGCCGGTGTTGCGCGGTATCACGCACACCCGCTAAGCCGGCGCTCGCACGCTCTGCGGGCAAGGCGCACAATCGCCCGGAAGGTTGGCATTACCGGGCCCGGGCGGTCTGGCTATCGGGGTGTTCCGGGCCCGGCATCAGCGCGGAGGTGGAGGATGAGCCTGCTACGTGATCCGGCCCTGGTGGCCGTCAACGACGTGATGGTCCAGTGCCAGACGAACGCCCGGCACCACCGCTACACCGCGGAGGTGATCGACGACGCCGCGGTGGCGGGCGTGCTCCAGCGCCTGGCCGGCGACCGTGAGGCCCTTGCGGACCGTCTGGCGCTCGGGCTGCGCAGCCACGGCGAGCTCCCGCAGGCGGCGGACGGCGAGCTGGACAGCCTCCACGAGCTGGGCGACCGGCTCATCGCGCGCTTCGCCGAGCGCGGTGCCGGGCGGCTGCTGCGCGAGCGCGGCGACGACGAGCGACGACTCGCCGCCGCGGCCAAGCGGGCGCTGGACGAGGCGGTGCCCGGCGATCTGCGCCCCCAGTTCGAGCATCTCGTCACCGAGGCCAATGCCGCCGCGGACGACTTGATCGCCCGCATCGAGACCCTTTCGTGACGTTTCGCCTTCGGTTGATGGATATCAACTAATAAATCGTATGCATCTTATAGCCTGACCCCGAATGGCCGCCTTTCGGTGGCCGGTACGAGTTCCCTGCCCGCGGGTGCACCAGCGCTTCGGGTGGGGACGACAGTCCGGGGGACGGCATGCTCATCCGTAATTCCGCACTCCTGCGGCGGCTGCGCCACTCCGCGTTTCCGCTCCTGCTGGTTGCCCTCACCGTGCCCCTGGTCCCGGCCGCGGGTGCCGAGCGCCCGGCCGCCCTGCGCGGACGCAGCCTCGGCTCGATCGTGCGCGAGGACTGCGGGGCCTGCCACGGCCTGCGGCTGACCGGCGGCCTGGGGCCGGACATCACCGCCTCCGCGCTGTCCGGGCGCGACGTCGGCGCCCTCGCCGCGACCATCGAGCACGGCCGCCCGGGCACTGCCATGCCCCCCTTCGGCCCGCTGTTCAGCCATGCCGAGATCCGAGCCATCGCCCGCGGCCTCAAGTCCGGGCGGTACCTCCAGGAGAATGACCGATGATCCGATATGCCCGTGCCGCCGTCACGGCCTTCCGTGTCTGGACGCTGCTGCTCGCCGCCGCGCTGCTCGGCGGTTGCGCGACCACCCCCGCCCCGCGGGGCACCGGCGACCTGGGGCTGGTCGTCCAGCGTGCGGACGGCCGGGTGTCCCTGGTGGACGCCAGCGAGCGGGCCGAGCTCGCGGAGATTGACGGCCTCGGCGATCTCTCCCACGCCTCCGCGGTGTTCTCACGGGACGAGCGCTTCGCCTACGTGTTCGGTCGTGACGGCGCGCTGACCAAGGTGGATCTGCTGCGCGGGCGCATCGTCGCGCGGGTGCAGCAGGCGGGCAACAGCATCGGCGGCGCCATCTCCGGCGATGGCCGCCTGGTGGCCGTTTCCAACTACGAGCCCGGCGGCGTGCGCGTGTTCGACGCCCGTACCCTGGAGCCGGTGGCGCGCATCCCGGCGCGCTACGGCGACGGCGAGCGTGCGCGGGTGGTCGGCCTGGTGGACGCCCCCGGGGAGCGGTTCGTGTTCAGCCTCTACGAGGCCGGCGAGATCTGGATCGCTGACTTCAGCGGCGGCGACGAGCCGTCCATCACCCGGATCAGGGGCGTGGGGCGCAAGCCCTACGACGGCCTGATCACGCCGGAGGGGCGCTACTACATCGCCGGGCTGTTCGGGGAGGACGGCCTTGCCCTGGTCGACCTGTGGCACCCGGAGCGTGGCGCCCGGGAGATTCTCGCCGGCTACGGACGCGGTGAGAAGCGCCTGCCGGTCTACAAGATGCCCCACCTCGAGGGCTGGGCGATGGTGGACGACTATGCCCTGCTGCCCGCGGTGGGGCGCCACGAGGTGCTCGTGGTCGACCGTGATGACTGGCACGAGGTGGCGCGCATCCCGGTCCACGGCCAGCCGGTGTTCGTTATGGCCGGCCCGGACGGGCGCGAGGCCTGGGTGAACTTCGCCTTCCCCCGCAACGACACCGTCCAGGTTATCGACATGGACACCCTGAAGGTGGACGACACCCTCACCCCGGGGCGGGGCGTGCTGCACATCGCCTTCTCCGCCCGCGGCGAGGAGGTGTGGCTGTCCCTGCGCGACGACGACGCCGTCGCCGTCTACGACGCGGATACCCACGAGCCCCTGGCCCGGCTGCCGGTGCCGCGCCCGAGCGGGATCTTCTTCACCGACCGTGCCGACCGCATCGGCCTGTGAGGACCCGGCCATGGTGACGGCAGCGGCGGACATCGCAGGCGCGGGAACCGCGGCGGCCCCGGACGGCGTGGCGCGGGCGCTGCTCCGCGCCTACGCCCGCGGCCTGCCGCTGGAGCCGCGGCCGTACCGCACTATGGCCCGTCACCTCCGGGTCGGGGAGGGCGAGGTGATCGCCGCCCTGGGGACGCTCGCGGACCGGGGCTGGCTCGCCCGGGTGGGCGCGGTCTTCCGCCCGGGGGCGGTGGGGGCGAGCACCCTGGCCGCCCTGGCGGTACCGCCGTCGCGCCTGGAGACGGTCGCCGCACAGGTGAACGCGTATCGCGGGGTGAACCACAACTACGAGCGTGAGCACCGTTACAGCCTCTGGTTCGTCGTGACCGCGGCGAGCCGCCCTGGAGTGGATGCCGTGCTGGACGGCGTCGCCGCCGATACCGGGCTGGCGCCCCTGGACCTGCCGCTGGAGAGCGCTTACCACCTGGATCTCGCCGGCCTGATGGCGGGCGAGGGGGACGCGCCGCGGACCGTCACCCCGCGGCCGCCCGCCGAGCCGCTGGTGCTGGACCCGGCGGCGAGGCACGTGCTGGCGGCGCTGGAGGACGGTCTCGCCCTCGTGCCGCGCCCCTTCGCCGCCGTTGCCGCCCGGGCGGGCGTCGACGAGGCGGAGGTGCTCGCGCGGCTGCGGGCCTGGCGGGAGCGCGGCGCCGTGGTCCGCTACGGGCTGATCGCGCGTCACCGCCGGCTCGGCTACCGGGCCAACGCGATGGTGGTCTGGGACGTGCCGGACGAGCAGGTGGACGCCGTCGCCGGCCGCATCGCCGGGTACCGCTTCGTCACCCTGTGCTACCGCCGCCCGCGGCGCCTGCCCGAGTGGCGGTACAACCTCTTCAGCATGATCCACGGCCGCGACCGCGCCACCGTCCGTGCCCAGGCGCAGGCGCTCGCGGCGGCCGCCGGTCCGGCGGTGCGGGACCGGCAGGTGCTCTTCAGCCGCCGGTGTTTCCGTCAGCGCGGCGCGAGCTACGCCCCGGCGCCGGCCGGCGCCGGGGCGGTGGCGTCATGAGTGGCGAACTGGACGCCGTGGACCGGCGCATCGTCAACGTCCTGCAGGGCGGCCTGCCCCTGAGTCCGACACCGTATTCCGAGGCCGCCGGGACCGTGGGCATCGCCGAGGCGGAGCTGCTCGACCGTCTCCGGCGCCTGCTCGACGACGGTTATCTCTCCCGCGTCGGCCCGCTCTTCGACGCCGGCGCCCTCGGCGGCGCCGTGACCCTGGCCGCCATGGCGGTGCCGCCGGTGCGCCTGGACGTGGTCGCGGCGCAGGTGAACGCCCACCCGGAGGTGGCCCACAACTACGAGCGCGACCACCGGCTCAACCTGTGGTTCGTGATCGCTGTGCTGGACGCCGAGCGCCTGGCAGCGGTGGCCGGCGAGATCGAGGCGGAGACCGGCCTGTGCGTCCACCTCATGCCCAAGCGCGCCGAATACTACCTCGGCCTGAGGGTGACGGCATGACCCGGGGCGGGGACGGGCACAGCCCGGACGCGCTGGACCGGCGCATCATCGCCGCGACCCAGCACGGCCTGCCCCTGTGTCCGCGCCCCTACGCCGAGGTCGCCGCCCGCGTCGGCACGGACGAGGACGAGGTCATCCGCCGGCTCGCGGCCATGCAGGCCGGCGGTGGAATCCGGCGCATCGCCGCGGTGCCCCAGCACTACGCCCTGGGCCTGCGCTTCAACGCGATGACGGTCTGGGACGTCCCGGACACCGACGTCGACCGCCTCGGCCGGGACGTCGGCGCGCTGGAGGCCGTCAGCCACTGCTACGCCCGGCCGCGCCACCCGCCGCAGTGGCCGTACAACCTGTTCGCCATGGTCCACGGCCGCGACCGGGACAGCGTCGAGGCGCGGATCCGCGAGGTCGCGGCGGTGCTCGGCGACCACCCCCGTGCCTCGGCGGTGCTCTACAGCCGCCGTGTCCTCAAGAAGACCGGTCTGAGAATCCCGGAACCGGCGACGAACCCCGCAAGCGATCCGCCCCCAGGAGGCCGTCCATGTTCAGACTGACCCGCTATATCGAGGCCCTCCGCACCCCGGGCTCGGTCCCGCCGCCGGCGCGCCCGCCCGGGCCCGTGGTGATCTGGAACCTCATCCGGCGCTGCAACCTCGCGTGCAAGCACTGCTACGCGACCTCCGCGGACATCGATTTCGCCGGCGAGCTCTCCGGCGCGGAGATCGACACGGTGATGGACGACCTCCGCGCCTTCGGCGTGCCGGTGCTCATCCTCTCCGGCGGCGAGCCGCTGATGCACCCGGAGATCCACCGTATCGCCTGCCGTGCCCGGGACATGGGGTTCTTCGTCGGCCTCTCCACCAACGGCACGCTGATCGACGAGTCGAACGTCGCGACCATCGCGGAGACCGGGTTCGACTACGTCGGCATCAGCCTGGACGGCCTCGGCGAGACCCACGACCGCTTCCGCAAGCGCCGCGGCGCCTTCGACGAATCCGTGCACGCGCTGCGGCTGTGCCGGGATGCCGGCATCAAGGTGGGCGTGCGCTTCACCCTGGCCGAGGAGAACGCGCACGACCTGCCGGGGCTGCTGCAGCTCGTCGCCGACGAGGACATCGACAAGTTCTACCTCTCCCACCTCAACTACGCCGGCCGGGGCAACCGCAATCGCCGCGGCGACGCCGTCCACCGACGCACGCGCTGGGCGATGGATCTGCTGTTCCGGCACTGCCTCGCCGACCTCGCGGCCGGCCGGCGGCGGGACTACGTCACCGGCAACAACGACGCCGACGCCGTCTACCTCCTGCACTGGGCAGAGCGCCGTTTCCCGGCGGACGCGGTCGCCGGCCTGCGGCGGCTGCTCCGGGCCTGGGGCGGCAATGCCTCGGGCAGCGACGTCGCCAACATCGACAACCTCGGCAACGTCCACCCGGACACGTTCTGGTGGCAGCACAACCTCGGCAACGTCCGCGAGCGGCCGTTCTCCGCGATCTGGAGCGACGATAGCGAGCCCATGCTGGCTGCACTGCGCCGCCGGCCGCGACCGCTGGAGGGGCGCTGCGGTGCCTGCGCCCACCGCGACATCTGCGGCGGCAATACCCGCACCCGGGCGTGGCAGCTCACCGGCAACCTGTGGGCGGAGGACCCGGGCTGTTACCTGGACGACACGGAGATCGGCCTGCCGGCCGTCGAGGAGGCGCTGTCATGACCGGCATGCCGGCGACGCTGGAGCTCACCGGGCGGCGGGTACTCGTGGTGGGCGGCGGGGACGGCGCACGGCGGCTCGCCGCGTGGCTGGGGTGCCACGGGGCGCGGCTGCGCGTGGTTGCGGCGGATGTCCGCCCGGCCCTGCGCGAGGCCGCCATGGCCGGTGGTTGGGCGCTGTGCGAGCGGGCGTTCGCGCAGGGGGACCTCGACGGCTGTCACCTGGCGGTGGCGGCGTCCGATTGTGTCGATCTCAACCACCGGGTCGCCGCGGAGGCGGACCGGCGGGGCGTGCTGGTCCACGCGGTGGGCGCGCGCGAGCGGTCCTCACTGCACCTCGATATCGACGACGACGAGCCGGCCGCGCTGCAATGGCGCAAGGAACCCGGCGCCGGCCGGGCCTACCTCGTCGGGGCGGGGCCCGGGGACCCGAAGCTGCTCACCCTGCGGGCACGGGAGGTGCTGGGCCGCGCCGACGCCGTGCTCTACGACCGCCTCGCCGCGCCGGAGGTCATGGACCTCGTGCCGGCCCGGGCGCAGCGCGTCTACGTCGGCAAGGCGGCGAGCCACCATACCGTGCCGCAGTCGCGCATCAACGCCATGCTCGTGGACCTCGTCAGCCAGGGGCTCGAGGTGGTCCGGCTCAAGGGCGGAGACCCCTTCGTCTTCGGCCGCGGCGGCGAGGAGCTGGAGGCGCTGCAGGCCGCCGGCGTGTCCTTCGAGGTCGTCCCCGGCGTCACCGCGGCCCTCGGCTGCGCCGCCTATGCCGGTATGCCGCTGACCCACCGGGACCATGCCCGGCTGTGCACCTTCGTCACCGGTCACCTCCGGGACGGCTCCCTGGATCTGCCCTGGGAGGCCCTGGTGCAGCCGTCGCAGACCGTCGTCATCTATATGGGCCTGCACGGGCTGCCGCGGCTGTGCGAGGAGCTCATGCGGCGGGGGCTGGCGCCGGGGCATCCGGCGGCGGTGGTCCAGCGCGCGACCCTCACCGGCCAGCGGGTGGTCACCGGCTGCCTTGGGGACCTGGTGACGCGGGTGCGCGAGGCGCGGCTCCAGCCGCCGAGCCTGGTTGTGCTCGGCGAGGTGGTGCGGCTGCGCGACCGGCTGGACTGGTTCACCGACTCGTTCGACGGGGCGGTGCCGGAAGGCGAAGCCGCGCCAGCTATCGAGGCGCTCCACGGGGGTTGATACCGCTCAAGGCGGGGAGCGCATTTCGCCTACAAAGTAGTAATTGGAATAAATATTCATAAGCGGCCGGCCGCCCGTCCGGGCGGCGCTCCGGCAGACAGGGGCCGGCCGTACCCGGAAGTCGTGTTGGAAGCCATTACAGGAGATACCACTATGTCATCCTCAGGCGTAAGAACCGCCGTGGGCACCGTGCTCGTGGCGCTCGCCGCCGCGTTCACGGCGGCCCCGGTGTTCGCCGGTTTCGACGCCAAACCCGCGGAGACCATCAACGGTCGCCCGGTGAAGGCCTTTGTCAGCTCCGAGTGCGGCGGCTGCCACAACCCCAAGCGTACGGGCGCCACCGGCCCGAACATCACCCAGCAGCGCCTGCGCGAGGGCATCGGCGACGGCGAGGGGGGCTTCAAGACCTCCAAGATCACCGGCCGGCCGCTGACGCCGTTCAATGAGCAGGCAATCTTCATGACCGTCAAGCACGGTCGCACCGGGACATCCATGCCCGCCTGGGGCACGGACTCCAATCCCATCGGCAAGGCGCTGTCCGACGCGGAGATCCGGGCGGTCACCGACTATCTCTGGAACAACGCCGCGCCCAAGCGCTTCTACTGGTCCCGGGAGAAGATGGAGGACTCCCTGGAGGTGCTCGTACCCAAGTCCGAGCAGCCGGCGGAGCCGACCCACGACCACCCGGTGGACAACCTCCTGCTCGCCACCGAGCGCGAATACTTCAGCGTGGCCGTGATCGACGGTGACAGCTTCGAGGTGGTCTCCCATCTCAAGGCCGGTGCCCGCGCCCACGGCTACACCTTCAGCCCTGACGGGCGCTACGCCTACAACCTCGGCCGCGACGGCTGGCTGTACAAGTACGACCTCTACAGCCTCAAGCCGGTGCGTCGCATCCGCCTCGGCCTGGATGCCCGCGGGATCGCGATCTCGGACGACGGGCGCTACATCATGACCGGCATGTACATACCGACCCAGGCGGTGATGGTGGATGCCGACACCCTGGAGCCGGTGAAGGTGATCGACACCCACGGCGTCGCCGCGATCACCGGCGGCAAGGTGGATTCGCGCATCTGCTCGGTGAACGACGTCAAGCCGAGTGTCGGCCCGTACTTCCTGCTCGCGCTCAAGGAGGCGGGCCAGATCTGGCGGGTGAACTACGACAAGCCCGGCTTCCCGGTGAAGAAGGTGGGTAACGTCGGCAAGATCCTGCACGACGGCTTCCTGCGCCCGGACAACAAGGTCTTCTTCCTCGCCTCCCAGAACTCCAATCACGTCGCCGCCCTGGACGTGGAGACCATGGAGATCCTGGCCAAGATCGAGACCGGCACCAAACCGCACCCGGGGCCGGGCGCGGTCTGGCGCGAGGACGGCGTGGAGTACGCGGCGACCCCGCACATCGGCGAGGGCAAGAACGTGATCTGGAACGACCATACCTTCGAGTTGGTCGGCGAGGTGCCCAGCGGCGGCCCGGGCCTGTTCGTGCGCGCCCGCGAGGACATGAAGTACGTGTGGTTCGACTCGGTCTTCCCGCCGGCGTCCAACGAGATCACCGTCCACGAGCGCAAGCCCCCGTTCAAGGTGGTCAAGCGCATCAACGAGGGCACGATGACCCTGCACCCGGAGCCGGACGCCGACGGCAGCCACGTGTTCGTCAGTGACTGGAAGGAGGGCGTGATCCGGGTCTACGACGACGAGACCCTGGAGAAGGTCGCCACCATCACGGACGTGCGCACGCCCACCGGGATCTTCTCGGTGTCGCGGGCACACCACCACGAGGGCCACTGAGGCCCCGGCGGGCGGGGCGCCGGCCCCGCCCGTCACGACCGTCGGGTGACGATAAAGGTGCTGACGCCGAGCAGCAGCGCGGAGACGCCCAGGCGCAGCGGCAGCGGTTCCACCGTCGCCATCATGATCCCCCAGCTCACCACGATCAGTCCGATGGCCGTGCGCTTCGCCGCCGGTCGGATGGCCCGGCGTTCCTGCCAGTCCGCGAGCGGCGGTCCGAGCCGCGGGTGCTCGTGGAGCCAGCGCGCCAGTGCCGGCGAGCTGCGCGAGGCGGCGTAGGCCGCGAGCAGCAGGAACGGCGTGGTCGGCAGCAGCGGCAGGGCCACCCCGAGCATGCCCAGGGCGATGCAGCTCCCGGCCAGCGCCTGCCAGGCGTAGCGGCGGAAGCCGCCGTTTCCCGGTGTGTTTCGAGACCCATGTTTGCCGGCCATGATCTGGATCAAAAGCAGCCCCTGATTTATGCCTTATCCTGCCACAAATGCGCCGTCCTGAACCCATCCCCAGGGGGCGTGCGTGGAGGTTGCCATGTCCGAGACCCTACAGATCGACCCGCAGATGCTCGAGCGCTACGACGTGACCGCCCCGCGGTACACGTCCTATCCGACGGCGCTCGCTTTCCACCCCGGCTGGGACGAGGCCGCCTACGTGGCCCACGTGCGCGCACACCGCGCCCCGGACGAGCCGCTGTCGATGTACGTGCACGTGCCGTTCTGCCACTCGGCGTGCTTCTACTGCGCGTGCAACCGGATCATCACCGCCAACCGCCGTCACGCCGAGCACTACCTGGAGCGGCTGATCCGCGAGATCCACGCCCAGGCGACCCTGCTTGGCCCGCGGCCGCTGGCGCAGCTGCATTTCGGCGGCGGCACGCCCACCTACCTGGACGACGACCAGCTCGAGCGCCTGATGAGGGTGATCGGCGAGGCCTTTCCGTTCGCCCCCGTTGCCGAGCGGGAGTTCTCCATCGAGATCGACCCGCGCACGGTGGACCCGGCCCGCATGCGCCGGCTCCGCGGGATGGGCTTCTCCCGGGTGAGCCTGGGTGTGCAGGACTTCGACCCGGCGGTGCAGGCCGCCATCAACCGGATACAGTCCGCCGAGATGGTCTCGCAGGTGCTCGCCGCGGCCCGTGGCGAGGGCTTCACCTCCACCAACATGGACCTCATCTACGGTCTGCCGAAGCAGGACCGGGCGCGCTTCGACGCGACCCTGGAGCGGATCATCCGCATGCGTCCCGAGCGGTTGGCCATCTACAACTACGCCCACCTGCCCGAGCGCTTCAAGATGCAGCGCCAGATCGACGCCGATACGCTGCCGGGGCCCGAGGAGAAGCTGGGCATCTTCAACGACGCCATCCGCCGGCTCACGGAGGCGGGCTACGTCTACATCGGCATGGACCACTTCGCCCTGCCGGAGGACGAGCTCGCCCAGGCCCTGGCCGCCGATACCCTGCAGCGCAACTTCCAGGGCTATTCCACCCGAGGCGGACTGGATCTGGTGGGCGTGGGCTCCACCGCCATCGGCCACATCGCCGGCGCTTACAGCCAGAATCACCACAATCTCGCGGCCTACAACGAGGCCATCGACGACGGCCGGCTCGCGGTCGCCAAGGGATACCGGCGTGACGCCGACGACGAACTCCGTGCCGAGGTGATCGAGGCGGTGATGTGCCGCTCGCGGCTGGACTTCAACGACGTCTCCGCGCGCCACGGCATCGACTTCGCGGATTACTTTGCCGACGCCCTCGCCGACCTGCGCCCCGCCGAGGCGGACGGGCTGGTGGTCATCGGCGATGACAGCCTGACCGTGACCCGCCAGGGGCGGCTGTTCCTGCGTCAGATCGCGATGCCGTTCGACGCCCATCGCCGGCGCGGCGAGTCCGACATCCTGCGGCGCTTCTCCCGCGCCATCTGACCCGGCGGCGGCCTCGCGGGCCGCCGTCCTTCCGCGGTTGCCCCCGGCCCGGCCGGGGGGCTTTAATGTGCCCGTGCGACGCCCTTTCGGGGCGGCGCCACGCACAACAACAACCGCGGAGCGTCACACATGCAGGACATGCAGCAACTCTACGAGCAGGGCTACGCGTGGCTGGTCACGAACGGGGCCGACTTCCTGCTCAACCTCGTCGGCGCTGTCGTCATCTTCTACATCGGCAAGTGGGCGGCCCGCGGCCTCAAGGGCGTCAGCCGCCGGCTGATGCAGCGCGCGCGACTCGACGACACCCTGGTGAGCTTCGCCGCCAACATCATCTACGCGCTGATCCTCGCCTTCGTGATCATCGCCGCGCTTGGCCAGCTCGGTATCCAGACGGCCTCCCTCATCGCCATCCTCGGTGCCGCCGGCCTGGCCGTCGGTCTGGCCCTGCAGGGCTCGCTGTCCAATTTCGCGGCGGGGGTGCTAATGATCCTCTTCCGCCCCTTCCGGGTGGGGGACTACGTCGAGGCCGCGGGCACCAGCGGTACCGTCGACGAGATCGAGATCTTCCAGACCCGGCTGCGCACCCCGGACAACAAGGTCGTCATCGTGCCGAACGCGAGCGTCACCGGTGGCACTATCGTGAACTACTCGGCGATGGATACCCGCCGTGTGGACATGGTCATCGGCGTGCATTACGACACCGACCTGCCCCGGGCCCGGAACCTGCTCATGGAGATCATCACCGCCGACGAGCGCGTGCTCGCGGATCCGGCGCCCGTGGTGGTGGTGGGTGACCTCGGTGCCAGCACGGTGGACTTCTGGGTGCGGCCCTGGTGCAAGGCCACGGACTACTGGCCGCTGAAGTGGGACATGCTGGAGACCATCAAGACCCGGCTGGAGGCCGAGGGCATCACCATCGCCTTCCCGCAGCTCGACGTCCACCTCTTCCGCGAGGAGGGGCAGGGCGCCGGGTAGCACGGCGGGCCGCGCCGCCCGCGCGGACGCCGCGTCCCGGCCCGGTGCCGTGTCCCCGATCCGGGCGCCGGCGTGTCAGCCGGCGTCGTCTCCGCGCAGGAACTCCAGGATGCTGGAGAAATCCTTCCTGCCGTTGCCCTGGGCGCTGTGGGTCGTGTAGAGGCTGCGCGCAAGCGCCCCCATGGGGGTGGCGGTGCCGCTGTTGACCGCCATGTTCATGGCGAGCCCCAGGTCCTTGGCGATGAGGTCCACCATGAACCCCGGCTGGTAGCCGTTGGAGGCCGGGGCGTTCTCCATTACGCCCGGGTAGGGGTTGTAGACCTGCAGCGCCCAGTTGTTGCCGGAGCTCGCCTTCATGATCTCCGAGGCCACGGCCGGGTCCAGGCCGTGGGCCCTGGCCATGTTCAGCGCCTCGGAGGTGCCGATCATGAGCACGCCGAGCAGCATGTTGTTGCACATCTTGCCCACCTGACCGGAGCCGCTCGGGCCGGCATGGAAGACCGCCTTGCCCATGACGTCGAGCACCGGCCGGGCCTGTTCCACCGCGGCGGCCTCGCCGCCGCAGATGAAGGTGAGCGTCCCGGCACGGGCGCCGCCCACGCCGCCGGAGACCGGGGCGTCCACGAACGCCAGTCCCGCCGCCGCGGCACTCTCGGCGACACCGCGGGCCTCCTCCGCGGCGATGGTGGAGCAGTCCACCAGGAGGGTGTCGCGGGAGACGCGCGCGATCAGCCCGTCGTCCCCCTCGTAGACCTGACGGACGTGGCGTCCGGCCGGGAGCATGGTGATGACGATCTCGGCACCGTCGGCGGCGGCCACGGCGGTCTCCGCCTTCGCCGCGCCGGCCTCCACCAGGGCGCTCACCGATTCCGGCACCAGGTCGAAGACCGTGACCTCGTGGCCGGCATTGACGAGGTTCGTGGCCATGGGGGCACCCATGTTGCCCAGGCCGATGAATGCGATCCGTGACATCCCTCTCCTCCTCGGATTGTGCTTTACGTTAACGTCAACGACGCTTTCCGGGAGTCTGAAACCTCCGCGCCGAAAAGAAAAGTTCCCGCCGCGTCAACGGCCGCCCGTGGGCGTGGCAGCCGTGTCGATTGTTCCTGATGCGGCAACAGCGTATTCGTTTCCAGCATCTTTGTTTCCGGCTCAGACGCTCCTAACGTATCCCTGTAACCCACTGGAGCGGAGAGCGACATGAACGAGCAGCCCCGCAGCGACACCCGCCAGGTCACGCGCCTGGCCCGCGGCATGCCCGCCAGCGACGGCGCGGGCGTGCGGTTGACCCGCGTCATCGGCACCCCATACTTGGATGCCGTCGACCCCTTTCTGATGCTCGACGAGTTCCGCTCCGATAACGCGGACGGCTACATCGCCGGCTTTCCGGAGCACCCGCACCGCGGCTTTGAGACGGTGACCTACATGCTCGCGGGCCGCATGCGCCACGGCGACAACCAGGGCAACAGCGGCGTGCTCGAGCCCGGCGGACTCCAGTGGATGACCGCCGGACGCGGCATCGTGCACTCGGAGATGCCGGAGCAGAGCGACGGGCTCATGTGGGGCTTCCAGCTCTGGGTGAATCTCCCGGCCGGGCGCAAGATGACGGCACCGCGCTACCAGGACATTCCGCCCGCGGAGGTCCCCGTGATCATCCCCGCCACCGGTGTGCGGCTGCGGGTGCTCGCCGGCACCGTGGAGGGCGTCGAGGGGCCGGTGCGCGGTATCGACGTCGACCCCCTGGCCGTGGACATCGCCCTCGATGCCGGTGCCGCTCACCGGCTCACCCTGCCGGCGGACCACGCGGCCTTCGTGTACTGCTTCGAGGGGGGGCTGAGCGTCGGTGAGGGCGATGCCGCCCGGGCCGTGGCCCGCGGCGAGCTGGCGGTGTTGAGCGAGGGGGGCTCGGTGCGGATCGCGGCGGGCGGCGATGCCGGGGGCCGCGGGCTGCTGGTCGCGGGGCGTCCCCTGCGTGAGCCGGTGGCGCGGCACGGGCCGTTCGTGATGAACAGCCGCGAGGAGCTGATGCAGGCGTTTGCCGACTACCGCGATGGCCGCCTGTGACCGTATTGCTGCAGCGCGTCAGTGCACGTGCCCCCGGCGCCGTCTATGGTTTCTAACGCCAGACCGTCACCGTGAGGGCAAGGCGTCATGGAGATGAACCAGGAGCGCGAGCTCGCGTTCGACCGCCAGACCGTGTGGGATGCCCTTAACGACCCGGAGGCGCTGCGCGTGTGCATCCCGGGCTGCCAGGGCCTGGAGATGCTGGAGACCGACCGCTACGAGGCGGTGGTCCAGACCAAGATCGGTCCGGTCAAGGCCCGTTTCCGGGGCCACGTCTCCATCGAGGATGCCGATCCCCCGCAGGGCTACCGCCTGCGCTTCGAGGGCCAGGGCGGTGCCGCCGGCTTCGCCAAGGGTGGGGCCTCGGTCCGGCTGGAGGAGATGAATCCCGAGGGCACGCGACTCGCCTACGACGTCGAGGCCACGGTGGGCGGCAAGCTCGCCCAGGTGGGCTCGCGCATCGTCAACGGCGCCGCCCGCAAGCTCGCCGACGAGTTCTTCGACAACCTCGGGGCCTACCTGCGCGGTGAGCCCGTGGGCGAGCCGGCGCCGGCCGAGGCCTCCGGCTCTTCCGCCGCTGGCAGTGGCGATGCCCCGGCGGCGGAGCCCCCGGCGAGCGCGGACGACACCGGCGAGGCGAGTGCCGGCAAGAAGAAAGGGGGCTGGCGTTTCTGGCGCCGGGATTCGTCCGGCTAGCCGGCCCCCCGCGACGAGCGGCGCCCGTCCCCGTACCGTTTCCTGGCGTCACGCCGTTCACAGGCTATTTTAGAAAAACGGACCCGGAGAGGTCCGCGGCCGCGCCCCGCAGGGGGCGCCATGGCTCAGGCTTAGGAGGAGAGCTGCCCATGAACGTATCGCTCACCGTCAACGGCCAGGCGGTCACCCGGGACGTGGACCCGCGGACGACCCTGGTGGAGCTGCTGCGCAACCACCTCTCGCTCACCGGCACCCACGTCGGCTGCGACACCGGCCAGTGCGGCGCCTGCACGGTGCACCTGGACGGCCGTGCGGTGAAGGCGTGCAGCGTCCTCGCCGGGCAGGCGCAGGGGGCGCAGGTCACTACCATCGAGGGCCTCGCCGACGGCGGCCTGCACCCCATGCAGTCCGCATTCCGCGAGTGCCACGGGCTGCAGTGCGGCTTCTGCACGCCGGGGATGGTCATGGCCGCGGTGGACTTGGTGAAGCGTCACCCGGATCCGGACGAGGCCACCATCCGCGACGGGCTCGAGGGCAATTACTGCCGCTGCACGGGCTACCACAACATCGTGCGCGCGGTGCGCCGCGCCGCCGAGCAGATGTGAGGGGGGAGCGATGAGCGATTCCAGCATCGGCCAGCCGGTTCATCGCCGCGAGGACGAGCGCTTCCTCCGCGGGCAGGGGCGCTACACCGACGACATCCACCTCCCCGGCGAGGCCCACGCCTACTTCCTGCGCTCGCCCCATGCCCACGCGCGCATCCGCGGCATCGGGACCGCCGCGGCGGCGCAGGCGGACGGCGTGGTGGCGGTGCTCACCGGCGAGGACCTCGCCGCCGACGGTGTCGGCGGGCTGCCCTGCGGCTGGCAGATCACCGATGTCGACGGCAATCCCATGAAGGAGCCGGCGCACCCGCCGCTCGCGCAGGGCAAGGTCCGTTACGTGGGCGACGCCGTGGCGGTGGTCATCGCCGAGAGCTACTGGCAGGCCAAGGACGCCTCCGAGCTCATCGAGGTGGACTACGAGCCGCTGGAGGCCGTCGCCTCCGCCGCCCGCGCCCTGACGGACGGGGCACCGCGGGTGCACGACGAGTTCGACGACAACTGCTGCTATGTCTGGGAGATCGGCGAGGGTGGCGAGGTGGACGCCGCCTTCGATAGCGCCGCGCACACCGTGTCGGTGGACATCACCAACAACCGGTTGATCCCCAACGCCATCGAGCCCCGGGCGGCGATCGCGCAGTACACCCCGGGCGAGGAGCGCTATACCCTCTACACCACCAGCCAGAACCCCCACGTCACGCGGCTGCTGATGAGCGCGTTCGTGCTCCAGATTCCCGAGCACAAGCTCCGGGTGGTGGCGCCGGACGTCGGCGGCGGGTTCGGCTCCAAGATCTTCCACTACGCCGAGGAGGCGGTGCTCACCTGGGCGAGCCGCCGGGTCGCCCGGCCCGTGCGCTGGACCGCCGAGCGTTCGGAGTCCTTCACCACCGACGCCCACGGTCGGGACCACGTCACCCGAGCGGAGATGGCGCTGGACGGCGACGGGCATTTCCAGGCGATGCGGGTGCGCACCACCGCGAACATGGGGGCGTATCTCTCCACCTTCGCGCCGTCGGTGCCCACCATCCTCTACGCCACCCTGCTCGCCGGGCAGTACCGCACGCCGAAGATCCACTGCCGGGTCACCGCGGCGTTCACCCACACCACGCCGGTGGACGCCTACCGCGGTGCGGGCCGGCCCGAGGCCACCTACGTGGTGGAGCGCCTGGTGGACGCCTGTGGCCGGGCCCTGGGAATCGATCAGGCGGAGATCCGGCGGCGGAACTTCATCCCGAAGGACGCCTTCCCCTACCAGACGCCGGTGGCGCTCAACTACGACGTCGGCGACTACGAGGCGACCCTGGACGCGGCCATGGAGATGGCCGACGTCGCCGGCTTCGAGCAGCGCCGTGCCGAGGCCCGCTCGCGGGGCCGCTACCGCGGCATCGGCTACTCCACCTACATCGAGGCCTGCGGCCTGGCGCCGTCCAACATCGCCGGTGCCCTCGGTGCCCGCGCCGGGCTCTACGAGGCCGGCGAGGTGCGGCTGCACCCCACCGGCAAGGTCACCGTGTTCACCGGCTCCCACAGCCACGGTCAGGGCCACGAGACCACCTTCGCCCAGGTCGTCTCCGACCGCCTCGGCATCGGCATCGAGGACGTGGAGATCGTCCACGGCGATACCGACCGCGTACCCTTCGGCATGGGCACCTACGGCTCGCGCTCGCTGGCGGTCGGCGGCACGGCGATCATGCGCGCCCTCGACAAGGTGATCGACAAGAGCCGCAAGATCGCCGCGCACATGCTGGAGGTGGACGCCGCGGACGTGGAGTACGACGATCACGGCACCTTCCGCGTGGCCGGCACCGACCGCACGCTGTCCATGCCGGAGATCGCCTTCTCCGCCTACGTCCCGCACAACTACCCGCTGGAGACGCTGGAGCCGGGGCTGGACGAGATGGCGTTCTACGACCCGACCAACTTCACCTATCCCGCGGGCAGCCACATCTGCGAGGTCGAGGTGGACCCCGAGACCGGGCGTGTGGAGATCGTCAACTTCACCGCGGTGGACGACTTCGGCAACGTCATCAATCCGATGATCGTGGAGGGGCAGGTCCACGGCGGGCTCGCCCAGGGGATCGGTCAGGCGCTGCTGGAGGCGTGCGTTTACGACGACGCCAGCGGCCAGCTCGTCACCGGCACCTACATGGACTACACCATGCCCCGGGCGGACGACCTGCCGAGCTTCCGCGTCGACACCCGCAACACCCCCTGCACCCACAACCCCCTCGGGGTGAAGGGCTGCGGCGAGGCCGGGGCCATCGGCGCGCCGCCGGCGGTGGTGAACGCCGTGATCGACGCCCTCGGGCCGCTCGGCGTGCACGACATCGGCATGCCGCTCACGCCGGTGCGCGTGTGGCAGGCCATCCAGCAGGCCGGCGGCAGCCGCGCGGCGTAGGCACGACCCGGGCCCGGTGCCCGGCGTACGGGTGAAGGAGACGACCATGTACGCATTCGAATTCCACCGCGCCAGCGACATCGATGATGCCCTGAAACAGCTCGGCGCGGACGACGAGGCCCAGCTCATCGCCGGCGGCCAGACGCTGCTGCAGAGCCTGCGCCAGCGTCTGGCGATGCCCTCGACCCTGGTCGATCTGGGCGGGCTCACCGAGCTCGCTGGCATCGAGCGCGACGGCGACGCCCTCAACATCGGCGCCATGACCCGGCACGCGGAGGTCGCCGGCGCCGCCGCCGTGCACGACGCCATCCCCGCGCTCGCGGTGCTCGCCGGCGGTATCGGCGATGCCCAGGTCCGCAACATGGGTACCCTGGGCGGCTCCATCGCCAACAACGACCCGGCGGCGGATTACCCGGCGGGCCTGGTGGGGCTGGGTGCCACGGTGGTAACCACCGAGCGCGAGATCGCCGCGGACGACTTCTTCACCGGGATGTTCGAGACGGCCCTGGGCGAGCACGAGCTCATCCTCGGGGTGCGTTTCCCGGTGCCCCGGCGGGCGGGCTACGTGAAGTTTCCGCAGCCCGCATCGCGGTACGTACTGGTGAGCGTGATGGTCGCGGAGACGGACGAGGGCGTGCGCGTCGCCGTCTCCGGCGCGGGTCCCTGCGTGTTCCGCGTCCCGGAAATGGAGCGGGCGCTCGCGGCGGATTTCCGTCCCGAGGCCCTGGACGGCATCCGCGTGGACCCGGGCGGGCTCAACGAGGACCTCCATGCCACGCCGGAGTACCGTGCCCACCTCGTGGGCGTGATCGCGCGGCGTGCGGTAGCGGCGGCGCTGTCGTAGCGCGCTCGTCGCGTTGAGGCACGGGCGGGCGGCGGCGTTATGCCGGCCGTATGAGGACGGTCACCGGGGTTCCGCCCCCGTCGGACGCCAGGCCGTGACCCGCCCGGACCCAGGGTTCCCCGGAGCGAAGGATACCGGATCAGCCATGCCGCGAGACCGTGATGACCTGCCCGCCGATATAGAGGCGGTGGACGCGCTGTTCGCCGGGCAGGACTACGTCAGCGACCGCCGCCTGTCGACGGCGGTGTTCCTCGCCCTGCGCCTGGGGCGGCCGCTGTTCCTGGAGGGCGAATCGGGCACCGGCAAGACGGAGGTCGCCCGAGCCCTCGCCGCCGGCCTCGGGCGCCGGCTCATCCGGCTGCAGTGCTACGAGGGCCTGGACGTCGCCTCGGCGGTGTACGAGTGGAACTACCAGCGCCAGATGATCGAGATCCGCCTCGCCGAGGCGGGCGGGGCGGTGGATCGGGAGCACCTGGCCGATGACATCTTCGCCGAGCGCTTCCTCATCCGCCGGCCTCTGCTCCAGGCCCTGGAGCCACAGCCCGAGGGCCCGCCGGTGCTGCTCATCGACGAGCTCGACCGCACCGACGAGCCCTTCGAGGCCTTCCTGCTGGAGGTGCTGGCGGAGTACCAGGTGACCATCCCCGAGCTCGGCACCGTGCGCGCGGAGGAGCCGCCGATCGTGGTTATCACCTCCAACCGCACCCGCGAGATCCACGACGCGGTCAAGCGCCGCTGCTTCTACCACTGGGTGGATTATCCGGATGCCGCGCGGGAACTCGCCATCGTACGCCGCCGCGCCCCGGCGGCCGCCGAGGCGCTGAGCGCGATGGTGGTCGCCTTCGTCCAGCGACTGCGCGAGATGCCGCTGTACAAGCTCCCGGGGGTGGCCGAGACCATCGACTGGAGCCAGGCGCTGACCGCCCTGGACCGGGTCAGCCTGGACCCGGCCGTGGTCGGCGAGACCCTCGGGGCGGTGCTCAAGTACCAGGAGGACCTTGAGCGGCTGGACAGCCACGAGATCGAGAGCCTGCTCGAGCAGATCAACGCCGAGATCGCGGATGAGCGCCACGGCTGAGCCCCGCGGACGGCTGGCCGCCAACGTCGCCCATTTCGTGCGCCTGCTCCGCGCCGCCGGTCTGCCGCTGGGCCCGGACAGCACCCTGGACGCCATCGAGGCCGTGCGCACCGCCGGCGTGGGCGACCGCGCCGACCTGCGCGCGGCGCTGGCCGCGGTGCTGGTGCGCCGGCGCAGCGACCTGCCCGTCTTCGAGCAGGCGTTCGAGCTGTTCTGGCAGCATCCCCGGCTCACCCAGCGCGCCCTGCAGCGCCTCGCCGCCCGCGCCGCCGGCGGTGGCACGACATCGCCGCGCCGGCCGCCGCCGCGGCGGATCGCCGACGCGCTCGCGCCGGAGGCGGACACGGGCGCCGGCGGGCGGGAGGCCGGCGATACCGAGGAGGGGCTGGCGACGCTCACCTGGACGGACCGGGAGCGGCTTCAGCACCGGGACTTCGAGAGCCTGAGCGCCGAGGAGCTTGCCCGGGCCCATCGCCTGATCCGCGACATGGTCCCGCCGGCGCCGGCGCGGCCCACCCGGCGTTACCGGCCGGACCCCCGGGGGACGCGTGTCGATCCGAGGGCAAGCCTCAGGGCCGGGCTACGCGGGGGCTCGCCGGGTATCGAGCTCCGCCACCGCCAGCGCCAGTGGCGTGAGCCGCCACTGGTGGTACTCTGCGATATCTCGGGGTCCATGAGTCAGTATGCGCGGACCTTCCTGCATTTCCTACATGCGCTGATGCACTCGCGCGAGCGTGTGGAGGTGCTGCTGTTCGGCACCCGGCTGACCCGGGTGACGCGGCTGCTCCGCGCCCGGGACGTGGACGAGGCCCTGGCGGCCGTGGGCGGTGCCGCGCCGGACTGGTCCGGCGGCACGCGCATCGGGGCCATGCTCGGTGCCTTCAACCGTCGCTGGGCGCGGCGGCTGCTGGGGCAGGGCGCGGTGGTCGTGCTCCTGAGCGACGGGCTGGACCGGGATCCCGAGGGCGGGCTTGCCCGGGAGGCGGCGCGGCTGCACCGGCTCTCCCGGCGACTCATCTGGGTCAACCCGCTGCTGCGCTGGTCCGGCTTCGAGGCCCGCGCCGGCGGGGTGCGGGCACTGCTGCCCCACGTGGACGAATTCCGCCCGGTGCACAGCCTCCACAGCCTGGAGCAGCTGGCCCGGGCCCTCGGCGGGAGATACGGCGATGGCGAGCGGGCCGATCTGCGGGCTGCTGCTGGCGGGGGGTGAGGGCCGGCGTTTCGGCGGGGACAAGCTCATGGCGGCGCTGGCGGACGGCACGCCCGTGGCCGTCGCCACCGCCCGGGCGCTGGCCGCCGGCTGCGACCGGGTCGTCGCCGTGACCCGGCCGGACCGTGATCCCCTGGTGAAGGCGCTGCGCGGTGCCGGCTGCGAGGTGGTCGTCACCGCCGCATGCCGGCGTGGCATGGGGGCGAGCCTGGCCGCCGCGGTCGCGGCCTCGGGGGCGGCCGCGGGATGGCTGGTGCTCCCGGCGGACATGCCCGCCGTGGCCGGCACCACGGTCGCCGCCGTCGCGGCGGCCCTGCGTCGTGGTAGCCTCATTGCAAGACCCGAGCTCGACGGTCGCCCCGGTCATCCGGTCGGCTTCTCCGCCGAGCTGCGCGAGGCGCTCGCCGCCCTGGACGGCGATACCGGGGCCCGCGGTGTGGTGGCGCGCCATCGAGACGCCGTCGCCTGCCTGGCGGTGGACGACCCCGGTATCCTCGCGGATATAGACACGCCGGCGGACCTCGTCCGTCTCGCCGGAGGAGGAAACGGGACGTGAGCGACGACTGGCTGGAGATACTGCGCGAGCTGCGCGAACGCGGCGTGGGCCATGCCCTCGCCACGGTGATCGAGACCCGCGGCAGCGCCTCGGCGAAGACCGGTTCCAAGGCGGTGATCGACGCCGAGGGCCGGCTGCTGCACGGCTGGGTGGGCGGCGGCTGTGCCGAGTCCACCGTCTGCCAGACCGCCGTGGCCGCCCTGCGCGAGGGCGAGGGCCGGGTGGTGGACGTCAATCTCGACGACGAGGTCCTGGGCGTGGGCATGCCCTGCGGCGGGCACATGCGCGTGTTCGTGGAGCCGGTGCTGCCGCGTCCCGGGCTGTGGATCGTCGGCCACGGCCGGGTCGCCGAGACCCTGTGCGCCTTCGGCGACCGCTTGGGTCTGGCCGTGCGGGTGAGCGACCCTGGCGCCACCGCCGAGCATTTCCCCGAGGCCGCCGAGCGCATTACCGATGACGCGGGTTACCAGCGCCTGCGCCCGGCACCGGGAGACTTCGTCGTCATCGCCACCCAGCACAAGGGGGATCACCTCTCCCTGGACCGGGTGCTCGAGTCCGATGCCGGCTACATCGCCCTCATCGCCAGCCGCAAGCGTGCCGGACTGGTGATGGACTACCTCCGCGAGCGCGGCCGGGGCGAGGAGGACATCGCCCGCGTGCGCTCGCCGGCGGGCCTCGATATTGGCGCCCGCACCCCCGAGGAGATCGCCCTGAGCGTCATCGCCGAGATCGTGCAGCACCGCCGCGGCGGCTCCGGCGAGTCTCTGGCGTCGCCGTAGCGGAGACGTCGGCTGCCGGGAGCCGCCGATCTGCGATCGCGCCACGCCGATCTCCCCTTGCGGGACAGGGTTACCCCCGCGGCCGGCGGGCCTTGCGCAACCACGATGCAGGATGGGGGCATCACGTAGGTTGGCTGCTCCTGGCAGCCAACATCCCGGTGCCGTTACACCGGAGTGAAAACGTCGACTGCCGGGAGCAACCGATCTGCGATCGCGACAGGCACCTCCCCCATTGCGGGGGAAGGCACGCTATCCCAGCGCCCGGCGGGCGTTGCGGAACAGCCGCATCCAGGGGCCGTCCTCGCCCCAGCTCGTGGGGTGCCAGGCGTGCTGCACCGTCCGGAAGACCCGTTCGGGGTGGGGCATCATCACGGTCACCCGGCCGTCCCGGGTGGTGAAACCGGTGAGCCCCAGGGCGGAGCCGTTGGGGTTGACGGGGTAGGCCTCGGTGGTCTCGCCGTGGTTATCCACGTAGCGCAGCCCCGCGAGGCCGGCGCTCATCACCTTGCGCGGTCCGGAATCCGCGGCGTAGACGGTGCGCCCCTCGCCGTGGGCGACCGCGATGGGCAGCCGGGAGCCGGCCATGCCGGCGAGCACCAGCGATGGCGAGTCCATCACCTCCACCAGCGCCAGCCGGGCCTCGTACTGCTCCGAGCGGTTGCGCACGAACCGCGGCCAAAGCTCGCTGCCGGGGATGAGCTCGCGTAGCGCGGAGAGCATCTGGCAGCCGTTGCACACGCCCAGGGAGAGGGTGTCCGGGCGCTCGAAGAACGCCGCGAATGCCTCGCGCAGCTGCTCATTGAAGAGCACGGACTTGGCCCAGCCGCCGCCGGCACCGAGCACGTCGCCGTAGGAGAAGCCGCCGCAGGCGGCGAGGGCCTGGAAGGCCGCGAGGCGGTGGCGTCCGGCCATGAGGTCGCTCATGTGCACGTCGACGGCCTCGAAGCCGGCGCGGTCGAAGGCGGCGGCCATCTCGGTATGGCTGTTCACCCCCTGCTCGCGGAGCACCGCTACCCGGGGCCGGGTGCCCTCGTTGATATACGGCGCGGCGATGTCGTCCGCGGGGGCGAACGAGAGGCTGGCGTTCAGGCCCGGGTCGGTGTCGTCGTCCACCGTAGCGAGGGCCTCATCGGCGCAGGCCGGGTTGTCCCGCAGGCGCTGGATCTGGTGGCTGGTCTCCCGCCAGAGCCGTTCCAGCGTGGCCCGGGGCTCGTCGAGCAGCGTCTGGTCACCGGCGGTGACGCGCAGGTGCTGGTCATCGCGCAGGCGGCCCACGCGGTGGAGGTGGTGTCCCAGACCGGCCTCGTGGAAGGCGGCCTCAACGGCCTCGATCTCGCCGGCGGAGACCTGGAGCACCGCGCCGAGCTCCTCGCTGAACAGCGCCGCGAGCGGGTCCCGGTCGAGGCCGGCGACGTCGAGGTCCACACCGGTGCGCCCGGCGAAGGCCATCTCTGCGATGGTGGTGAAGAGCCCGCCGTCGGAGCGGTCGTGGTAGGCCAGCAGCCGGCCGTCCGTATTCAGGCGCTGGATGGTGGCGAAGAAGGCGGCCAGCCCGCGGGGATCGTCAAGGTCCGGGGTCTCATCACCGATACGGCCATAGACCTGGGCCAGCGCGGAGCCGCCGAGGCGGTTACGACCCTTGCCCAGGTCGACGAGCAGCAGCTCGCTGCCGTCCTCGTCCCGCCGCAGCTCGGGGGTGAGGGTCCGCCGTGCGTCGCCCACCGGGGCGAACGCGGAGATCACCAGCGTGAGCGGGGCGGTCACGCTGTGTTCGCCGTCCCGGTCGCTCCAGACGGTGCGCATGGACAGGGAGTCCTTGCCCACCGGAATGGTGACGCCGAGGCTGGTGCACAGCCGGCCGACGGCGCGGACGGTATCGTACAGCCGGGCGTCCTCGCCGGGGTGGCCGGCCGCGGCCATCCAGTTGGCGGAGAGATTGACGTCACGAAGGTCGTCGACCGGTGCGGCCGCGAGGTTGGTGAGGGCCTCGCCGACGGCGAGTCGGCCCGAGGCCGGCGCGTCCAGCACCGCCACCGGCGGGCGCTCACCCATGGCCATGGCCTCGCCGCTGTAGCCGTCGTAGTCGGCGAGGGTCACCGCGACGTCGGCCACCGGTACCTGCCAGGGCCCGACCATCTGGTCTCGCGCCACCAGGCCGGTGACGGAGCGGTCGCCGATGGTGATCAGAAACTCCTTGGAGGCTACCGTGGGCAGGCGCAGGAGCCGGGTCACGGCCTCGGCGACGTCGACGCCCTCGAGGCCGAGGGCGGGCTTCGCGAAGGGGTGGTGATGGACGTCGCGGAGCATCTTCGGCGGCTTACCGAGGAGCAGCTCCATGGGGATGTCCACCGGGGTGTTGTCGAAGTGGCCGTCGCCGACCACCAGCTGTGCGTCGTCGGTGGCCTCGCCCACCACTGCGAAGGGCGCGCGCTCGCGCTCGCAGATCGCCTCGAAGGCGGCCAGACGGTCCGGGTCCAGGGCCAGGACGTAGCGTTCCTGGGCCTCGTTGCACCACAGCTCCATGGGCGACATGCCGGGTTCGTCGTTGGGGACGGTGCGCAGCTCGATGCGCCCGCCGCGCCCGGAGTCGTCGAGGAGCTCGGGCAGGGCGTTGGACAGTCCGCCGGCGCCCACGTCGTGGATGGCGACGACGGGGTTGTCCCGGCCCAGGGCCCAGCAGGCGTCGATCACCTGCTGGCAGCGGCGCTCGACCTCGGGGTTGCTTCGCTGCACGGAGGCGAAGTCCAGCGCCTCTTCGCTCTCGCCGCTGGCCACCGACGAGGCGGCGCCGCCGCCGAGGCCGATGAGCATGGCGGGCCCGCCGAGCACCACCACCGGAGCGCCGGCCACGGCACGGCCCTTGTCGACGTGCATCCCGCGGATGTTGCCCATGCCGCCGGCGATCATTACCGGTTTGTGGTAGCCGCGGACCTCCTCGCCGTCCGGGCCGGGCACGCGCTGCTCGAAGCTGCGGAAGTAGCCGGCGAGCTGGGGGCGGCCGAACTCGTTGGCGTAGCTCGCCGCGCCGACCGGGCCGTCGATCATGATCGACAGCGCCGAGGCGATGCGCCCGGGCCGCGCGGGATCGTTCTCCCACGGGCGGGGGGCGTCTGGGAGGTGGAGATTGGAAACGGTGAAGCCGGCGAGCCCCGCCTTGGGCCGGGCACCGCGGCCGGTGGCGCCCTCGTCACGGATCTCGCCGCCCACGCCGGTCGCGGCGCCGGCATGGGGCGAGATCGCGGTGGGGTGGTTGTGGGTCTCCACCTTCATGACCAGATGGGCCGCCTCCTCGTGGCGGGCGTACGCGCCGGTCTCCGGGTCTGCGAAGAACCGTTGCGCCGGGTGTCCGGCAGCGACCGCGGCGTTGTCGCTGTAGGCGGAGAGTACGCCCTCGGGGCGGGCCTCGTGGGTCGCCCGGATCATGCTGAACAGCGACTGCGGCTGGCGCCGGCCGTCGATGACCCAGTCCGCGTTGAAGATCTTGTGGCGGCAGTGCTCCGAGTTCGCCTGGGCGAACATCATGAGCTCCATGTCCGTGGGGTTGCGGCCGAGCGCACCGTAGCTCTCCACGAGGTAGTCGATCTCGTCCTCGGCCAGGGCCAGGCCCAGCTCGGCGTCCGCGTGCACCAGCGCCTCCCGGCCGCCGCCGAGCAGGTCCACGGTGACCACGGGGCGCGGCTCGTGCCGGGTGAACAGCGCCGCCGCCTCGTCCGGGCCGGGGAGCACGGACTCGGTCATGCGGTCATGCAGCGCGGCGAGCAGCCGGGCGCGGGCGCCGGCGTCCAGCGTGGCGCCGTCGGCGAGCTGGATGTTCCAGAGCACGCCGCGCTCGATCCGCCGGATCCCGGTGAGCCCGCAGTTGTGGGCGATATCGGTCGCCTTGCTGGCCCATGGCGAGATGGTGCCCAGGCGCGGCACGACCAGCAGGATCTCGTCCGCCCGGGCGGTATCCGGGCCGGGCTCGCCGTAGTCGAGCAGCGCCTCCAGGACCGCGCGCTCCTGCTCGTCCAGTGCCGAATCGGTGTCGACGAAGTGCACGTGGCGTGCGGACAGGCCCGTAAGGGCTGGGGTCCCTGGAGCGAGGTCGCCGAGGAGGCGCTCGATGCGGAACTCGGAGAGGGCGGGGTTACCGGTAATTTGCAGCATGGGTGTGGCCCTGCAGGCGACAAAAGGGGGCACGATGGCCCCCCGGCTGTTGATCGGCTTGTCCTGCGCCGGGGCGTACCGGAAGGGTACGCCCCGGCGACGCGGGGCGCCGCGCTAGCGCAGCTGCTCCGCGATCAGGGAGAGCATCCGCTCGACGATCTCCGGATCAGCGGTGGTGTCCGCTTTGTCCGCCTCGACCCGCACCCGGGTCTCGCCGTCGGCGCTGTCGAGGACGACGCGGTAGGTCCGCACGGTATCCGGCACCGGCTCGTCCCGCCAGAAGGCGAAGGATTCCAGGAAGCCCTCCTCCGGCGGTTCCGCCCCGGTCTCCGCCTTGGTGTCGTAGCGGACGTAGTAGATGCCATCGCTGCGGTTGCGGTCGCTCACGGTGAAGCCGGCCCGATCGAGGGCGAGGCCGACGCGGCGCCATGCATTGAAGAAGTCATTGCCGAGCACCAGGCGCGGCTCGCCGTCGACGCGGGTCACGTTGGCCTGGGGCTGGGTCGCGCTCGCCGCGGCGACCGCCTCGTGGCTGCGTTCCTGCGCGTAACCGAAGTAGACGAGCATGCTGCGCAGGAACTCCGCTTCGAGGAACGGGTCGTTGCCGGCCAGCGTCCAGCCGTCGCCTTCGCGCCGTACCCGGCGGTGGGCGACGAATACCTCTGCGGAGTCCGCCTCGCGGCCGGGCTCGACGCGGATGAGGTAGCGATCCGCCACGGTGGCGTCCTCGGGGCCGGGCAGGGTCGGCGCGAATACGCCGCCGGTCACCGGCTTATTGGTGAACAGCCACTCGGTCTCGGCGATGCCGACGGCGGGCTGGCTGCGGGCCTTCTTCACGCCCTGGTGGTCGAGGAAGTCGGACACCCACTGCCAGACCTTCTTCGGCGGTGCGCTGACGTTGAGCCAGCGGTCGTCGCCGGCGCGCTGGACGGTGACCGAGTCCGGCTGGGGCAGGACGGCGTTGTTGCCGCCCCGGGCGGTCGCCACGCCGTCTTCGGGGATCAGCATGCTTCCGGAAGCCTGATCCCTGGTGAGATCCGGCGGCAGCTGGAGCTGCTCGATCCGGGACTGCGACGACGGGGCGTCATCGCCCCAGCCGAACCAGCTGCAGCCGGACAGGGTGACCGTCAGGGCAACGGCGGCGGTGAGGGCGAGGGAACGATTCATGTATTTCACAGGCAGCCCGCGAGCTTCATCGCTTGCAGCACCGTCTCGTGGTGCTGCTCGGAAAGCGGCGTCATGGGCAGACGGATGCCGGGCCCGATGAACCCGAGCTGCTGTACCGCCCACTTCACCGGAATGGGGTTGGTCTCGACGAACAGCGCCTTGTGCAGCGCCGCCAGCCGCGCGTCGATGCGCTCGGCCTCCTCGCGGTCGCCGCGCAGCGCCGCTGCGCACATCTCGTGCATCTGGCGCGGGGCGACGTTGGCCGTCACCGAGATCGCGCCCTTGGCGCCCACGAGCATGAGCGCGAGGTTCTTGGCGTCCTCGCCGCAGAACACGTCGATGCGGTCGCCACAGCGCTCCACCAGTTCCTGGGCGCGCTCGACGCTGCCGGTGGCCTCCTTGATGCCGACGATGTTGGAGATATCGGCCAGGCGGTCGACGGTGTCCGGCAGGATGTCGCAGGCGGTGCGCCCGGGGACGTTGTAGATGAGCTGCGGGATCGGGACGTCCTCGGCGACGGTGCGGAAGTGCTGGTAGAGCCCTTCCTGCGTCGGCTTGTTGTAGTACGGGGTCACCAGCAGGGCCGCGTCGCAGCCGCCCTCCATGGCGCAGCGGGTGAGCTTGACCGCCTCCCAGGTGGAGTTGGCGCCGGTGCCACCGATGACCACGGTGCGCCCCTGAACCATCTCCACCACCCGGCGCATCACGTAACAGTGCTCGTCGTAGTCGAGGGTGGCGGACTCACCGGTGGTGCCGACGGCGACGATTGCGTCGGTGCCGTTGGCGATATGAAACTCCACCAGCCGCTCCAGCGCCGCCTCGTCCACCGAGCCGTCGTCGTGCATCGGCGTGACCAGAGCCACCATGCTGCCGCGGAACATTTGCGCGATCTCCCCGCTGGAACCCGATAAAGGCCGCATAGTAGCGACGGTGCCGGGGTGTGACAAGCAAGCACCGGGCGCGTGCTACACTCGGACGCCGTTGTTCCACCGCGCACGGAAAATCCCAGCATCATGCACAACAGTCTCCTGGTTATCTCGGCGCTCGGTGAGGACCGTCCCGGCCTGGTGGATGAGCTGACCCGGCTGGTGGCGGACGCGGGCTGCAATATCGAGGACAGCCGCATGACCGTGCTCGGTGGCGAGTTCGCCGCGATCGTGCTGGTCTCGGGGCGCTGGAACCAGCTCGCCAAGCTGGAGGCGACGCTGCCGAGCCTCGAGCGGCGCCTGTCGCTGACCGTGCAGACGCGGCGCACCGCGCGCAGCCGCCGCGGCGGCGAGCTCCTGCCCTATGCGGTGGAGGTGGTGTGCATGGATCAGGGCGGGGTGGTGCACCAGCTCTCGAACTTCTTCTCGGTGCGCGAGATCGATATCCGCGATCTGGCGACGACGACCTACACCGCAGTGTATACCGGCACCCCCATGTTCTCCGTGCGCATGACCGTCGATGTGCCGGCACGCATGCAGATCGCGCGGCTGCGTGAGGAGTTCATGGACTTCTGTGACGAGCTCAACCTGGACGCGATCATCGAGCCGGCCAAGGCCTGAGCGGCGGCCGGTGGGCCGCCGGCGTGCTCCCCGCGGCGCGATTCCCTATGATCGGGATGGACGTGATAGCCAGGCGAAAGGAGGTTCCCGGATGTCCGAGATCGAGATTGACCGTCCCGTCCCCGACTTCGAGCGCCCGGCCACGGGCGACACAGCCTTCCGCCTGGCCGACTGCCGCGGCCGGCAGGTGCTGCTGTTCTTCTATCCCAAGGCCAACACTCCGGGCTGTACCCAGGAGGGCAAGGACTTCCGCGACCTTCACGATGCGTTCGCCGCGGCGAATACGCTGGTGGTCGGCGTCTCACGCGACGGCCCGAAGGCGCAGCAGAACTTCAGCGACAAGTACGACTTCCCCTTCCCGCTGCTCTCGGACAAGGACGAGGGCGTGTGCACCCTCTTCGGCGTGATCAAGGAGAAGAACATGTACGGCCGCCGGGTGATGGGCGTGGAGCGCAGCACCTTCCTCATCGACGCCGACGGCGTGCTCCGCCGCGAATGGCGCGGTGTGAAGGTGAAGGGGCACGCCGAGGAGGCACTGGCGGCGGCGAAGGCGCTCCATGACGGCGAGTGATCAGCCCCGGGCCTACGTGCTCGACACCTCGGTGCTGATGCACGACCCGGCGGCGCTGTTCCGTTTCGAGGAGCATGACCTCTACCTGCCGGTGGCGGTGCTGAGCGAACTGGACGACGCCAAGCGCGGGGTCTCGGAGGAGGCGCGCAACGTCCGCCAGGTCAGCCGTTTCCTGGACACGCTGCTCGCCGACGCCGGCCCCGCGGAGCTGGCCGAGGGGCTGGTGCTGGCGCAGGCCGCGGTGGGCGCGGCCCCGGCCGGGCGGCTGTTCTTCCTGCGCGACGGCACCGAGTCCGGCGACGAGGGCATCCTCGCCGCCGCGCTGGCGTTGCGCGAGCGCCTGGCCGGCCATACCGTCGTGCTGGTCAGCAAGGACATCAACCTGCGCATTCGCGCGACCGTCGCCGGCCTGCGCGCCGAGGACTATCACAGCGACCAGGTCCTGGACGACGTCGACCTGCTCTACACCGGCGTGCGCGGCCTCGACGAGTGGCCCGGCGAGGGCGGCACGGCGGTGGCGCCTTCCGGCGAGCCGCCGCTGGCGCCGCGGGAGTGCGTCCACACCGGCGAGCGCGAGGCGGTGGTCAGCACCGTGGACGAGGCCGGCCGCGCCACGCTGGCGCCGCTGAAGGACTACCGTGCCGGGGGTGAATCGGTGTGGGGCGTGCACGCCCGCAACCGCGAGCAGAACTTCGCCCTCAACCTGCTGCTCGATCCGGCAGTGGACTTCGTCACCCTGCTCGGGCCGGCGGGCACGGGCAAGACCCTGCTGGCGCTCGCCGCGGGCCTGGCTCAGACCTTCGACGATGCGCGCTACCGCGAGATCGTGATGACCCGCGCGACCGTGTCCATCGGCGAGGACATCGGCCACCTGCCGGGCACCGAGGAGGAGAAGATGACCCCCTGGATGGGGGCGCTGATGGACAACCTGGAGGTGCTCTCCGGGCCCGACGGCGGTGGCTGGCAGCAGGCCGCGACCCGGGACGTGCTCCAGAGCCGCATCCGCATCCGCTCGCTCAACTTCATGCGCGGGCGGACGTTCATCGACCGGTACCTGATCCTCGACGAGGCCCAGAATCTCACCGCCAAGCAGATGAAGACCCTGATCACCCGTGCCGGGCCGGGCACGAAGGTCGTCTGCCTGGGCAACATCGCCCAGATCGATACCCCTTACCTTACCGGCACCACCTCGGGGCTGACCTACGTGGTCGACCGCTTCCGCGGCTGGCCCCACGCCGGCCACATCACCCTGCAGCGCGGCGAGCGCTCGCGGCTGGCGGACTACGCGAGCGAGATGCTCTGAGTCCGGCAACCCTCGTCGTGGCAATGCGTGCCGGCTTGACGACGGTCCAGGGCTGACGCCGCCCCCTGCTCCCCGGGGCAGCGGCGCTGTCGCACACGGCCTGCGGCCGTGCACGACCTACCTGAAGGCGCGGGTAGGTCGTGCGCCGAAGGCGTGCGACGTCTCTGCCAGGAGCAGCCAGCCTACATGATCCGCCGCCGTGTCCCCCGCCACATGCAGCTGATGTCCCGCCATGACCGTGCAGGCGTGCGAGAGTTCGGGTAGGTCGTGCGCCGAAGGCGTGCGACGTCTCGCCGGCCGGTTCGTGCGCGCCTGAGACGCATTCAGCCGGACGGCGCACCGTAGTGAGAACTGCTGCCCTGAATCCGGGGTGCCTTCACTCGCCGCCGAGCGCCGTGCGCCCGGCGTGGTCGCGGGCGAACTGCCAGGCGACACGGCCGCTGCGTGAGCCACGGGCGAGGGCATAGCGCAGTGCCTCGGCGCGCACCGCCTCCTCGTCGCGGGTGTCGGCGCCCAGCGTCTCCAGCCAGGCGAAGCAGATGTCCAGGTAGCGCTGCTGGTCGAAGGGGTAGAACGACAGCCACAGGCCGAAGCGCTCGGACAGCGAGATGCGCTCCTCGACCGCCTCGCCGTGGTGAATCTCGCCGTCGACGTTGCGCGCCTGCTCGTTGTCGGCCATGTACTCCGGCAGCAGGTGGCGGCGGTTGGAGGTCGCGTACACCAGCACGTTCGCCGGGGCGGCGGCCAGCGAGCCGTCGAGCACCGCCTTGAGCGCCTTGTAGCTGGCGTCGTCCGCCTCGAAGGAGAGGTCGTCGCAGAAGATCACGAACCGCTCCGGGCGGTCGTGGAGCAGGGCCACGATGTCCGGCAGGTCCACCAGGTGGTGGGCGTCGACCTCGATCACCCGCAGCCCCTCGCCGGCGTGCTCGGTGAGCAGCGCCTTGACCAGCGACGACTTGCCCGTGCCCCGCGAGCCCCAGAGCAGGGCGTTATTGGCCGGCAGGCCGGCCAGGAACTGCCGCGTGTTGCGCTGGAGCTCGTCGCGCTGGCGGTCGATGTTGCGCAGGTTCCCCAGGCGCAGCTCCTGCGGATGGTCGATCGGCTCGAGGTAGCCGTGGCTATTGCGGTGACGCCAGCGGAACGCGACGCTCGCGTCCCAGTCGGGTGCCGCGGTGGCGGGCGGGAGGACGGGGTCGAGGCGTTCGAGCAGCTGCTCCAGGGCGTCGGCGAGGCGGGCGGTGGGGTCCATGTGGCTGCGTTCCTCGTGTTCTGTCAGACTCGACGGGCGATCCATTCTGGCACATCACGGCGGCCCTGGCGGCGGGCCTCCGGCATCCGGAGAGGGCATGAGCGAGCGCGGCACCAATCTTTACTTCGCCTACGGGTCGAACCTGCATCCCCTGCGCCTGGGGCTGCGCACGCCGCAGTGCCGGCAGCTCGGCACCGCGACCCTGTCCGGCTATCGCCTGCGCTTCCACAAGCGCAGCGACGGTGACGGCTCCGCCAAGGCGGACGCGCACCGCACCGGCGAGGCGGCGGATCGTGTGCACGGCGTGGTCTACGCCATGGCCGACGACGAGATCCCGGTGCTCGACGACATCGAGGGCCTGGGCCCCGGGGGCTACGAGGTCCGCACGGAGACGCTCACCCTGGGCGGCGAGCCCCGCATGGTCTTCCTCTACACCGCCGTGACCAGCCATGTCGATCCCCATGGCCGGCCGTTCGCCTGGTACCGCGACCTCGTCTGGCACGGGGCGCGATGGCAGGGCTTCCCCGGCGACTACGTCGCGGCGATCGGGGCCGTTGCCGCCGGCGACGACCCGGACCCGGCACGCCGGGCGAAAAACGAGCGCCTGCTCGAGGCGATGCCCGGGTGGCATCCGGATCATGGCTACCACCTGCCCTGAGTCGCCATGCAACGCGTCTATACCGACAGCGACCCGCTGATCGTCGGCCACCTTGCGGAGGTGCTCCGTGGGCGCGGCATCGTGTGCATGGTGCGCAACTATTACCTCGGCGGCGGGGTGGGCGACCTGCCGCCTACGGAGGTCTGGCCCCAGCTCTGGGTGGAGCGGGACGAGGACGAGGCCGTGGCCCGGCGGCTCATCGACGAGGTGCTGTCCAACCACGACTCGGACGGGCCGGCGTGGGTGTGTCCGGGCTGCGGTGAGCGTGTCGAGGGACAGTTCGCGGCGTGCTGGCGCTGCGGGAGCCCGGCCCCGTGACGGGGCCGGGCGCGCGGATCACTCCATCCGGCCGGTGATCCAGTAGTTCACCCGTTTGGGGTGGTTCTCCACGTACTTGGCGGCGGCTTCCTCGTAGGAGGTCTGGCGCGCCTCGTACATGGCGCTCTGCAGATCGTCGATGGGCATCCACACCCGCGCGAGCATCGAGGCGACCTCGGGGTTGTCCTGGTAGAAGCCCTTGCGCGCGATCTTGTGCACGCGCTCGTAGGAGCCGAGCACACCCTTCGGATCGTCGATGTAGCGGATGTCGAAGGCGCCGAACATCCAGTGCGGGCTCCAGCCGGTAGCCACGATCCACTCCTTGCGGTCGATGGCGCGCTTGAGCGCGGCGGTCATGCCGGCGCCGCTGGAGAGCTGGAGGTTGTAGTCGTCGAGGCCGTAGTCCTTGATCGCCTTCTTGGACAGGCGGGTGAGGCCGGCGCCCGGATCGATGCCCGTGATGGTGCCGTCGAGCTTGTCGCGCACCTCGGGGTCGGAGAGGTCGTCGATGGAGTCGATCTTGTCCTCCGGGACGTAGCTCGGCACGACCCAGCCCAGCTTGGCGTGGTCGTAGATGAACCCGAGGTTGACCACGTCATCGCGGACCTTGTCCATGTAGTCCGAGTGGGTGGAGGGCAGCCACACGACGGTCATCACGTCCACGTCGCCGTTGGCCACGCCCTGGTAGAGCGGCGCGATGTCGGTCTGCACCAGCTCCACGTCCTGGTCCATCTTCTCTTCGAGCACGTGAGCGATGATCTTGGTGGTCATCTCGTTGCTCGACCACGCGGCCCAGCCGATGGTGACCGGCTCGTCGGCGGCCGTCGCCGGTGCGGCGATCCCCGCGGCCATGGCCGTTGCGGCGGCAATGCCGGCAAGACGCTTCCACATGGTTTGGCTCCTTTCTAATGGGTTGTTATTGACGCCGTGGACGCCAATGCCCGGGAACCTAGCACGGGTTGCGCATCGCCCCGGTTTTCAGGTGTCATGTCCGGTTACTTTGAATCCGCGCCCAGCCCGGGTACATTGCCGCGCCATGATCAGCCTGCGTGACATCACCCTGCGTCGCGGCCCCGAGCCGCTGCTCGAGTACACCGGTGTGACCATCCACGCCGGCCACAAGATCGGGCTCGTCGGTGCCAACGGCACCGGCAAGTCCACGCTGTTCTCGCTGCTTCGTGGCGAGATGGGGCTGGACGCCGGCGAGATGTCGGTGCCGCGGGACTGGGTGATCGCCCACATGGCCCAGGAGACCCCGGCGCTGGAACGTCCGGCGCTGGAGTTCGTGCTCGACGGCGATACGGCCTTCCGGGCGGCGGAGCGTGCCGTGGCCGAGGCGGAGGTCGGTGACGACGGCGAGGCCATCGCACGCGCCCATGCGCGCTACGAGAACGCCTCCGGCTACACCGCCCACGCCCGCGCGGGCGAGCTGCTGGACGGCCTCGGCTTCCCCGCCGAGCAGCACGGCTGGCCCGTCGCGCGGTTCTCCGGCGGCTGGCGGGTGAGGCTCAACCTTGCCCAGGCGCTGATGAGCCGCAGCGACCTGCTGCTCCTCGACGAGCCCACCAACCACCTCGACCTGGAGGCGGTGCTGTGGCTGGAGCAGTGGCTGCGCGCCTACCCGGGCACGCTCATGCTCATCTCCCACGACCGCGATTTCCTCGACGCCGTCGTCGACGAGATCGTGCACATCGAGCACCGCCAGCTCACGCTCTACCGCGGCGGCTACAGCGATTTCGAGACCCAGCGCGCCGAGCGGCTGGCCCAGCAGCAGGCGCTCTACGAGAAGCAGCAGCGCGAGATCGCCCACCTCCAGCGTTTCATCGACCGCTTCCGCGCCCAGGCCAACAAGGCCCGCGCCGCCCAGAGCCGGGTCAAGGCGCTTGAGCGCATGGAGCGCATCGCGCCGGCCCACGTGGACTCGCCGTTCCATTTCGACTTCCCGGAGCCGCCGGCGGCGGCGAATCCTTTGCTGAGCATGGACGGCGTGAGCCTGGGCTACGGCGGGGCGCCGTTGCTCTCCGGTATCGACCTCGGCCTGCGTCCGGGCGGACGCATCGGTCTGCTCGGGCCCAACGGGGCGGGCAAGTCCACCCTGATCCGCGCCCTTGCCGGCGAGATGGCGCCCCTCGCCGGCCGCATGACCCGGGCGCGCAACCTCCGCGTGGGCTACTTCGCCCAGCACCAGCTCGAGCAGCTGGACCCGGAGGCCAGCCCGGTGCTGCACCTGGCTCGGCTGGCGCCGGATGCCCTGGAGCAGACCCTGCGGGACTTCCTCGGCGGGTTCGGCTTCCACGGCGACCAGGCCACCGAGCCGGTGGCGCCGCTCTCCGGTGGCGAGAAGGCGCGGCTGGTGCTGGCGCTGCTGGTTTGGCAGGCCCCGAACCTGCTGCTCCTCGACGAGCCCACCAACCACCTGGACCTGGAGATGCGCCACGCCCTGACCCTGGCACTCCAGGGCTTCGACGGCGCCGTGGTGACGGTTTCCCACGACCGCCACCTGCTCAACAGCACGGTGGACGACTTCCTCCTCGTCGCCGACGGCGGCGTGCGGCCCTTCGACGGCGGCCTCCAGGCCTACCAGGGCTGGCTGGCGGAGCGCCGCCGCGGCGGGCGGAGCCTCGCCGAGGAAACCCCGGCCGGCGGGCGCAGCGCCGCGGACCGCAAGGCCGAGCGCCAGCGTGCCGCCGAGCGCCGCCGCGCGATGAAGCCGCTGCGGGATCGCGTCCAGCGCCTGGTTCGGGAGATCGAGCGCGCCTCCGCGCGTCTCGCCGAGCTGGAGACGGCGCTGGCGGACCCGGCCCTCTACGAGGCGGATGGCAAGGAGCGGCTCAACGAGCTGCTGCGCGAGCAGGGGGATCTCCGCCGTCGCCACGACGAGCTCGAGGCCGAGTGGATGGAGGCCGAGTCCGAGCTGGAGGCCGCGGAAGCGGACGCGGGGTGAGCCTCGCCACCGCGGAGGCGTCCCGCGCCGTGACCATCCTCTACCGTGACGAGTCGCTGGTCGCGGTCAGCAAGCCCTCGGGCCTGCTGGTGCACCGCACCGAGCTCGACCGCGAGCGCGATGTCGCGCTCCAGCGCGTGCGCGATGCCCTCGGCCAGCGGGTCTACCCGGTGCACCGCCTGGACCGGGCGACCTCCGGGGTGCTGGTGTTCGCGTTGACCCCGGCGGTGGCGGGGTGTCTCGCGGCGTCGTTCCGCGGCCGCGACGTCGCCAAGGACTACCTCGCCGTGGTCCGCGGCTGGGCGCCGGAGGTCGGCGAGGTCGACCGGCCGGTCCCCCGGGAGAAGGGCGGCGAGAAGCGCCCGGCGCTGACCCGCTTCCGGCGCCTCGCCACTGTCGAGCTGCCCATTCCGGTGGACCGCTATCCCGCCGCGCGCTACTCGCTGGTGCGCGTCGTCCCGCTCACCGGGCGGCGGCACCAGATCCGTCGTCACATGGAGCGGGCGAACCACCCGCTGGTCGGCGACACCACCTACGGCCACGGGCCGCACAACCGGCTGTTCCGTGACCACCTGGACAGCCACCGCCTGCTCCTGCACGCGTGGCGTATCGCCTTCCCGCACCCGGTGGACGGCACGCCGTGCCAGATCACCGCGTCGCCGGCCGCGGACTTCGCGGACGTCTGTGCCGCGCTCGGCTGGCCGCTGTCCGGATTGCTGGCGGATACCGGCCCGGTGGGCGGCGGGGCTCAGGCGGACTCGCGGGGAAACGCGGCCAGGGGGTGACCGGCGGTGATCCGTGCGCTGACCCGCTCCCCCGGGGCCAGGTGGGTCTCGTGGTTGGTGCGGACCTTGAGCAGCGGGCCGTCGTCCAGGCGCGCCGCGTACAGCCGCGTGCCGCCCTCGTAGCGGGACCACTCGACCGCGGCATTGGTGTCGCCGTCGGCCGCCAGGGTGACGTCGTCGGGGCGCAGGAGTACGTCCACCGGGCCGTCCCCGCTGTCCCCGGCCCGGGCAGTGCCGGCGCCGAGCAGGGTCCGCAGCTCGTCGCCGCGGCGCTCGCCGGGCAGGAACACCGCCTCGCCGAGGAACTGCGCGACGAAACGGCTGGCGGGGGCGCTGAAGCACTGTTCCGGCGGGCCGAGCTGCTCCAGCCGGCCGGTGCGCATGATGCCCACGCGGTCGCCGATGGACAGGGCCTCGTCCTGGTCGTGGGTGACCCAAAGCGCCCCCACGCCGGCCTCCTTGAGTGCCGCCCGGATCTCCCAGCGCAGCTCCGCCTTCAGCGCCGCGTCGAGGTTGGAGAGGGGCTCGTCGAGGAGGATCAGCGACGGCTCGTGGGCGAGCGAGCGCGCCAGCGCGACGCGCTGCTTCTGCCCGCCCGAGAGGGTGTCCGGATAGGCGTCGGCGAGTGTCTCGATGCCGAGCACCCGCATCCAGTGCGTCACCCGGGCGCGGTCGCGCACGCGAAAGCCGATGTTCTCGGCCACGGACAGGTGGGGGAACAGCGCGAAGTCCTGGAACACCAGGCCGGTGCGGCGCTTCTCCGGGGGCACGAAGCGGTCGCGGTCGACGTGCACCCCGTCGATCTCCAGCGTCCCGGCACTTGGGCGCTCGAGCCCCGCGACCACGCGCAGCGTGGTGGTCTTGCCGCAGCCCGTGGGGCCGACCAGGGTGAGGATCTCGCCGTCATCGAGCTCGAAGCTCACGTCGTCGAGGACGGTGGTCCGCCCGTAGCGGACACACAGATTGCGAACCGCCAGCATCAGCGTTGCCTGTCTCTTGCCGGTGCGTTGTCGATGCGTTGCTCGCCCGCCGTCATGACCAGCAGCGCCAGCCCGGAGACCAGGACCAGCAGCAGCCCGGGCACCGCGGCGCGACCGAAGTAGCCGGCCTCGTAGACCCGCCACAGCTCCGTGGCGAGGGATTCGAACCCGGTGGGTCGCAGCAGGAGGGTGGCGGGGAGCTCACGCATGACCTCCAGGAACACCAGCGCCGCACCGGCGATGATTCCCCGCAGCGTCAGCGGCAGGGTGACGCGCCGGAACGCCTCCGCCGGCGTGGCGCCGAGGCTGCGCGCCGCGCCCACCAGGTTGCGGTCCAGGCGTTCGTTGGTCGAGCGCACGGCGCCGACCGCGAGCGGCAGGAATCGTAGCATATACGCGAGGATCAGCAGGGCCAGGGTCTGGTAGAGGAAGGGCACGCGCAGGCCGACGTAGACCAGCGCCGTGCCCATGACGATTCCGGGGATGCCGAAGCCCAGGTACGTGACCCGTTCGAGGCCGCGGCCGACGCGGCCGGCGGAGGCGGCGTAGGCGACCGGGAGGGCGATGATGACCGTCCCGGCGGCGGCCAGCGCGGCCGTGTAGGCGGAATTCAGGGCGATCGCCGGGTCGAAGCCGGCAGTGCCCTCGCGTGCGAGCCACGCCCCGAAGACCGCCAGCGGCAGACCGATGGCGGCGGCGAGCACCAGCGCGGCGGGTACCAGGACCGCCGTCGTGGGTAGCGCCCGCAGACGCAGGCTGAGCGCTCGACCCGGGCGCTCGCGCTCGCTGCCCACGCGGGATTCGAGGAACAGCACCACCGCGACCAGGGTCAGCAGCTGCAGTGACAGCAGGGCCGCGCGGGAGAGGCCGAAGGCGTTGTACTCGATGAAGATGACCCGGGTGAAGGTGTCGACCTGCATGATCGCCGGCGTGGCGAAGTCCGAGAGGGTGTACAGCGCCGAGAGCAGCGCCCCTGCGGCGATGCCGTTGCGCACCCGCGGCAGCACCACGCGCAGCAGTGCCATGGGCAGGGACAGGCCCAGGGTCCGGGCGGCGTCCACGAGCCCGGCGTCGAGCCCCCGCAGCGAGGCCCGCGTGGTCAGCAGCACGAACGGGTAGGTGTAGAGCGCCATGACCAGCGCCGCGCCCCACAGGCCCCGTACCGGCGGGGTGGTGAGACCCAGCAGGTGCTCGATCTCGCCCCCCGGGCCGAACGCGGCGAACAGCGCGAACGCGCCGATATAGCTCGGCATCGCCAGCGGGGCCGTGAGGGCGACGAGCCAGAACCGGCGCAGCGGCAGCTCGACGCAGGCGCTCGCCACCGCCAGCGGCACGCCGATGAGCACCGCGCCGGCGACGCTCAGACCGGTGAGCAGGGCGGTCTCGCCGAGGATGCCCAGCGCGCGGGGGCTCAGCGCCGGGCCGGCCCCCACGCCCAGATAGAGCAGTACCGCCACCGGCAGCAGCGCCGCCGCGGCGACCACTGCCGCCAGGGGATAGGAGAGTGGCGCCCGCCTCACAGCACCCCGACGTCACGCATCAGGGCGAGGGTGGGCTGGAGCTCCGAGAGCCGGGTGAGGTCCATGTCCGGCGGCTGGATCCGCGAGAGCGGCGGCAGGCCCTCGGGCATGTCCACGCCGGAGACCAGCGGGATCTCGTAGGCCTCGCGGGCGAGGTAGCCCTGGACCTCGCGTGTGAGCAGGTAGCGCACGAAGTTGAAGGCCGTCTCCCCGGGGTTCAGCACCATGGCGCCCGCGGCATTGAGCAGCGAGCCGGCGTCGCCGCGGGTGAACGCCAGCGCCACCGAGGCCTCCGGCATGCCCGCCTTCAGCCGCAGGGTGTAGTAGTGGTTGGCGAGCCCCAGGTCCACCTCGCCGCGCTCGGTGGCCATGACCACGCCGAGCTCGCCGGCGTAGCTGCTGGCCCTGGCCTGCATCCCCCGCAGCCATTCCCGGGTGCGGGCATCGCCCTCGGTCAGGCGCATGGCGGTGACGAACGACTGGAACGAGCCGTACGCCGGTGCCCAGCCAATGCGCAGGTCGGTCTCCGGCAGTGCCATGATGTCCTCGGGGATGGCGGCCGGGTCCACCCGCTCGGTGTTGTAGGGCAGGGTGCGGACCCGCCCGGTGACCGGGGCCCAGCCCGGATAGCGGAACGACGGGCGCAGGAAGGCGTGGATATCGTCGGGGATCGGACGGGCGGCGCCGGTATCCGCCACCAGTCCGAGTGAGCCCGAATCCACCGCCCAGAACACGTCGGCACGCTGGATGCCGGCCTCGTGCTCGGCGGTGATCGTGTTGGCGAGCGCCGCCGAGGGGCCGCGCCGGAGGTTCAGCGTCAGTGACGGGTTCCGTTTGCGGATGGCGTCCATCACGTTCTCGTAGAGCCCGCCCTCGCCGCGGCCGAGGTAGACGGTGAGCTCGCCCTCCAGCGGGGGCAGCTCGTCCACCGACACGGCGGTGCGGGCGGCACTGCCGGCCCCCGGCGTGGTGGCGGCGAGGGCCCGCAGGGGCCCGCCCATCACGCCCAGTGCCGTCAGGGCCTGGAGGAATCGCCGCCGCTGCATGCTCAGAACACCTTTTCCTTGTCGTCGCCCGCCTTGGCCGCGAGGCCCTCCGCGCGCTCGAGCTTCTCCTTCATCGCGTCCACCGCCCCACGGAGCTCGGAGAGCTCGGCGCCCTGGTCGATCAGCCGGGGCAGCGTCACGTTGAAGGCCTTCTCCAGCGCCTCGACGAGCTCGGCGTCCTGCTCGATGAGCAGTCCCTCGATGCCCTCGAAGCGCTCCATGTACGTGCTGTGCACGAGTTCCCTGGCCTCCTTCGTCTCGCCCTCGGCATACTCGGCGACAACGCGGTCGAGATTGTGTTCGATCTCCCCGATCGTTGCCACCGGCCCGGACGCGCCGTGCCCGTGTTCCTCCTGCCCGCCGCGCTTCTGCTGCATCGCGGCCAGGCGTACGGCGCCCACGCCCTGCCAGAGCGCGTGATCCAGTGCGTCCACCTGCTCGCGGACGGCCTCGTCCGGGCGCTCCTTCTCGATGGCCTCCTTGACGCCGTAGATGCCCTGCCAGATCGATGAGTAGATCGTGGCGGCGGTGGTCTCGACGGCGGCGTGCAGCTTCACGGACTCCCATTTGTCGATCAGGGCCTGGGGATCCGCTGCTTCGCCCCTGGCGTAGGCATCGGCGAGGCCGCTGGCGGTCTCGGTCATGGCGCGGGCGTCCGAGACATAGGTGTCGATGTGCTCGTGCATCGCCTTGACGTGTTCGCCGGCTTCACCGTCGGCCTGGACGGCGCTGCTGAACAGGGCGCCGGCGGCCAGCGCCGCGGTCGCGATGGTGCAGAGCGTGCGGCCGGTTCGGTTGGTCATCGGGGCGTCCTCCGTCAGTGGATCGTTAATCGCGTGATTGAGGATGATAACGATTCTGTTTCTCTGGAAGAAGCCCCCAGCGCTGCGCTGTAACAGTGCGCGCCACGTAAATGGTTAGAATGTGACGAGACGCATGACCGGAATGACGTACAGGCCATGAGCAGCGGATATCGCATCGATCCACGCCGCGGTGCCGACGACGAGGTCCGGCGGGTCGTCGCGGACCGAATCGAGCGTGCCGACGAGGCGCTTGCCCTGCCCGGGGACCGGCGCGCCGAGGGCGTGCACGAGGCGCGCAAGCGGCTGAAGGAGATACGCGCCGTTGTCCGCCTGCTGCGTCCGCATCTGGGCAGGCGTTTCCGTGGCGAAAACACCCGCTACCGTGACATCGCCCGGGGGCTGTCGGGCATGCGCGACGCCGCCGCCCTGGTGGAATGCTGGGACGCCCTCGCCGCCGACGAGCCCCGCCGGTTCTCCAGTACGGCGATGCAGCGCGTGCGCGAGCGGCTGGCGGCGCGCGCCGACGAGGCGGGGCAGGGCGCGGACGCCGACGCGATCGCCGCCGCCCGGCAATCCCTCGGCGATGCGCGCGCCGCGCTGACTGATTGGCCGTTGCCGCGGGGCGGCTTCGCGCTGTTTCGCGGCGGCCTTGCCCGGACCTTCGGCGACGGCGCACGCGCGCTGGCGGCGGTGGAGAAGGGGGTTACCGACGAGCGGCTGCACGAGTGGCGCAAGCGGGTGAAGGACCACTGGTACCACACCTGCCTGTTCGAGCGCTGCTGGCCGGAGATGCTCGAGGCCCGGCGCCGGTGCCTCAAGGGACTGTCCGACGCCCTTGGCGACGACCACGACCTCGCCGTGATGCATGCGCTGATGGCCGAGGAGCCGGCGCTGTTCGGTGCCGCCGCTACCCGTGCCGCCATCGTCCGGGCCGTCTCGCGGCGCCGTACCCGGCTGACGCGTCGGGCCGTGGCGTCCGGGCGGCGCCTCTACGCCGAGGAGAGCAATGTGCTGGTGGCGCGCTGGCGCGCCTACTGGCGTTTGACCCGCAAGGGCCGATGAATGTCCGCCTCCCGCGGGGTATTCGCCCGGAGGAGAGGGCGGCATGACCGGGGAACGCATGACCCGGGCATCGTTGCCGACAGGCCGCGACGCCCCGCCCGGGACGGTCGCGGGCACCCTGAACACACTCGTACGGGACGCCGCGGAGTGACATGAACATCCTGGCACTGCACAACCTCAAGGGCGGCGTCGGCAAGACCGCCGCCGCCGTCAATCTCGCCTGGGAGGCCGGGCGCGCCGGCTGGCCGACGCTGGTCTGGGACCTGGACGCCCAGGGCGCGGCGAGCTGGTATCTCGGTGCCGACGGCGGCTTCGAGCGCAAGGCCAAGAAGCTGCTCGGCGGCAAGTCGCCGCTGGGCCGGGAGGTGCGGCCCACCCCGCACGACAACGTGGACGTGCTGCCCGCCGACCAGGCGCTCCACGAGCTCGACGACCTGCTGCGCCGGACCGCGGATTCCCGCAAGCATCTGGGCACGCTGCTGGAGCCGTTCGCCGAGCAGTACGCGCTCGTGGTGCTGGACTGCCCGCCGGGGCTGTCCCGCTTCGCCGAGCAGGTCGCGCGGGCCGCGGACCGGGTGCTGGTGCCGGTGGTGCCGAGCCCGCTGTCGCTGCGGGCGTGGACGCAGATGCGCGAGCACCTGGGCGGCAAGAAGGCGGTGCGCCGGCGGCTCTCCCCGTTCTTCAGCCTGGTGGACCGTCGCCGCCGCCTGCACCGGGACTGGCTGGCGGAGCCGCCCGCGGCCTTCGAGGGCCTGATGGCCGGTTGGATCCCCTACGCCAGCGTGGTCGAGCGCATGGGCCTGGAGCAGGCCCCGGTGGGGACGTTCGCCCCGCGCAGCGCCGCCGCCAGGGCGTATGCCGGTCTCTGGACCGAGGTCGCCGCCGGGTTCGGACGCTGATCCCCGCCCGCGGGGATCAGCCGGCGGCCGCGACCGGTGCAGCGTCCCGCTCGCCCGTCCAGGGCGTCCAGTGTCCGGCGCGGTGGTAACGCCACGCGAGCTGTCCGGACTCGTCCAGTGCCAGCAGGTGTGCCCAGCGGTTGTCGAACATCGCGCGGACGTCGTCATGGCGCCGCAGGACCCGGTCTATGGCCTCCGTCGGGGCCTCGATGACCACCGTCAGCCTCAGGGGGTGGTGGGCGGGTCGGTCGCCGTCGTGTACCGACTGCCAGGGCAGTCCGGTACGCAGCGCACCACCGTTGCCCTCGACCACGCCGATACCCCCGGTGACGTTGTGCAGGACCTTGCTGCCCCCGCCGAACGTCTCCGGCGCCACCGTCGAGCCGTAATACTGCAGGTTGATCCAGCTCGCCACGACGACCGGTGCCGTCAGGATCTGCTCGAGGACGCGGAAGCCCTCGTCATCGCGCCATTCGTAGCTGTGCAGAAAGGCCCGGCCGCCGAGGTCACGGCCACGGGTGCGGTGCCTCGGCGCCACGATGAAGGCGCTGCAGCCGGCCAGGCCCCACTCCGGGCGCAGCTCGGCCCAGTTGCGGCCCCGGGCGGCCACGTCCGACCCGTGCCTGGCCCGGGGCAGCCGCCGCGCGCGTTCGTCGCGGGCGAGTTCGCCGGCGGTGTCGAACCGCTGCGCGAGCCTCGCCAGGTCATCCCGGTGCGCGGATGACGGGGCGTCACCGTCGAAGAGCATGACCCGGTCCGAGGTGGTGTCGTGGAGCGCGCCCACGAAGAGCGTGTCCGCGGGAACCGGTATGCCGCGCCCGGCCAGCCGCGCCCTGACATCCGGGTCGTTGAGCAGGCCGGCGAGCGCCCTGGCGTTGACGTCCCCGGCGTGTCCGCCGCAGGCGCCGCACTGCAGCGTGCCGGCGTGCGGATTGTTGGTGACCCCGGCGCCATGGCCGACGAAGACCACCAGTCGGGAGAAGTTGTTCGTGAGCGACATCGTCCGCAGGACGGACTCGGCGGTCTCCGCGCGTTCCTCCGGGCCGAGACCCGGAATGTCCGGGGCGGGGGCTGCGCTGCCCTGGTGGCGCCGGTGCAGACCGAGGCTGTCGCCCAGCAGCTTGCCGGCGTAGACGGGGCCCATCGACTCCACGAACGCGAAGGACGATACGGCTGCGAGCTTGAAGCGCTTCCACGCCCGTGACGCGCGCGCCCTGATCCAGTGCCCGGCGGTCCCGCCCGTCTCCGGTGTGCGGCTCTCCAGTGCCGGGGGCACGAGCCCCGGGCAGCGTGCCTCGCAGAGGTGCGAGCCGGCCTCCCGGTGTGCCAGCGGCAGACCGAAGAATCCCGCGAAGCCCAGCGTCTGTACCGACGGCGCGACCCGTTCCAGGCAGCGCCGGAAGACCTCCGAGCGGACATCGATGCAGAATACGGCCTGGGTGTCCGGCCGGTCGTCGTCGGCCTGACTGTCCGGCGTGAGCTGTTCGGGCAGCCGGCGCTGGGCACTGCGCTCCGCGGCGTCCTGCAGCAGCGCGTCGACGATGTGCCGTTCCTGCGGGGAAACCGGCCGGGCATGGCTGGCGCAGACGTCCCGCCAGTCGGCCTCGATCGCCTCGCGGTGGTGCCGGAACAGGGCCTGCTCCCACGCCATTCGTACCGCCAGCAGCCCCACCGCGGTGCGGTCCGTGTCGTCGTTCAGCTCGGCGCGCCAGAGGCGGTAACGTGCCAGCTGCGCCCATCCGCCGAGGTCCATGAGCAGCCGGTGGTAATAGGAGGTCACCGCCTGCTCCGGTACGGCGAGGTATTGTGTGGCCGCCGTGAGGAGGGTCTCCGCGGTCGCCGGACCTTCCGCGATCTCCCGTGCGAAGCCCTGCAGCCCCGCGATCTCCGGGGTGAGGTCGCGCGTGGCCGTCTCCCGCCAGGAGACGAACGGGTCCCGGGCCGGCGGCATGGGCCACAGCGCCTGTCCCTCGTCGAAGTAGGCGGACGCCCAGGCACCGACACGCTCCTCGATGAGGGCCGGCCAGTCCGTGCCGGAGGCCCTGGCGGCCAGCTCCGCAACGCTCGGCAGCGGCCGCGGCCGCGGCTGCTCGGTCGCGGCCTTCAGGAATTCGACCGTGACGGAGCGCCAGTGCGGCGGGGCCGCTGCGAGCGCGGCCTCGAGATCCCCGTTGGTGATGCGGCCGTCGCGGATCGCCTCCAGGTGCCACGACCTCGGGGGCGTGACCGCACAGCCCGCCACCCGTTCCAGCCGCGCTATGGCGGTGGCGAGGTCGTCCCCGGTGTGACCGGCGAAGGGGTTGACGGCGATCCACCCGGTCAGCGGCCAGGATGGCGGGACGGCCCTGACCGCGTCTTCCGCGGCGCGGTTGATGCTGCCGCTGTCCAGGTTCATGACGTCGTTCTCCGGTGTGCGTGGATGTCGTCGTTCACGCGCCAGGCGCCGAGCAGCCGGTCGAGCAGGGCATTGGCGTACAGGCCGTTGGCGAGGTGGACGCGCAGGCCGGTTGCGGCCGGGTGGCAGGCCCAGAGGGGGAACAGCGTCTGCGCCACCGCCACGGCGGCGAAGCTCATCAACGCCAGGGCCATGAGCGCCCACGCGAGCGGGCCGGGCGCGGGCGGCGGTGGCAGAGTGGTCCCGGTCGCCGCGGTGGTCAGCGCGTGCAGGGCGAAGTAACCCAGCGTGGTCGCCAGGGCGTAGAGCGATGTGCGCCGGGTGAGTGCCCGGGGTGCGTGATCGGCGAAGCCCTGCGCCAGCAGGTAGGCGACGCCGAGGATCAGGATCAGTCCGAGGGCGATCACCTGGGGTGGCTTGGATTCGAGTCCGAACAGCAGGCCAACACCGATGTAGGTCGCGAGCGCCGTGGCGAAGGCGCCGCCGACCGCAGTCAGTCCCGGTACCGCCACGGGGCCCGGCCGGCGCGCCGCGGTGACCTGATCGACGCCCGAGCCGGAGGCGAGGAACGCGTGCGCCTTGTACAGCGAGTGGGCGATCAGGTGCAGCAGGGCGAGGGGGAAGAGGCCCAGGCCGCACTGCATGACCATGAAGCCCATCTGTCCCACGGTGGACCAGGCGAGCGAGGTCTTCACCGCCGGCTGGGTGAGCATCACCATCGCCCCGAACAGGGCGGTGAAGCCCCCGAGGGCCACCAGTGCCGCCATGACCAGCGGCGCCTGCAGGATGACGTCGGCGAAGCGGATCAGCAGGAAGCCGCCGGCGTTGATCACCCCCGCATGCAGCAGCGCCGAGACCGGGGTAGGGGCCTCCATGACCTCCGTGAGCCAGCCGTGGGTCGGGAACTGGGCGGATTTGAGCGCGGCGGCGAGGGCGAGCAGGAGTGCCGCCCAGCGCATGGCCGTGGTGGCGGACTCAGTGCCTGCGGCGGCCAGGATCGCGGCGATGTCGCCGCTGCCGCAGGCGACAGCCAGGATCACGGCCGCCCCGCAGAGGGCGGCGTCCCCGAGACGGGCCATCACGAACTTCTTGCGTGCCGCCAGCCGGGCCCGGCGCCGTTGCGGATAGAACAGCAGCAGCCGGTGCAGGCAGACGCTGGTGGCGATCCACGCCGCCACGAGCAGGAGCAGGTGCCCGGAGATCACCAGCAGCATCACCGACGACAGCGTGGCGCAAAGCCACCCCGTGAACGCGCCCTCGCGGGCCTCGCCGTCCATGTAGCTCGCCGTGTAGCGCAGCACCACCCAGCCGACCAAGGTAACGAGGGCGAGGAGGGAGGCGCTCACCGCATCCAGCCGGATGCCGGTGACTGTCGTCGGCCCGGACCACGCGAGGACCCCGACGGCGACCGCCGCCGCGGCAACGGCGAGCAGTGCCGCCACCTGCGCGGCGCGCGCCACCCCGAGCGGGCGCCGGCCGGGGCGCAGCAGGCCGAAAGCGGCGGCGACGGCCAGGGCTATGGGGGCCAGGGCGGGCAGGGCTTGAATGGGCATGATGGACTCTCTCGCGTGAATGCCTGGGTGTTGTACCAAGCTCCGGGAGAGATAAAAAATTCATTGTTTGCCCGTTTTAGTTAAATAAAATAGAACGGTATGCAGCAGCTCAACTATCACCACCTGCGCTATTTCTGGGCGGTGGCACACGAGGGCAGCGTCGCGGCGGCCGCGTCGCGGCTCCATGTGTCGCAGTCGGCGCTGTCGGTGCAGATCCGACGGCTGGAGGAACAGCTCGGTCACGCCCTGTTCGAACGTGCGGGCAGGCGGCTCCAGCTGACGGAGGCCGGGCGCATCGCGCTCGACTACGCGGACACCGTCTTCGCGGCGGGTGCCGAGCTCGTGAGCACGCTGCGGGGTGGCGCCGGGACCCGCCGGCGTATCCTGCGGGTCGGCGCGCTGACGACGCTGTCACGCAACTTCCAGCTGGAGCTGCTCCGCCCGCTCATCCACCGGGACGACATCGAGCTCGTGATCCGCTCGGCGGGGCGCGACGAGCTGCTTGCCGGGCTGCAGACGCACGCCCTCGACCTGGTCCTGTCCAACGAGCCCGTGCCCCGCGATGCAGGGTCGGACTGGTACAGCCAGCTGGTGGACAGCCAGCCCATCAGCATCGTCGGTCCCGCCGCTTCGGGGACGGCGCAGCTGCGTTTCCCGGACGATCTGGACGGCCTGCCGCTGGTACTGCCGAGCCTCGAGAGCGGGGTCCGGGCAAGCTTCGACCGGCTGCTGGAGTTCGCGGGCGTGCGGCCCGTGGTGCTCGCCGAGGTGGACGACATGGCCATGCTGCGCCTGGTCGCCCGTGAGGGCACCGGCTATGCGCTGGTCCCGCCGGTGGTGATACGTGACGAGCTGAATTCGGGCAGGCTGGTCGAGCGTTGCCGTGTGCCGGAGGTGCGCGAGCGCTTTTACGCGATCTTCCAGCGCCGGCAGTTCCCGAACCCGCTCGTGCGCGAGCTGCTCGACACGCTTGCAACCCCTTCCGATCAATGAATACCCCGGTCCCCGGTCTGTTATCTTGCCGTAAATGACCGTGTCGTCACCGGAGCGGGTGCTTTGAGCGACATCCTCGATCTTCTCGAGAACAACCGACGCTGGTCGGAGCGGCTGTCCAGCGAGCGGCCGGACTTCTTCTCCCGGCTGGCGCGCCAGCAGAATCCGGACTACCTCTGGATCGGCTGTTCGGACAGCCGGGTGCCCGCCAACGACATCGTCGACCTGATGCCCGGGGAGCTGTTCGTGCACCGCAACGTCGGGAACGTGGTGGTCCACAGCGACATGAATGCCATGTCGGTGCTGCAGTTCGCCGTTGAGGTGCTGCACGTGCGCCACATCATCGTCACAGGCCATTACGGCTGTGGCGGGGTCCGTGTCGCCATGGGGCACCGTCAGTTCGGGCTGATCGACAACTGGCTGCGGCACATCAGGGACGTCTATCACCTCCACGAGACGGAGCTCGACGCGATCGAGGACGAGGAGCGGCGTACCGACCGGCTCTGCGAGCTCAATGTCGTCGAGCAGGTGCGCAACGTCTGCTACACGACCATCGTGCAGAATGCCTGGGCGCGCGGGCAGACCCTGGCGGTGCACGGCTGGGTCTACGGTCTTGTAGACGGGCGGGTGAACGACCTGTCGGTGAGCGTGCGCGGGCCGGGCGAGATCGACCGCATCTACCGCATGGATCCCATCGGCGACTGAGTCCGCCGCGGCGGCGCTATACTCGGGGAACGCGCCTGTTTCGTCCCGGGTCGAAGAGGACACAGGCGCCACTCAGGGAGGGGCGGGATCATGCGCCAGCTGTTCGCCATAGTCGTCGTATCCGCCGTCATGCTCGGTGGCTGCGCCAGTGTGCCGGAGTCCCTGCAGAGCGCGCCCGCCGCCTCGCCTACGCCGGCGGATGTCCGTGCGGAGGCCGGGCGGTATACCGGCACGCGGGTGCTCTGGGGCGGGGAGGTTGCGGAGGTGATCAACGGCGAGGATGCCACCCTCCTTGCGGTGGTCGAGCACCCGCTGGACGGCAGCGCCCGGCCGAAACCGGGGGCCGCGAGCCGCGGGCGTTTCCTCGCGCGTTTCGACGGCTTCCTCGACCCGGTGGTCTACGCCCCGGGCGAGGAGATTACCGTCACCGGCCGCGTCACGGGCATCGAGGTGCGCACGGTGGGGGACTATCCCTATCGTTATCCAGTGGTTGAGGTCGGCGGCCACGAGCTCTGGCCCGAGCGGCCGCCGCCGGCGCCGCCGCCGGGGTGGTACCCCGGCTGGTGGGACTGCCATTACCCCTGGGGCTGCCCTGCGTGGTGAAACGCGCGGCCGCCGCGGCCCTGCTCGCCGGCATGCTGGCGGGCTGCGCGGCGGGGCCGGTGCGCGAGACGGGGGCGACCCGTGAGCCGCTGCCCGCCGCACTGGTCGCCGGCGGTGACGCCGTCGGCCGCGATGTGGTCTGGGGCGGACGTGTCGTCGACCGGCGCCCGGACGGGGCAGGGACCCGCCTGGAGGTCCTCGCCTTTCCGCTCCGCGGCCGTCAGCAGCCCAACGTCTACTGGGGCGAGGCCGGCGGCCGTTTCCTGGCCGTCAGCGAGCGCGTCCTGTCCACCGATGCCTATGCACCGGGGCGGCGCGTGACCGTGCGCGGCACGGTCACCGGCCTCGTGGACGTGCGCATCGGCAACTGGCGGACCCGCTGGCCCCGGTTGGCCGCCGAGGCCGTCTACGCCTGGCCCCGGGAGCGCGATCCGCAGCGCGAGCCGATACAGTTCCACCTGCCCGGGCGACCCATGTTCAGCGACTGAGCCCCGTGGGGCACGCCCGCCCTGGATATGGCCTTCCGGCAGGTTGTGCACTCGGCACCTACCCCGAAGACTGGAGGTGTGAGCCGGACCACCCCGCCAGGAGAACCGGGTGACCAACCAGGTCTGTTGATCCGGGTCCCGGGCAGAGAATGGCGGCTCGGGTAGCTCGTGCGCCGCAGGCGTGCCCGACCTACCCGAGCCGATCTTCCGCGCGCCGCGCCGCGCTAGAACGCCACCAGCCCGACACAGGCGGCGGTCAGCCCGCCCATCACCCACTGGAACCGCCGGCGCGCGCGCAGGCTGCCGAGCCAGCGGCCGATCGCGGTACCGAAGCAGGCCCAAAGGGACACGCACGGCAGGTTGATCGCCATGCAGATGGCGATCACCACCGCCGCGGAGAGCGCGTAGCCGTCGCCCGGGGCGGTGAACAGCGCCACCGCGGTCATGCCCATCACCCATACCTTGGGGTTGGCGAACTGGAACGCGAACGCCTCCGTGAACCGGATCGGGCGGGCACGCGTGCTATCGCCGGCCGGGTCCGCCGTGGCGATGCGCCAGGCGAGGTAGAGCAGGTAGCCCGCGCCGATCCAGCGCAATGCCGTGTGCACGGCGGGGTAGTGCTCGAACAGCCCGCCCAGCCCCAGCGCCACCGCCGCGGTGAGCGCACCGAAGCCCGCGGTCACGCCGAGCAGGTGCGGCACCGTCCGGCGCAGGCCGAAGCGCGCGCCGGAGGCGGTGAGCATGACGTTGTTCGGCCCCGGCGTGGCGGACAGGGCGAAGGCGAACAGCGCAGCGGCGAGGGCGTTCTCCGGGGTCATTCCACCGCCTCCGGCGCGGTCTCGTCGATCAGCACCACGCGCCGGGCACGCCGGCTCTTCTTGTGGATCCGGGCGATGCGGATGCCCGCGAGCTCGCCGGTGGCCCGCACGTGGGTGCCGCCGCAGGGCTGGCGGTCGAGCCCGTCGATGGTCACCACGCGCAGCGTCTCCCCCTCGCCCGGGGCGGCGCGGAGCGTATATTCGCCGCCCCGCGCGCCGTCCTCCTCGCCGGCATGGACGGCGCGGTTATCGCCGATCACGCGCTGGAGAGCGGCGTCGAGGTCCTCCCGGCGCAGGCCTGATTCCGGCAGATCGAAGTCGATGCGCCCGCGCCCGGCATGGATAGCGCAGCCGGTGACCGGCGCGTCGACCAGGGCGCAGAGCACGTGCAGTGCGGTGTGCATGCGCATGTGCCGGTAGCGGCGGGGCCAGTCGATGGCGAGCGTGACCGTGTCCCCGGCCTGCAGGCCGCCCGGGTCCGGGACCTGGTGACCGATGCGCAGGCGGCCGGGGAGGTAGCGGGTGTCCGTCACCCATAGGGTCGCGCCCGTGGCGGTATGCAGGGCGCCGGTGTCACCCGGCTGGCCACCGCCCTCGGCGTAGAAGCAGGTCTCGTCCAGCACGATGCCCCGTTCGGTGACCGCGACGACCCGTGCCTGTCCGTCGCGGCGATAGGCGTTCTGCTCGAAGCGTCGGCGTGTCGGGGTCGGCGTGTTCATCCCGGTTCTCCTGCGCGAAATGGTGACAATTTCAAGAACAATGAATACAATTGCATCAATCTGATCGGTATAAACAGAGAATAATTGCCAACATTCTGATGTAAAGAAGATTTTTGTAATGGATACAATCTGGGTTCCCGATCTTTCCGTTCACGCCGGCCCCCGCTACCGGGCCATCGCCGAGGCCGTTGCCCGGGCAGTCGCGGCCGGCGAGCTGGCCGTCGGCGACCGGCTGCCCACCCATCGCGCGCTGGCCGATGCCCTTGGCGTGACCGTCGGCACGGTCACGCGGGGCTATGCGGAGGCGGAGCGGCGCGGACTGGTCAGTGCGCGGGTGGGCAGCGGGACGTACGTCCGCTCGCCGCAGGACGGCTCCGGGCAGGGGTTCAGCGTCGCCCCGGCGGCGGAGGACGGTGACATCGACTTCGGTCTCGCCTTCCCTGTGCCCATGGGCCGCACGCCGGCGCTGGCCGACGCCCTGCGCGACCTGGCCGGTGACGACGCGGCGCTCGCCGAGTGTCTCGGCTATCACCCGGAGGCCGGGCTGCCGCGTCACCGAACCGAGCTGGCCCGCTGGCTGCGGGGCTGGGGCTACGGCATCGATGCCGGGCACAGCCTGATCTGCCTCGGCGCGCTGCACGGGCTCAACATGGCGCTGCAGGCTGTCGCCCGGCCCGGCGAGACGGTGGCCTCGGCGGGCCTGGTCTATCCCGGGATGATCGCCGCCGCCCGCGGGCTGGGGCTGCGGCACCTGCCGCTGGCGAGCGATGGCGAGGGTGTACAGCCGGGCGCGCTGGAGGCCGCCTGCCGCCAGCACGCTGTGCGCGCGGTCTATCTCACGCCGGATCAGAACAACCCGACCGCCGAGGTGATCCCGGGGCACCGGCGTGACGAGCTGCTGGCGGTGGCCGGGCGCCACGACGTCGCCGTGATCGAGGACGCCGTGCACCTGGTGGCCGCGGCGGAGCGCCCGAGCGCGCTGGTGGACCGGGCGCCGGAGCGGGTCATCCATATCACCGGGGTCTCCAAGGTCCTCGCCGGCGGCCTGCGGGTGGGGCTGGTGCAGGCGCCGCCGCGCTGGTTCGACGACGTCGCCCAGGCCCTGCGGGGCAACTGCTGGATGGCGCCGCCGCTGAACGCGGAGGCGGCGTGCCGCTGGATCGACTCGGGCGCGGCCGACGAGCTGGCCCGGCGGCAGCGCGAGGAGATCGCCGCCCGCCAGGCCCTGGTCGCCGAGCACTTCCAGGGTCTGGCGTTTGCCGCGCAGCCGTATGGATTCAATGTCTGGCTCCACCTGCCCGAGCCCTGGCGGGCCGACGAGTTCGCCCGCGCGTGTGCTGCCGAGGGCGTGCGCCTGAAGACCGGTGAACCCTTCGCCGTGGGTCGCCATCCGGTACCGCAGGCGGTACGGTTGGCGATCAGTGCACCGGCCGCGCGCGAGCGGGTGGCCGAGGGGCTCGCCCGGGTGCGCCGCGTGCTCGAGCGCGGGCCCGGGCGGGGCGGCGCGACCCTGTAAGGCGGGGCGGAGTTGACACGCCGCCGGTGGGCGGCGAAGCTTTCCATACGCAAGCGTATGGGCGAATCGGGAGGCCAGTGTGGCAGCGAGCAGCAGTACGCGCAGACGCCGGCGCCGGGACGACCGCGTCGCCGTGGTGGACGGCTTGCGCACCCCCTTCGCGCGGCAGCTCACCGCGTATGCCGATACCGACGCCGTGGCCCTGGGGACGATGGTCGTCAACGAGCTGGTCACCCGCATGGACCTGGATCCGGCGGTGGTGGAGCGGCTGGTCTTCGGCCAGGTGATCATCCGCCCGGAGGCGCCGAACATCGCCCGCGAGGTGGTCCTCGGCGCAGGTCTGCCCGTGACCACGGACGCCTACAGCGTCTCCCGCGCCTGTGCCACCAGCTTCCAGACCACCGCCGACGTGGCCGCGGCCATCGCCCGCGGCGAGATCGAGGCCGGTATCGCCGGCGGGGCGGACTCGGCCTCGGTGCTGCCCATCGGCGTCAGCCGACGGCTCGCCGCGGCGCTGCTCCGCGCCTCGCGGGCGAAGGACTGGCGTGGCCGGCTCGGGGCCTTCTCGGGCGTGCGCCCGCGGGATCTGGCGCCGAAGCCGCCCGCCGTGCGGGACTACACCACCGGTCTCGGCATGGGCGAGATCGCCGAGCAGATGGCCAAGACCCATCGCGTCGGTCGCGAGGCCCAGGATGCCTTCGCGGTGCGCTCACACCAGCGCGCCCACGCCGCCTGGGAGGCCGGCAGGCTGGACGGCGAGGTCATGCACGCCTTCGCCGGGCGGGAGCAGGCGCATATCCACCGGGACAACACCATCCGCGCCGACGCCTCGGAGGCGAGCCTCGCCGGGCTGCGACCGGCCTTCGATCGCCGCCACGGTACGGTGACCGCCGGCAACTCGACCCCGCTCACCGACGGTGCCGCGGCGCTGGTGCTCATGCGTGCCGACCGCGCCCGGGCGCTCGGCTATGAGCCGCTGGGCTTCATCCGCACCTCCGCCTTCTGTGCCGTGGACCCGTTCCGCGACGCCCTCATCGGCCCGAGCCACGTGACGCCCCTGGCCCTGGACCGCGCCGGCCTGACGCTCGCGGACATGGACCTCGTCGACATCCACGAGGCCTTCGCCGCGCAGACCCTGGCGAACCTGCAGTACTGGGACGACCCGGATTTCGCCCGGGACTGGCTCGGGCGCGACGCCCCCATCGGCGAGGTGGACTGGGAGCGGGTCAACGTCAACGGCGGCTCCATCGCCTTCGGCCACCCCTTCGCCGCGACCGGGGCGCGAATGATCGTCCAGACCCTGCGGGAGCTGCGCCGCCGCGGCGGCGGCACCGCACTGACCACGGCCTGCGCCGCCGGCGGACTGGCGGCGGCGATGGTGCTGGAGGCGGCATGACGGAGACGATGGAACAGGCAACGGACACACCCGCCCCCCTGCGCCTGGAGCGCCGGGACGACGGTATCGCCCGGGTGTGGATCGACTGCCCCGGGCAGAGCCAGAACACCCTCGGCGGCGATGCCGTGAACGCCGCCGGGCATATCCTCGACGAGATCGCCGCCGACGGCGGCCTGCGCGGGCTGATCTTCATCAGCGCCAAGCCGGGCTCGTTCATCGCCGGCGCGGACATCGGCATGATCCGCGCCTGCGAGAGCGCCGAGGAGGCCACGGCGGTCTCGCACACCGCCCAGCGGGTGTTCGACCGGCTCGCCGGGCTGCGGGTGCCGGTGGTGGCGGCGATCGACGGCGTCTGCCTCGGTGGCGGGCTGGAGCTCGCCATGGCCTGCGATGCCCGCATCTGCACCGACGCCGGCCATACCCGGCTCGGCCTGCCCGAGGTCCAGCTCGGGCTGTTGCCGGGGGGCGGTGGCACCCAGCGGCTGCCGCGGCTGGTGGGGCTGCCGCTGGCGCTGGACATGATGCTCACCGGCCGCCAGGTGAGTGCGCGCTCCGCCGCCCGCAGCGGCCTGGTGGACGAGGCAGTGCCCGCCGACATCCTGGAGGACGTCGCCGTCGAGCGCATCGAGGCGCTGCATGCCGGCCGTGGCCGACGGCGCGCCGGGTGGCGCGCCCGGCTCCTGCATGCGGTGCAGGCGCGCAACCCCCTCGGGCGCGCCGTCGTCTGCTCCCGGGCGCAGGAGAGTGTCCGCCGGCGTACCCACGGCAACTATCCCGCGCCGCCGCGCATCATCGAGTGCGTGCGCACCGGTCTGGCCCGGGGCATGGCCGAGGGGCTGGCGGCGGAGGCGAGCGCCTTCGGCGAGCTGGCGATGACCCCCGAGGCCGGCGAGCTCGCCGGGATCCACTTCGCCACCACGGCGATGAAGAAGGACACCGGTGCCGAGGGGGAGCCACGCACCGTGGAGCGGACCGCCGTGCTCGGCGCCGGCCTGATGGGGGCGGGGATCGCGTTCGTGACCGCCTCCCGGGCCCGGCTGCCGGTGCGTCTCTACGACGTCTCCACCGAGGGGCTCGCCCGGGGCCTGCGCCACGTGCACGAGGAGGTCCGCCGGCGCCGCGGCCGCCTGAGCGCCTACGAGGCGGGACAGGTGGGCCGCCGGGTGACCGCGACCCCCGCGCTCACCGGCTTCGGCGGTGTGGGCCTGGTGGTGGAGGCGGTGCCGGAGGAACTCGCCATCAAGCACCGCACGGTGGAGGCGGTGGAGGCCGTGACCCCGCCGGAGACGATCATCGCGAGCAACACCTCGTCGCTGCCCATCGCCCGCATCGCCGAGGCGGCGCAGCGGCCCGGCAACGTCATCGGCATGCACTATTTCTCGCCGGTGGAGCGCATGCCGCTGCTGGAGGTGATCCCCCACGCCGGCACGGATGCGGCGGTCGTCGCCACCGCCGTCGCCGTCGGCCGGGCCCAGGGCAAGACGCCGGTGGTGGTCGGCGATACCCCGGGGTTCTACGTCAACCGCATCCTCGCGCCCTACATCAACGAGGCCATCCACCTGGTCACCGAGGGCGTGGCCATCCACCACGTGGACGGCGCGCTGGTGCGTTTCGGCTTCCCGGTGGGGCCGTTCAAGCTCCTCGACGAGGTGGGCCTGGACGTCAGCGCCCACGTCGCCACGGTGCTCCACGAGGCCTACGGCGAGCGCATGCGCCCCACCGACGCGGCGCAGCGGATGATCGACGACGGCCGGCTCGGGCGCAAGTCCGGGCGCGGCTTCTACCGCTACGGCGGCCGGCGCAGCGGCAGCGAGGTCGACGAGGACGTCTACGAGCTGCTCGGCGTGCACCGTCAGCGCCTCGCCGGCGACGACGAGATCGTCCAGCGCACCGTGGGCATGCTGCTCAACGAGGCCGTGCGCTGCCTCGACGAGGGGGTGCTCCGCAATGCGCGCGACGGTGACATCGCGGCGGTGTACGGAATCGGCTTTCCGCCTTTTCGCGGCGGCCCTTTCCGCTATATTGATAGTCTGGGGGCCGGCGGGGTGCACTGGTGGCTTGAGCGCTACCGCCCGCACGGGGCACGCTTCGAGCCGGCTCCGGGGCTGGAGGGCCGTGCCTCTCGGCAGCGGCCCTTCCACGCCGCGTAGGGCGTTTTGCACGCCCCCAGGTGCGTGGGTATGCTCCATAAAGGCCTCGCGCCGGGGCTACGGGCGGGGATCACAACGAAGACCGGCAGAAAAACAGGAGAGCTGTTGCCATGACGCTCAAGAAACAGATAATCGGCGCGGTCTCGGCGCTGGCACTCGTCGCGAGTGCCACGGCCATGGCCCAGCCGCTGAAGATCGGTGCGCTGGTGCCGCTGACCGGCGACCTGCAGTCCTACGGCGGGCCGTCGCTGAACGGCATCAAGCTGGCCGCCAAGGAGATCAACGCCGCCGGGGGCGTGCTCGGGGAGGACGTCGAGATCAAGTCGGGCGACACCCAGACCAGGCCGCAGGCCGGCGTGGATGCCGCCCAGAAGCTGGCCAGCATCGAGGGCGTGAGCGCCTTCGTCGGTGCGCTCTCCAGCGGCGTCACCATCCCGGTGGCCCAGAGCGTGTCCAAGTCGAACAAGATCCCGCAGATCAGCGGTGCGTCCACCTCGCCGGTGATCACCACCCTCGATGACGGCGACTACCTCTTCCGCACGGTACCCTCGGATGCCTTCCAGGGTGTTGCCCTCGCGCAGATCGCCCACGAGAAGGATTACGGCAGCGTCGGCGTCATCTACATCAACAACGACTACGGCAAGGGCCTGGCGGAGAACTTCAAGTCCGCGTTCGAGGACGGCGGCGGCAGCGTCACCGGGATGGTGGCCTACGAGCAGGGCCAGCCCGCCTACCGTGGTGAGCTCCAGCAGGCGGCCGCGGGTGGTGCCGATGCGCTGGTGCTGATCGGTTACCCGCAGAACGGCCAGACCATCCTGCGCCAGGCGCTGGAGGGCGGCTACTTCCAGAACTTCGTGTTCTCCGACGGCCTCAAGGCACCGGAGCTGGTCGAGAACCTCGGTGCGCAGTATCTCAACGGCGCCATCGGCACGGCGCCGCAGGCGCGCGAGGATGCCCCGGGGGCGAAGCACTTCGACTCCGCCTACCAGGAGGAGTTCGGCGAGCGTCCGCCCAAGCCGTACATGGACACCGCCTATGACGCGGTCTATGCCATTGCCCTGGCCGCCCAGAAGGCCGGTTCCGTGGACGGCACGGCGATTCGGGACAGCCTCCGCGACGTCGCCAACCCGCCCGGCGAGAAGGTCTATCCGGGTGAGTTCGACAAGGCCGTGAAGCTCCTGGAGCAGGGCAAGGAGATCGACTACGAGGGCGCCTCCGGGTCGATCAACTTCGACAAGAACGGCGATGTCCCCGGCACCTTCGCCCACTGGGCGTTCGAGGACGGCGAGATCGTGACCAAGAAGGTCTTCGAGCCCTCGATGTAATACACGCGCCGCCGCTGTGGCGGCCCGTGTCAGGGCTGGATCCGCACCGACAGACCCCGGCACATCGCCGGGGTCTTTTTCGTTCACGCCCCGATGTCATCGTAGATAAAGGCGAGCGTCCTGTCCGCGGACACCGGGTGGGAGCCCTCTCCCCAAACCCCTCTCCCGTGAAGGGAGAGGGGCTTAGCGAGCATCTGCCGGTGATGCGCGGTGCAATGGCGTGGTTTCGCGGGTTAGCCGGGACGGAGGAGTAGGCGCGGCCTTCCGTTCCCCTCTCCCCTTGCGGGAGAGGGGGCAGGGGAGAGGGGGAGCCCGCAGCAGATCCCGGCCCTCGCCAAGTAATGCGTCCAGCGCCTCGCCGCCCGCAGTAGCCTTTCGAGTGTGAGTGACCATGGCTTCGCCCTCCCAAGGGGATTCAGGTGGTCGGTTAACCAACCCGAATACCATGGCCGCTCACCTCGCTCTAGCGTCTGCACATAATTCCGCACACTACTTATCTGCCGGTGGTGAGCGGTGCAATGGCGTGGTTTCGCGGGGTAGCCGGGACGGAGGAGTAGGCGCGGCCTTCCGTTCCCCTCTCCCCTTGCGGGAGAGGGGGCAGGGGAGAGGGGGAAGCCCGCCGGGATCCCTGTCAGGCATCGGTCTGCCTGGTCCGGGCCGCGGGCCGCGGTGTGCCCCGGTCCCGTTCGTCCGGCGTTAGCCCTTGCCGCCGTTGATCACCCCGTACTCAGCGGGCGTGCGCATGTAGAACAGCGGCACGCCTTCGTCGGAGACCCGCGAAAGCAGGGCGTCGACCTGATCGGTGGACAGCGCGAACATCACCGCCACCGGCACGTCGCCGGCGAGTTCCAGGAAGTGCTGCTCATGCTGCACGCCGTGCCGGCCGAAGCCGGCGATTGCCCGGAATGCCGAGCCGCCGTGCAGCCCCATATCCTGCGCGGTGTCGAGGAGCCAGCGGTATAGCAGCTTGCCGTGAAGCCGGCGGTTTTCGTGCACAAAGAAGGTCAGTCGTTCACCGTTCATGGTTCCCTCCGTCGGATTCACGCGTTCACCCGGAACAGCCAGAAGACCAGCGCCATACCCATCGCGGTGACCAGCAGGCTGCCCAGCACATGGAGGCCCACCGCGGCGGAGGCCCAGAGATAATCGGCGCGGCGCAGCGCCGTGACCACTTCCGCAGAGAACGTCGAAAACGTGGTCAGCGCCCCAAGAAAGCCGGTCACCACCATCAGTCGGAACTCCGGTGGCACGGCCGTCGTGCGCGAGAACAGCTCCAGTGCCAGGCCGATGAGTAGGCCGCCGCACAGGTTCGCGGCGAGGGTGCCCAGGGGCAGCGAGGGGAAGTAGGGGTTGAGCCAGGCCCCGAGTGCCCAGCGGCACCACGCACCCAGCGCGGCGCCGCCGCCCACGGCGGCCATCGAAATCCACGGCATGAACAGGACCTCCTGTCGGCGACCCGGGACGGACGTGTGCCGTCACGGGGATTAACAGTGTTCAGGTCCCATCAGCTCCGCTGGAGCGGTTCGGGGAGGGGAGCCATCTCCGCGTGTGTCGTCGGAGGACAAGGATACCGTCGCGTGTGCGCCGGGGGAATCCCCGTCGCGGCGGGGCCCTCTCCCCAACCCCTCTCCCGTGAAGGGAGAGGGGCCCGGACGGGCGTTTGCCGGCGACAAACGATGTCACGGCGCTGTTCCGCCGGGTGCAGGGTGGGTCCCGTAGGTCGGCTGCTCCCGGCAGCCGACACGTGTCGTGGGGCCGGTGTTCTGCGTCTCCCGCCCCCCGCTCGAAAGCGGACGGACGTGGACGGGCATGGTCACGGCCCTTGGCGCGCGATGCCCCCGACGTTGTGGGCGGCCGTCGCACACGGCCTGCGGCCGTGCACGACCTACCCGAGGGGGCGTTGGCCGGCAGGAAGGTTGGGCGCGGAAGGCCTGCAACGTCCCCGGGCCGAACCGGGGAGGGGCCGGCGCAGTGAGCCGGGCCGCGGATGCGGTGTCACGGGGCCCTCTCACGTGAAGCCGGAGAAGCGTGGTGCGTGCCGGTCGGAGGACTCTTTGCGAATTGAATCGGGCGGTTCCGGGGATGTCGCACACGGCCCGTGGCCGTGCACGACCTACCCGCGTTCGCGCCTTGCGAGGGGGTGGCGACTCCCTGGTAGGTTGTGCGCCGAAGGCGTGCAACGTCCACGTGAGCCGAACGCCGGCTCAGCCTGAACCCATAGGGGCCGGGGGGTGCCGTCCGTGGCATTGTACGCCCCGCCCTCGGCCGCCTAACACGGCCCCCGCCTTTACTGTTTATCCCGCCGACGTGCAATGAGCCGTGGGGCCTTCTCCGGGAGGATGCCTTCCGGGCGGGTGACCAGGATCACCTGGAGCAGTGCCCCGATGAGCAGCACGCGCAGCGCCGCGGCCTGGGTCGAGTACTCGGAGGGCAGCATGCCCGTGAGCATCTCGGTGCCGGACCACAGGCCCCAGACGATGACCGCGCCGAGGATCGCGCCGCGGTTGTTGCCGCTGCCGCCGGCGATGAGCATGACCCAGATGAGGAAGGTCCCGTACAGCGGCCGGAACGCCTCGGGGCTGACGAAGCCGAAGAAGTGGGCGTACAGCCCGCCGCCGAGGCCCATGATCGCGGAGCCGGCCACGAAGGCCTGCAGCCGGAAGCGGGCGATGTCCTTGCCCGCCGCGGCGGAGGCCGGCTCGTTCTCGCGGATCGCGCGGAGCACCCGCCCCCAGGGGGAGACGTAGGCCCGCTCGACGAGGAAGTACACGCCCACCACGAACAGCGCCACGACCAGCAGGTAGGTCAGCGGCGAGTCCAGCGCCGTGCCGGCGAACGGCCGCTGCACCGCGGCGATGCCGCGCACGCCGTTGGTCAGCCAGTCCTCGTTCTTGAGGAACAGCCGGATGATCTCGGCGATACCGATGGTGGCGATGGCGAGGTAGTCCGTTCGCAGCCTCGCGGTGATCAGCCCGATGATGACGCCGATGATGCTGGAGGTGATCACCGCCCCCGCGAGACCCACCAGGAAGGGCATGCCGAAGCCGCCGAGATACGCCGGGCTGCCGGGGGTGGTGAGGATCGCCGTGGTGTAGGCGCCTACGGCGAAGAAGCCGGCGACACCGATGTTGAACTGCCCGGTGAACCCCCACTGCATGTTCAGGCCCAGCGCGAGCACCGCGTAGATGCCCGCGAAGGTGAGGAAGGAAACCAGATAGGCGGAAAGGCCGGAGAGTTCCATCACAGCGTCCCCTTGAACAGGCCCTGCGGGCGGAAGACGAGCATCACCACCATGATCGCGAAGGCGACGGCAGGCTTGTAGGCGGCGGGGATCACCAGCGTCGACATCTCCATGGCGATGCCGATGACCATGCCACCGGCGATGGCGCCGTAGGGCCGGCCGATGCCGCCGAGGATGGCAGCGGCGAACACCGGCAGCAGTGCCGTCCAGCCCATCACCGGGTAGAGCCGCGTGTCGATGCCGAGGAACACGCCCGCCGCCGCGGCGAGCCCGCCGCCGATGACCCACGTCCAGGTGATCACGCGCTCCGCCGGGATGCCGGTGATCAGCGCGAGGTCCATGTTGTCGGACATCGCGCGCATCGCCTTGCCCATCTTCGTGCGCGTGAGGAACAGGTGCACCGCCACCACCAGCGCGAAGGCGATGAGCACGATCCAGACGTGGTCCGGCTTGATCCGCAGCCCGCCGAGGATGTCCAGCCGCCAGGGGAACTGGATGCCCTGGGCGTAGGACTGGTTGTCCGAGCCCCAGATGAGCTGGACCGCGGCGCGGATCACCAGCGCCATGCCGAACGAGGAGATCAGCAGGATCACCGGCTGGGTGCGCCGTATGCGCTGGTAGAGGACCTTGTCGATGAGCACGGCCACGGCGGCCATGCCGATCATCCCCGAGGGCAGCGCCCACCAGGGCGAGAGCCCGAAGGCGGAAATGAACGCCAGGCCGATGTAGGCGCCCAGGGTCATGAAGTCGCCATGGGCGAAGTGGGCGAAGCGCAGGATGCCGAAGATCATGGACACGCCGATGGCACCCATGGTCAGGACGCTGCCCAGCACCACGCCGTAGATGAGCAGTTGGGCGATCTCGTTCATCGGGGTCAGCCTCCCAGGAACATCTCGGCCACTTCCTGGTTCGCCACGAGGTTCGGGCCGGTATCCTCGTAGCGATTGCGGCCGGTGGCCAGCACGTAGCCGCGGTCGGCGATGGCGAGCGCCTGCTTGGCGTTCTGCTCCACCATCAGCACCCCGATGCCGAGATCGCGGATCTCGCGGATCCGCTCGAAGGTCTCGTCGATGAGCAGCGGCGAGAGGCCCGCGGTGGGCTCGTCGAGCATCAGCAGGCTCGGCTCGATCATCAGCGCCCGGCCCATGGCGACCATCTGGCGCTCACCGCCGGACATCAGTCCCGCCTGCTGGTGGCGCCGCTCCTTGAGCTTGGGGAAGAGGGCGAAGACCCGCTCCATGCGCGCGCTGATATCGCCGGACATGAGGTAGGCCCCCATCTCCAGGTTCTCGCGCACGCTCATCGACGGGAAGACATTGTGTTCCTGGGGCACATAGGCGATGCCCCGGCGCACCATCTGCTCCGGGCGGGCGTTGGTGATGTCCTCGCCCCGGTAGCGCACATGCCCCTGGCGGACATGAAGCAGGCCGAAGACCGCCTTCATGGCCGTGGATTTGCCGGCCCCGTTGGGCCCGACGATCACCACGATCTCGTCGTCGCCGACGGTGAGGTTCGTCCCGTTGAGGATGTCGACACCGCCGTAGCCGCCGTACAGCCCGCTTGCCTCGAGAAGCATAGTCATTACTCGCCTGCCCTCCCGCTCACGCCGCCGCCGAGGTAGGCCTCGCGGACCTGTTCGTTCTGGCGCAGCTCCGCCATCGGCCCGGAGGCGATCAGCTCGCCGTTGGCCATGACGTGCACCGGCTCGCAGAGTGTGGAGATCAGGTCCATGTCGTGCTCGATGACGCAGAAGGTATAGCCGCGCTCGGTATTCAGTCGCTGGATCGCGGCGGAGATGCGCCCGAGCAGCGTGCGGTTGACGCCGGCGCCGGGCTCGTCGAGGAGCACCGCCTTGGCGTCGGTCATCATCGCCCGGCCCAGGTCCAGGAGCTTCTTCTGGCCGCCGGAGAGGTTGCCGGCGAGCTCGTCGGCGACGTGGCCGATCTCGAGGAAGTCCAGCACCTCCTCGACCTGCTCGAGCACCCGGCTGTCCTCGCGCCGCACCCGGGCCCAGCGGAACCAGGCGTTGAACAGGTTCTCCCCGGACTGGCCCGCCGGGACCACCATGAGGTTCTCGCGCACGGTCATGCGGGAGAACTCGTGGGGGATCTGGAAGGTGCGAACCAGCCCCATGTGGAAGAGGCGGTGCGGGGGGATGCCGGTGATGTCCGTGCCTTCGAGGGTGATCCGGCCGCTGTCCGGCGGGATGAGGCCGGCGACGATATTGAAGAGTGTGCTCTTGCCGGCGCCGTTCGGGCCTATCAGGCCGGTGATACTGCCGCGCTCGACCTCGAACGAGACATTCTGCACCGCCTTCAGGCCGCCGAAGGCCTTCGAGACGTTGTCGATGGTAATCAAGGGCGGAACCCCTCTAACACTGCCGTCTTAATCGTTATAGCCCATGGCCCCGCGCGCCATGCCTGGCGCCCGCCGGTCCGTGACGGTCCCGCCGGTCCTGGCCCCCGCGTGCCGCGGCACGCGCTCCCCCCGGCCGGAGCCAAACCCGTGATTCTAAACCCTGACGCCGATATCGCAATCCGTCCCGGCGGGAGGCAGCGATTCTCATTATGGCGCGCCGTCGGGTTGAATCGGTCGCAGGCCCGCATGAAACGGTCGAGACGTCGCACGCCTGCGGCGCACGACCTACCCACGTGTGCAGCCGAAGGTAATCACATGGACTCGCCCCCCTTCGAGGCGTCGAGGCGCCGGGGTGGCGGGTGTACCGTCCACTGAGAGACCGTGCAGGTCGAGAAAGGAGGGCGAGTCCGTGGAACAGGTTACGACATTGGCGGTGGATTTGGCCAAAGAGGTTTTCTTTGCGGTGGGCGAGGATGCGACGGGGCGAGTGTGCTTTGAACGCGAGTTTCGCTCGCGGCGAGCCTTTGAGCGTTTTCTCGAGGGGCTCTCGGGGCCGCTGGAGGTGGTGCTGGAGACGGGCTCGGGGGCGCACTACTGGGCGCGACGTCTGCATGCTCAGGGGGTGGAGGCGCGGTTGTTGCCGGCGCAACGCGTGTGCGAGCACCGCAGCGGCCACAAGAATGACCGCAAAGACGCGCGGGCGCTGCTGCGGGCGCGGCGCGATGAGGCGATTCACCCTGTGCCGGTGAAAAGCGCTGCGGCGCTCGAGCTCCAGGCCGTGCACCGGGTGCGCTCGGGGTGGTTGCAGCGGCGCACTGCGGTGGCGAACCAGCTGCGCGGTTTGCTTGCCGAGCACGGCGTGGTGATTGCCCGCGGCGAGGCGGCGCTGCGCCGGCGCCTGGAGGCGCTACTGGGCAGCCCGCCGGAGTGGCTCAATGGCGACTTCCATGCGCTGCTCGCCGAGCTGGAGGCGGAGTATCGGGCGCTGGGGGATCGGCTCGCGCGCGCGGATGCGCGACTCAAACGCCTCGCCGCCGAGGACCCGCAGTCAAGACGGCTGGCGACGCTCCGTGGGGTGGGGCCGATTGGCGCCACCGCCCTGGCCTGCAAGGCGCAACAGGCCAAGCGCTTTGCCAATGCGCGGCAATTCGCTGCCTACTTCGGGGTGGTGCCGCGCCAGCACAGCACCGGCGGAAAGACGCGCCTGGGGCGCATGAGCCGTCAGGGCGATGGCTATGTCCGCCGGGTGCTGGTCAGCGGCGCCCAGGCGGTGCTGCAGAAGCTGCCGGCCGAGCCGGGCGAGGCAGCGGACACGCGCCGACTGCAGCGCTGGCGCGCGCGCCATGGCACCAAGGGCGCGGCGGTGCGCCTGGCCAACCGCAATCTGCGCATCGCCTGGGTGCTGCTCACGCGCGGGGGCAGCTACGAGCCCGAGCCGCGCCGCGCATTGCCGGGCGGCTGAGCACTGAGAAGGTAACGGCTGGAGGGACAGCACCCATGTAGCGAGCACCCCATCCCCTGGCGCCTGCGGCGCCGACCCGCTGCTGACTGGCATGAACCATCAGGTAAGACCGTCGCGGATCCGATGCCCAACGACCTACCGGCCCCCGAGGCCTTTTTGTAATCGGCACTCCGCGAGCTCATTCGATGCCGGCCCGTGGTGCAGCGAAGTGCGCCACCTCGCTGAGGCCTGATACATAAGTGCAGCCGGGGTTCCTTCCACCAGCCAGCGGTTGACACGGGGGGCGAGTCCATACATAGGTCGTGCACGGCCGCAAGGCCGTGTGCGACATTGCTGCTGGCCGGGAGACAACGCCCGGAGCCCGGCACGGGCGTTGCGTTTTTGCAACAGGTGCCCAGGCGTCCGCCGCCAGCGCCCCGTGTAACGCGAGGTAACACTATTTGCCATTGTGGCAGGCGCACAACACGGGGCGATAAAGATTTGAAAAAAGATGTTGCAAAAAGGTGAACCTCTTAGTCTATACTCCCCTCTGTCGGGTGACGGACCTGGCGTGTTGCACGCAAACAACAGCAACACATCCGAACGGTTTTTGAACGCAATCCGCAGCAGGAGGGAGTCAGCATGGCTCGTCATATCATCAAGGGTGCCGCGATCGGTACCGTCTCCGCCCTGGCGCTGGCCGCCGCCGGCCAGGCCGCGGCCGTGGACTTCCAGGCCGGGGACACCACCGTGTCCATCTACGGCTACATGATCGGCAAGATGTCCTACGACATGGACGAGAACATGGGTAGTGCCACTGCCGGTAGCTTCGGTAATCTGGTCGACGACGAGCAGGTCGACGGCTACACCGACCTCGACGCGAACCAGAGCCGCATCGGCTTCCAGACCACCACTGACATGGGCGGCAGCGACCTGGTGACCCGTATGGAGGGAGACTTCCTCGGCGGCGGCGGTGGTCAGTTCCGCATGCGTCACGCCTACGGGTCCTGGAACGGCATCCTCGCCGGCCAGACTTGGTCGAACTGGAACAGCTTCGTCGGCACGACCCCGACGGTGGACTTCAACGGTCTCGCCGGCAACACCGGCTATCAGACCCGTGTGGCGCAGTTCCGTTACACCGTCGGCGACTTCTCCGTCGCGCTCGAGGATCCGAAGGCCCGTATTCTTGACGAGGGGGGCGAGAACGACGACGTCGCCAAGGATTCTCTCCCGGCCCTGAGCGCCCGTTACGAGGGATCCTCGGGGCCGATGGGTTACTCCGTCGCGGGTATCGTCCACCAGCTGGAGACCGCCGACGAGTCCGAGAGCGACGCCGGTTACGGCGCGTTCGCGGCGGCCTCGTATAACTTCGGTGCCGTCACCGTTCGCGGTGCCCTGGACTACACCGACGGCGCGACCAGCTACCTCTACCAGTCCGGTTTCGAGCACTTCTTCGCTGCCGACGGCTACATCGACGCCAACGGCGACCTCGAGACCGTAAAGGCCTGGGGTGGCACCATCGGCATCAGCGTCGATGCGGGCCCGGGTACGATGAACGTCTCCTATGGCCGCACCGATATTGACGAGGACGATGCCACGGCCCTCAACGGCTTTGAGACCCAGAGCGCGGTCAACCAGAATGTCTTCGTGAACTACATGTGGCAGCCGGTCGAGCGCGTCACCTACGGTATCGAGTACTCCTACTGGAAGGCCGAGAACGACGAGGCGGATTTCGATGCGGATGCCAACCGCGTCTCCGTGGCCGCGCAGTATGTCTTCTAAGACGGTCTAAGAACGACAATATCATTGTCGCTTTTCGCCCCGGCCTCGTGCCGGGGCGTTTTCATTGGGCACCAAGAAAATTGGCCGGGTGCCCATGGGGCTTCCCCGTGGCCGTCGTCGTCACCGGCAGCGCCTCCGCCGTATCATTCCCACCCGGCCCTTCGCCGATACCCGCCCCTGCGTGCCGGTTTGTCATCGCAGTCGAGTAGGTCGTGCATGGCCGCAGGCCGTGTGCGACATGGCTCCCCTCGACGCCCACCGGTACACATCGAAGACGTCGCACGCCTGCGGCGCCCGACCTACCCGCCGGCAACAGCCCCGATCCGGTAGGTCGTGCACGGCCGCAGGCCGTGTGCGACATGGCTCGCCCCGGCGCCCCACCGGCATACCGCCGAAGACGTCGCACGCCTGCGGCGCACGACCGACGCGAGCGCTCCGGCCGGCGGTGGGTGCGGTACGGGCGGCCACTGGGTGGCATCCCGTTGACCTGGATCAAGGCGGCGGTATCCCGGGGATGTTTCCATAATTCCCGGGAAGAGATCGGGGATTGGTGGCAGTTCGCCTCGACTCATCCCGCGCGCCCGCTGCTGACCTGGGTGGGTGTCCTTGCAGCGGGCGCGTCTCCTACTTCCCCGTAGCTCTCGTGCTGCCGGCCCTCACGGGCCGGCATTTTTTTGTCTGGCCTGTTTGTCCCTCTCCCCCGGGTTCCTCCCGTAAAGGGGCGGGGCTCGGTGATAGCGGTCACTCCCTTGGCATCCACCAGTGTGCCGGGTTCGCGGTCGTTCGGCCCGGGTTGTCGCACGCCCGCGGCGCACGAACTGCCCGTAGGTCGGCTGCTCCTGCCCACCGCCATTCCCGGTGCCGCAAGGCGGGGTGTTGGCGGCCAGGAGCAGCCAACCTGCAATACCGGCTCCCTTCTCGGGCATCCCGCAAGGGGTGCCTGCCGGGAAACCCGCTAACGCTGCAACGCCCGTAGGTCGGCTGCTCCTGGCAGCCGACAATCCGGTTGCCGGTGGGCAACGGACCTTCCCGTGACATCGAAACGCTGCAGGCCGTGTGCGTGTGCGACGTCGTCCGTGTTCTGTATCGGCATGGCCGACGCCCTTGGTGCTGTCTGCGGTGGCCCCGTCAGATGCCGGATATGTCCAGAGGGCGTTAACCGTGGCGCCGCTACGGCAGCGTTGCGCGATAGCCGTGCCATGTGGCATAGCCGAGCACCGGCACCGTCACCGCGAGTCCCACGAACGCGGTGGCAAAGCCGATCACCGTGCCGGCGACTATCAGGGCTGCCCAGACCGCCATCGTGGCGCGATTGGACAGCACCGCCCGAAAACTGGTGATCACTGCGCTGATCACGTCCGTGCCGCGGTCCATCATCATCGGCAGCGAGAACGCCGAGCCGGCGAACGCCAGTGCGGCGAATACCGCGCCCACGGCACTGCCGATGCCCAGGAACGGCACCCAGGAGCGCCAGCCGGGCTCGGCCATGGCGGGAAAGAACACGTGAACCATGGCCGCGGCGCGGGCCCAGAGCAGGAAGAGCACCAGCAGCACCAGCGCGAAGATCACGTGGTTGCTCAGGTTCGCCCGCATGCTGCGCAGGCAGGTGCGTACCGACGGGGGCCGGCCCTGCTCGAGCGCCCGGCTGGTGGCATACAGCGCGAAGGCGATCAGCGGGCCCACGAGCAGGAACCCCCCGGCAGTCACGTACAGGATCAGCAGGTTGCCGCTGATCCAGCTCCCTGCGGCGATGATCACCCCGATCAGGGTGACGATCAGGCCGAACGTCAGGCTCTCGAAGGGTGCGGCGCGGAAGTCGCGCCACCCGAGGCACACCCAGGTCAGCGGCGCGGTGGCCGCGAGCCGGTGCGGCTCCGGGATCCAGTCCTCGGTGGTGCCGGTGTCGTTATCGGTATGCTCGTCCATGGCGGGCTCCTCCTCCCGTCGTTGTTGTAGTGTTGTCATAGCACTCTCCGGCACGGCAGCGGAAGGCCTCGCGCGTGGCCGCGTCGGCGTCGTAACATGCCGGCAGAAGGAGGTGTAGACGATGGAGATGGACTTGCCGGCCGTGCAGGCCTTTCTCGCGGAGCATTTCCCCCAGGGATACGGTCGGGTGGAGGCGGTGGGGCCGCTTACGGCCCGGCTGCGCCTCGCCGTCGGCGACGAGCATCTGCGCCCCGGGGGGACGGTCTCCGGGCCGACCATGATGGGCCTGGCCGACACGGCGCTGTACGTGGCGATCCTGGCCAACCTGGGGCCGGTCGCCCAGGCGGTGACGACCAATCTCAACGCGAATTTCCTGCGCCGGCCGCCGGTACGCGATCTCATCGCCGAGGCGCGCATGCTCAAGCTCGGCAAGCGTCTGGCGGTGGGGGAGGTGACCGTATTCTCGGATGGTGACGATCAGGCCGTGGCCCACGTAACCGCCACCTACTCGATACCGCCGCGGGAGACGGCCACGGCATGAATCCCATGACCACGGTGCGCGGCTTCCGCCGGGACGCCGAGGGCCATTGGGTGATGGAGCTGGCCTGCGGTCATACCCAGCACGTGCGGCACCTGCCGCCGTGGCAGAACCGGCCGTGGGTGACGACCGGGACCGGCCGGCGCGCGATGCTCGGGCGCCGGGTCGAATGTGGCTGGTGCGCGCGGGCGAGGGCGCATGACGCCCGCGGCGAACGGGAGGAGAGAGGACGATGCTGATACACGCCCCCGAATCGGTGCTCCTGGTGGTCGACGTCCAGGAGCGCCTCGTGCCCGCCATCCATGACCACGGCAACGTGGTGGACGGGATCGAGTGGCTCATCGGCGTGGCCGGCGCGGTCGGTGTGCCGGTGCTGGCGACAGAGCAGTATCCCAGGGGGCTGGGGCGGACCGTCCCCCAGCTCGGGCGTTATTTCTCCCCGGAAGCGGTGGCGGAGAAGACCGCCTTCTCCGCGGCGGACGAGCCCGCCTGCCGCGATCTCGTCTCCGGCGCCGGCCGTAAGCAGGTGGTGATCTGCGGTATCGAGGCGCACGTTTGCGTACTGCAGACCGCCCTCGGCCTGCACGAGGCGGGCTACGAGGTCTTCGTGGCGGGGGACGCGGCGGGCTCGCGTAATCCGTGGGACCGCGACCTCGCCCTCGATCGCATCCGCGCCCTGGGGGTGCAGGTGGTCAGTCGGGAGATGGTTGCCTTCGAGTGGCTCCAGCGCGCGGGGACCGACGTCTTCCGCGAGGTCAGCCGCAATTTCCTGCGATGAGCGTTACCGCTGCCGACATCATGACCCGGCGCGTTTTCACGCTGACCGGCGACGATAGCGTCGAGCTCGCCCGGGATCTCTGCCAGGACCACCGCGTGCGGCATATCCCCGTTGTGGACCAGGACCACCGTCTGGTCGGGCTGGTCTCCGACGGTGACGTGCTGCGCAGCCTGAGCCCGTTCATGCACACGGCCGCCGAGCGGGATCGCGACCGTTTCACCCTGCGCCGGCCGATCCACCAGATCATGACCCGTGCGCCGGAGACGGTTACCGGTGCCGTCGACGTGCGCGAGTGCGCGCGGCGCATGAGCGCACACGGGGTGGGCAGCCTGCCGGTGCTGGATGACGAGGCGCTGGTGGGGATCCTGACCTGGCAGGACGTGCTCGCGGCGGTGGCGGACAGCCGGATCTGACGTCCCCCTTGCGAGTAGGCCGGCATCCGGATGGAGCGTTAGCGGGCTTGCCGGCAGGCACCCCTTGCAAGATGCCCGTGAAGGGGAGCCGGTGCTGTAGGTTGGCTGCTCCTGGCAGCCAACACCCCGCCTTGCGGCACCGTAAATGTCGGCTGCCCTGAGCAGCCGACCTACGGGAGTTACAGCGCTAGCGGGTTTCCCGGCCGGCACCCCTTGCGGGATGCCCGGGAAGGGAGCTGGTGCTGTAGGTTGGCTGCTCCTGGCAGCCAACATCCCGCCTTGCGGCACCGGCAATGTCGAGTAGTGTGCGGAATTATGTGCACAAGCTAGAGCGAGGTGAGCGGCCATGGTATTCGGGTTGGTTGACCGACCACCTGAATCCCCTTGGGAGGGCGAAGCCATGGCCACTCACACTCGAAAGGCTACTGCGAGCGGCGAGGCGCTGGAAGCATTACTTGGCGAGGATCGGGATCTGCTGCGGGCGCTGGTGCACGAGACGGTGCAGCAGGCGCTGGAGGCGCAGATGCAGGAGTGTCTCAAGGCCGCGCCTGGCGAGCGTACCGAGGCGCGCGAGGGCTACCGAGCCGGCTACTACGCGAGGACGCTGGTCACGCGGGTGGGCAAGCTCGAGCTTCGGGTGCCGCGCGATCGCGACGGGCAGTTCTCCACGAGTCTGTTTGAGCGCTACCAGCGCTCGGAGAAGGCGCTGGTCTCGGCGCTGATGGAGATGTACGTCCAGGGCGTTTCCACACGCAAAGTCAAGGCGATCACCGAGGAGCTGTGCGGGGTGAGCTTCTCGGCCTCCGCGATCTCAGCGATCAACCGCGGCCTGGATGGGCGCCTGGCGGAGTTTGCCACGCGTCGCCTCGTTGAGCCCTATCCTTATCTCATCCTCGATGCGCGCTACGAGAAGGTGCGCGAGGGTGGGGTGATTACCGCGCAAGCGGTGCTGATCGCCATCGGCATCAACTGGGAGGGGCGCCGCCAGATCCTCGGCGTTGAGCTCGCCAACCGCGAGAGCGCCACCAGTTGGCGCGAGTTCCTCCAGGGGCTTCGCGAGCGCGGGCTGCATGGCGTGGAGCTGGTGGTCAGCGACGAGCACGCGGGGTTGCGCCGCGCGGTCATGGAGATCTTCGCCGAGGCGGTCTGGCAGCGCTGCTACGTGCACTTCCTGCGCAACGCCCTCGATCACCTGCCCCGCAAGGCCGACGACGACTGCCTCCAGGAGCTGCGCTGGCTCTATGAGCGTCGCGACGCCAGCGAGGCCCAGCGTGATCTGGCCGCCTGGCTCGAGCGCTGGCAGCCCAAATACCCCAAGCTCTGCGACTGGGTGGAGGGCAACATCGGCGAGACGCTGACCTTCTACCGCCTGCCGCGCGCCCACCACAAGCATCTCAAGAGCACCAACATGCTCGAGCGGCTCAACGAGGAGATCCGGCGACGCACGCGCGTGGTGCGCATCTTCCCCAACGCCGCCAGTTGCCTTCGCCTGGTGCGCGCGCTCGCCGCCGAAACCCACGAGGGCTGGCTCGAGGACAACCGCTACCTGAACATGCAGCTACTCAAGGAGCACAAGAAGGACTTGCTCAGGCAAGCCAACGCCGCCTGAGACTCCCCAACCCGACCATGGCCGCTTTTGCACAACTTGACGCACAGAACCCAATGTCGGCTGCCCTGAGCAGCCGACCTACGGGAGTTACAGCGTTAGCGGGTTTCCCGGCAGGCACCCCTTGCGGGATGGCCGCCCTGGTCGTGGCCATGCGCAAACCCGTCCCCATCTGTCCCGGCGTCATCAGGCACCAGTCACCCTATACCCTGCAAATCGCCTTGGCTGGTCGTTTCGACGGTAGGCCGATGGCGCGAGGGCGACCGGCGATCGCCGGGGCGGGGAGGGCGTTTGCGGGCCGTGGCGCTGTTATGCCCGCTGCCGGCCCACGCGACGGCGGGGCCACAGGAGAAGCCAATAAAAAACCCGCCGGCATCGGCCGGCGGGTTTCGGTGTTCGGCCGGAGACGGCCTCGGCTCACTCCTCGTGGATGTGGCCGTGCTCGAGCTCCTCGTTGGTGGCCTCGCGCACCTCGGAGACCTTGACCTCGAAGTTGAGGGTCTGCCCGGCGAGGGGGTGGTTGGCATCAACGGTGACGGTCTCGCCGTCGACGGCGGCCACGGTGACGACCTGGGTGCCGGCCTGGGTCTGGGCCTGGAAGCGCATGCCCGGCTCAACCTTGTCGACGCCCTGGAACATCTCCATCGGGACTTCCTGCTGGAGGCGGTCGTCGCGCTCGCCGTACGCCTCGGCCGGCTCGACGGTCACGGAGACGTCGTCGCCCGCCGCCTTGCCCTCGAGGGCGTTCTCCAGCCCGGGGATGATGTTGCCGGCACCGTGGAGATACTGAAGCGGCTGCCCCTCGGGGGAGGCGTCAAGGACCTCGCCATCGTTGTCCTTCAGGGTGTAGTCGATGGCGACGACCTTGTCCTTGGAAATCTGCATATCAACCTCTGGGCATCGAGTGTGTTGACCGCACACTGTAACTGCCACGGAAGGTGCAGCCCAAATCGGGCCCTTTTCGTACCGACGAGTGGTGCGAGGCTACTGTTGGGCGGCGGTACCTACGGGTCGAGCCGGAAGCGTTCCGCCACGGCCCGCAGCTGCCGGCGCACGGTATCGTCTTCACTGACCAGCTCGAAGCCGACCCGGTGGAAAACCGCGTTGCGCTCCTTGTGCGCCCACACGCAGCGTGCGTCGAAGGCGATGCGGTCGGTGCCGTCCACCGGTGTCTCCAGCACCAGCTCGAGCGGATAGACCTCCCCGCTGTCCAGCGGTTCGTGGGCCTCCAGCATGCCGCCGTCGACGCTGACGTCCGTGAGGTAGCCCACCAGGGCCCCGGTTTCCCGATGATGGATCGGAAAGAACTGACCGACGACATCCCGGGGCCGTCGTCTGGCATCACGCATTCCCCGTCTCCATGCCATGCATTCCCAAATTAACTATGACCGCGGCTCATCGCTTTGTCCACAATTTCAGCGCCACCGGCCACAGTACCGTTCGGTTCCGCGGGATGGCCGTGCGCGGCCGGGGGCCGCACTATGAACGCCCCGGTTAGTGTTAATCTGAACAGCTGCCATTCATTTCCCCAGTCGAGGAGCCTGCCGTGCCCGACCGGCCCGTTCCGCCGGTGGCCCTGCGCCGCCCCGTAGAGATCACCCACCACGACCACACGCGCGTCGACGAGTACGCGTGGCTGCGTGACCCGGACTGGCGCGAGGCCATGCGCGACCCGGATCGCCTGGATCCGGCGATCCGCGAGTACCTGGTCGCCGAGAACGCCTATGCCGATGCCGTGACCGCGGACACCCGGGCGCTGGAGTCCGCGCTGTTCACCGAGCTGCGCGGGCGCATTCGCGAGGACGACGCCTCCGTGCCCCTGCGGGACGGCGCGTGGTACTACTACAGCCGTTACCGCGAGGGCGGGCAGCACCCGCTGCTGTGCCGGCGGGGCGCCGAGGGTGGCGAGCAGGTACTGCTCGACGGTGACGCAGAGGCCGCCGGTGCCGCGTATTTCCGCCTCGGCGGGGCGGAGCACAGCCCGGACCACCGCTATCTTGCCTATGCCGTCGACGCCGCCGGCGCCGAGGTCTTCGAGATCCGGGTGCGCGACCTCGAGACCGGCCAGGACCTCCCGGACCGTATCGGCGACTGCAATGCCAGCTTCGTGTGGGCCGCGGACTCGCGCACGGTGCTCTACACCCGCATCGACGGCGACCACCGCTCACGCTGGGTGCATCGCCATACCCTGGGCGAGCGCGGCCCGGACCCGCTGGTCTACGAGGAGCAGGACGCCGGCTTCTTTCTGGGCGTGGACAAGACCGAGAGCGGGCGCTATCTGCTCATCGACAGTCACGACCACACCACCTCGGAGGTCTATTACCTCCCGGCGGACGATCCTTCCGCCAGGCCCACGGTCTTCGCGCCGCGGCGCGCCGGCACGGAGTATGGCATCGCCGACCGGGGCGAGGCCTGGTACATCCTCACCAATGCCGGGGACGCCGAGGACTTCCGCATCTGCACCGCGCCGCTCGACGACCACGCGCCCTCGAGCTGGCGCACGCTGGTCGCCCACGAGCCCGGCCGGCTCATCCAGGGCATGCTGCTCTTCCGGGACTACCTGGTGCGCCAGGAGCTCCAGGATGCGGTGCCGCGGATTGTCGTCCGCCGCCTGGACGACGGCGTCGAGCACACCATCGAGTTCCCGGAGGCCTGCTACAGCGTGGGTCTGTCCGCAGGCTTCGAATTCGTCACGGACACGCTGCGCTTCGCCTACAGCTCGTTCACGACGCCCGCCGAGGTCTATGACTACGATATGGCTGCGCACACGCGCACCCTGCGCAAGCGCCAGGAGGTGCCCTCCGGGCACGATCCGGCGGCCTACGTCAGCGAGCGACTGACCGCCCGGGCGCCGGACGGCGAGGCCGTGCCGGTGTCGCTGTTCCATCGCCGCGACTGTCCGCCGGGGCCGGATACGCCGTTGCTGCTCTACGGTTACGGCGCCTACGGCATCAGCGATCTGCCCTCGTTCAGCCCCAACCGCCTGTCGCTGGTCAACCGCGGCGTGACCTATGCCATCGCCCACGTGCGCGGGGGCATGGAGCGCGGCTACCGCTGGTACCGCGAGGGCCGCATGGCGGACAAGCCCAACACTTTCAGCGACTACATCGCCTGTGCCGAGACGCTGATCGGCGAGGGCCGCACCGGCCGCGGCTGGCTGGTTGCCCACGGCGGCAGCGCCGGCGGCATGCTGGTGGGGGCCGTGCTCAATCAGCGCCCCGAGCTCTTCGGCGCGGCGGTGGCGGACGTGCCCTTCGTGGACGTGCTCAACACCATGCTCGACGAGACCCTGCCGCTCACGCCCCCGGAGTGGCCGGAGTGGGGCAATCCCCTGGACGACGAGACCGCGTACTTCCGCATCCTCTCGTACTCGCCCTACGACAACGTCGCCGGGCAGGCCTATCCGCCGCTGCTGGTGACCGCCGGCGTTTCCGACCCGCGGGTGACCTACTGGGAGCCCGCCAAGTGGGTGGCCCGGCTGCGTGCCCGGGCCACCGGCGATGCCCCGCTGGTGCTGCGCACCAACATGAGCGCCGGTCACGGCGGGCCCGGCGGGCGTTTCCAGTACCTGGAGGAGGTGGCGCAGCGCTATGCGTTCATCCTCCGGGCGCTGGGGATCGAGTAACCGGGGATGACGAGTCTCGCGACGGTCGTCGCACGCTGGCGGTGGCTGGTCCTCGCCGTCGTGCTGCTCGTCGTCGCCACCGTGCTGCTGCTCGCGGGCAATCAGCTCCTCGCGCTCAAGGCCCGGCTGGCCGACGAGCCCCTCGCCGTGCGCGCGGTGGTGATCGCAGTCGGGCTGGCCGTGCTCGCCGCGGCCGGCTGGGGGGTGTGGCGAACGCTGCGGATGCCGGCACGGCCGGCCCGGGACGAGGTGGTGCCGGACGAGGCCGGGCTGCGCGCCCGCGCGGCCACCTGGGCGGAGGCGGGCGCCGACGTGGCCGCCGTGCGCACGGAGCTGGACGAGCTGGACCGGCGCCGCGAGGCCGGCAGTGTGCACGTCGCGGTGTTCGGCACCGTGAGCAGCGGTAAGTCGGCCCTTATCCGTGCCCTGGCGCCGGGTGCGGCGGCGGACTCCGATGTGCTCGGCGGCACGACCCGCGACGTGGTCCACTACGAGTGGCAGGATGTCCGAGGCGACCGCCTCGTGCTCACCGACATGCCGGGCCTGTCCGACCCTGCTGCCGGCCTGGACCGGACAGCGACCGACGAGGCCGGCAGGGCGGACGTAGTGGTGTTCGTTGCCGAGGGCGACCTGACGCGCGAGGAATGGCGGGCCCTGGACGCCGTACGCGCCCTCGACAAGCCCCTGGTGGTGGCGCTGAACAAGGCGGACCGCTACGAGCCGTCGGACCGGGAAGCGATCCGCGCCCGCCTCGGCGAGCGTTTCGGCGCGTCGACGGAGATCGTACCGGTCATCGCCGGCGGCACCGAGACCGTGATTATCCGGGACAGTGACGGCCACGAGCGCGAGGAGGAACGCGAACGCCTGCCGGACGTGCGCCGGCTGCGCCGGGTGCTCCAGCGCGTGGTGGACCGTGACGGTCTGAGCGCCGGTCGGGACCGGGCCGTCCTGCTGCTCGCCGCGCGCAAGCTGGAGGGCGCCGTGCAGGCCCACCGCCGCGACGCCGCGGAGGCCCTGGTCAGCCGCTACGCCCGCCGCGCCGTGGTGGGTGCCATGGCCGCGGTGGCGCCGGGCAGCGACCTCGTCATCCAGGGCGGCCTGGCCGCGGGCATGGTCCGGGAGCTGTGCACCCTGTACGAGGCGGACTGGCGCGAGGTCGGTGTGGAGCGCTTCATCGCCGGGGTTCGCCGGCGTTCGCACACCGTGACACCACTGCTGCTCGGCGTCGCCGGCAACGCCCTCAAGGCCTTCCCCGGCGTGGGGACGCTGGCTGGCGGCGCGGTCCACGCGGTGGCCTACGGGCTGCTGTTCCGCACTGCCGGGCGGGCGCTGATCGTGTCCCTGGAGGACCGTGGCGAGCTCGCCGCCGACGACGCCCTGGCACGTTTCGAGGAGACCCTGCGTGAGGATATGGGAACGCCTGCGCGCTCGCTTGCCCGCGTGGCGCTGGACAGCGAGGCGCCGAAGCGGGACGGATGAGTCCGCCGACGCGGCCTCGCGGGAGGACACCGCGATGCCCCCGCCGGCGGGCGAGGATACCGCGCTGCTGCAGGTCCGCGAGAGCCTGGAGGCGCTGCTCGCCGACCGCCGTGTGCCCGAGGCGGTGCGCACCGAGCTCGACGGCGAGTACCGGGCCGTCGCCGAGATGCTCGAGCGCCTGGAGCACGGGCACATCTACATCGCCGCTGTCGGCCGGGTGAGCGCCGGCAAGTCCTCCCTGCTCAACGCCCTGCTGGGGCGTGCCGCGTTCACCACCAGCGCCCTCCACGGCGAGACCCTGGCCGCGGACCGGGCGATCTGGCGGGCCAGCGATGATGGCCACTGCTTCCTCTACGACACCCCGGGACTGGAAGAGATCGCCGGCGAGGACCGCGAGGCCACCGCGCTGCGTACGGCGGCCTCCGCGGACCTGGTGGTGTTCGTCGCCGACGGCGACCTCACCCGCGCGGAGCGCCGCGCCCTGGAGGTCGTCTGCGCCGAGCGCCGCCCGGTGATCCTGGTCCTCAACAAGGCCGACCGGTATACCGACGACGAGCGCGACCGACTGCTGGCCCGGCTGCGCGAGCACGCCGCCGGCCTGGTGGTGGCGGAGAACGTCATCGCCTGCGCGGCGGATCCGGCGCCACGGCGCGTCGTCATGATCGCCCCGGACGGCAGCGAGACGGAGCGCCGCGAGCGCCCGCCGGCGGCCGTATCCGACCTGGCGGACCGGCTCTGGGCGGTGGTCGAGGCGGAGGGCAAGGCCCTCGCGGCACTCAACGCGGGCCTGTTCGCCAGCCGGGTCAGCGACCGCGTGGCCGCGCGCATCACCGAGCTGCGCCGCAGTGTGGCTCGGCGGGTCACCGATGCCTACGCTCTGGGCAAGGGCGTCGCGGTGGCGGTCAATCCGGTGCCGGTGGCGGATCTGGCCGGCGCGGCGGCGCTGGACGTGACCCTGGTCTTCCACCTGGGCCGGGTCTACGGGCTTCCGGTGACCCGGCGGGAGGCGGGACGGCTGGTGGCGGTGATCATCGGTCAGCTCTCCGCCCTGCTGGGTGCGGTGTGGAGCGTCAACCTGTTCGCCTCTCTGGCCAAGCTCGGTACCGGCGGCGCGGCGACCGCGCTCACCGCCTCGGCCCAGGGCGCGGTGGGCTACGCCAGCACCTGGATCCTCGGACGCGTGGCGGAGGACTACTTCCGACGTGGCGGCAGCTGGGGCGAGGTCGGCCCCAAGCGTGCCGTGGAGGCGGTGATCGACGGCGTCGACACGGAGTCTCTTCTGGCCCAGGCCAGGGAGGACATCCGCCGGACGCTGCGCGGGGGGTAGCGGTCGTTTCCCCCTCTCCCCCGGCCCCTCTCCCGCAAGGGGAGAGGGGGGCAGGACGCTCCCCGACAGGCCGGCCGCTGTGGCAGCCGGCGACCGCCGCCCGCTCCCCGGCACACGGGGCACCATGCCGGCCGGCACGCATCGTGACGGCGGCCAGGGCATGGCGTAGGTCGTGCACCGAAGGCGTGCGACATCCCGGGTCGGTCACCGAAGACGTCGCACACGGCTTTCGGCCGTGCCCGACCTACGGGATGGATGTCCCGGCGCTACGCGGGCTCCGGCGGGGTGTCGGCGTGCTCGCGCAGGTCGAGGGTCACGCGGACCACGTCGGGCTCGTCGGGGTGGGCGCGGCGCCGGAAACCGAGCTCCTGGCACAGGCGCAGCATGATCTGGTTCTCCCGGAGCACGTCGCCGAAGATCTCCTGGATGCCGCGGCTGCGGGCGTACGCGATGATCCGTTCCATCATCAGCCGGCCCAGCCCGCGGCCGGTCAGCGAGCGGTGGATGATGATGGCGTATTCGGCGCGGGTGTTGTCCGGGTCGGCGTTGATGTGGACGACGCCGTGGATGGTGGCGTGCCCGGGCATGCCGGGCTCGGTGAGCACCAGCGCCATGTCCCGGTCGTAATCGATCTGGGTGAAGCGCGCGGCCTGCATGTGCGTCATGCGCTTCATGGGCATGAAGAAACGCAGGCGCACCTCCTCCGGGCTCAGCCGGGCGAAGGCGTCGCGCAGGGGCATCTCGTCCTCCGGGGTGATCGGGCGCAGGCGCAGCTCGTGGCCGTCCTCCCCGGGGATGGTCTCCTCCAGCTCCCGGGGGTAGGGGCGGATGGCGAGCCGGCCGGTCCCGCTGCCGCTGCCCCGGCCCACGCGCACGCGGGCGTCCAGCGCCATCACCCCGCGATGGTCGGCGAGCAGCGGGTTGATGTCCAGCTCGGCCACCTCGCCGAGGTCGGCGACGATCTGCGAGAGCCGCACCAGGGTGAGGGCGATGGCGTCGCGGTCGGCGGCGGGCACCCCGCGGTAGCCCCGGAGCTGCCGGTCGATGCGGGTGCGCTCCATCATGTCGTAGGCAAGCTTCATGTTCAGCGGCGGCAGGCCCAGGGCCTGGTCGCGGATCACCTCCACCGCCGTGCCGCCCTGGCCGAAGAGCACCACCGGCCCGAACTGGTCGTCCTCCGTGACGCCGGCGATGAGCTCCAGGGCGTCGGAGCGGATGATCATGGGCTGGATCGTGAACCCCTCCAGCCGCGCGTCGGGCTTGTGCCGGCGCACCCGGGTGAGGATGCTCTCGGCGGCATCGCGGACCTCGTCGGCGTCCGCCACGTCCAGGGCGACGCCGCCGACGTCGCTCTTGTGGGAGATGTCCGGCGAGAGGATCTTGATTGCGAACGGCCCCTCGAGGTCCCCGGCCACACGGGCGGCGTCCTCCGGGTCGCGGGCGATGCGGGTGGGCACCACGGGGACGCCGTAGGCGGCGAGCAGCTCCTTGGCCTCCGCCTCGCTGAGCCATTCGCGCCCCTCGTCCCGCGCGGCGGTGACCAGCGAGCGGGCGTGCTCGATGTTCGGCGTGAAGCTCTCGGGCACGGAGGGCGGTGTCTCCAGCAGGGCGAGCTGGTTGTGGTGGAACTCGACCACGTGCATGAACGCCCGCACGGCGCCCTCGGGGGTGGTGTACGTGGGGATGCCCGCGTCGGCGAACTGCCGCCGTGCCGGCACCGCCAGGAAGTCGCCCACCCAGCTCGTGAGCACCGGCTTGCGCCCGCGCCGGCGGTGGCGGCCGAGCGTGAAGACGATCGCCCCCGCCGCCTCGCCGGGGTCGGCGATGGCGGTGGGGCAGTTGAGGGCGAGCACCGCGTCCACCTCGCGGGCGGCCATCAGCGTCTCCAGGGCCTGGCTGTAGCGCTCGCCGGGGGCGTCGCCGATGATGTCCACGGGGTTGCCGCGGGACCAGGTCGCCGGCAGGTGCTCGTTGAGCTTCTCGACGGTCTCCTCGGAGAGCTCCGCGAGGTGACCGCCGCGCTCGATCAGGGCGTCGGTGGCGAGCACGCCCATGCCGCCGCCGTTGGTGAGGATGGCGAGGCGGTCGCCGTTCGGGGTGGGGGCCAGCGCCAGTGTCTCCACCGCGGCGAACAGCTCGCCGAGGGTGTCCACCCGGAGCATGCCGGCGCGCCGGAAGGCGGCGTCGTAGACCTTGTCCGAGCCCGCCAGCGCGCCGGTGTGCGAGGCCGCCGCCCGTGCGCCCTCGGCGTGGCGGCCGGATTTCACCACGATAACCGGCTTCATGCGCGAGGCCGCGCGGGCCGCGGACATGAACTTGCGGGCATCGGTGATGGCCTCGACGTAGAGGAGGATCGCGCCGGTGTCCGGGTCGTTGGCCAGGTAGTCGAGGAGGTCGCCGAAGTCCGCGTCCGCCATGTCCCCGAGGGAGATCATGTGCGAGAAGCCGATACTGTGGTTCTGGGCCCAGTCCAGGACCGCGGTGACGATCGCCCCGGACTGGGTGACGAAGGCGATGCGTCCGCGCGGCGGGCTCAGGTGTGCGAAACTGGCGTTCAGCCCGGCACCGGGGACGATCAGTCCCAGGCAGTTGGGGCCGAGAATCCGAAGCAGATGGGGGCGGGCGGCGTCGAGCATGGCCTGGCGCAGGGCCTGCCCGCGCTCGTCGTGGCCCTCGCCGAAGCCGGCGGTTATCACGATCGCCGCCTTGGTCCCGCGTGCGCCGAGCTCCTCGATGATGCCGGGGATGGTCTCCGGCGGAGTCGCGATCACCGCGAGGTCCGGCGTCATCGGCAGGCTCGCCACGTCCGGGTAGGCGAGCACGCCCTGTACCGCGCGGTGCTTGGGGTTGACCGGCATGATCGGCCCCTCGAACCCCGACTTGAACAGGTTCCGGGCGACCACGCTGCCCACGCTCCCCTCGCGGCGGCTCGCGCCGATGAGCGCAATGGAGCGCGGCTTGAACAGGTACTCCAGGTTGCGAACGGTCATAGGGCGTTTCCTTGGTGGTCGATTGCCAGTGACTCAGTCATCCGATAACCCGTCGCCGGATCGCGGCGCGGCCGCCGCCCGGGCGGGGCACGTGTCCACGGCCCGCCGCGGGTGGGTCCTTGCCTGCGTGATGCTGACGATGTTCCTTGCCGCGATCGAGGGCACCATCGTGGCCACCGCGATGCCCGACATCGTATCGTCCCTTGGGGGCGTGAGTCTTTATACGTGGGTCTTCAGCGGGTTTTTTCTCGCCCAGGCGGTGGCGACGCCGCTCGCCGGCAAGCTCGCGGACCTGTTCGGGCGCCGGCCCCTGATCCTCGGGGGCGTGGCGGTCTTCCTGGCGGCGTCGCTGGCCTGTGGCCTGGCCACCTCGATGCCGGCGCTGGTTGCCTGCCGTCTGGTGCAGGGGGCGGGGGCGGGCGCGGTCCAGCCCATTGCCATGACCCTGGTGGGCGATCTCTACACCCTCTCCGAGCGCGGCCGCATCCAGGGCTGGCTGTCGAGCACCTGGGGGATCTCGGCGCTGCTGGGACCGCTGGTCGGCGGGGCCATCGTTGACCACGGTCACTGGCCCTGGATCTTCTGGCTGCACCTGCCCTTCGGCGTGCTGGCGATGGTCGGGCTGGCCGTTTTCCTGCGCGAGCGGCCGGTGCACCGCCACGACGGCGTGGACTATCCCGGCGCCGGCTGGTTCCTGCTCGGATGCTCCACGCTGATGCTGCTGCTGGTCCAGGGCGGCGTTGCCTTCGCGTGGGACTCGGCGGCGGCGTTCGGCCTTGCGGCGACCGCCGCGGTCGGGGGTGCGGCGTTCCTGCGCCGCGAGCGCCGGGCCCCGGAGCCGCTGATGGACTTCGGTCTGTGGCGTTATCCGCTGATCCGCATCGCCAACGGTGCGGCGCTGACGGCGGGGATGATGATCATCGGGCTGACGAGCTTCCTCCCCGCCTACGTCCAGGGCGTGCTCGGCACCTCGGCGACGGTGGCCGGCTTCGCCCTCACCGCCGTCTCCGTGGGCTGGCCGGTTGCAGCGGTGATCTGCGGGCGGATGCTGCCCCACGTCGGCCCCCGGGTGACCGCGCGGATCGGCGGCGTTTGCCTGTGTCTCGGTGGCGTGCTGTTCGTCTCCCCGGGCATGGCACTGGGGGCGTGGTGGCCGGCGCTGGGCTCGTTCGCCACCGGGCTCGGTATGGGCTTCACCAACACCACCTTCGTCGTCAGCATCCAGAGCGTGGTGGGGTACCGCCAGCGGGGCGCTGCCACCGCCGGGAATCTGTTCATGCGGCTGTTCGGCAGTGCCCTTGGCGCCGCGGTGCTCGGCGGGGTGCTCAACCAGCGGCTGCAGGCCGGGCTGTCGGGATCGTCCGCCGACCTGAACGAGGTGCGCGGCCTGCTCGGTCGCGGCGGCGAGGCCATGGCGTCGCTGGCGCCGTCGCTCCAGGCCGCGCTGGCGGACGCCCTCGGCTGGGTGTTCGCCGGTGTGCTGCTCTTTGGTGTGTTGACGGCGGTGCAGTCGTTCCGCCTCCCGGCGCTCGCGCCGGGCCACGCCGGTGAGCGGCGCTGAGTGCGGCCCGCTCAGGGGTGACCCGCCAGTATCAATACGGCCGGCAGGGTGAGCGCGGAGATCATCGTCTGCACCGTGAGCAGGGTGGCGACCAGGGTGTGGTCGCCGCCGAGCTGGCGGGCGAGGATGAACGCGGAGGTCGCCGTGGGCAGGGCGGCAAAGAGCACCAGCACCCGGGTCTCCAGCGGGGTGAGAGTGAGCGCTGTCGCCGCGGCCCAGGCGAGCGCCGGCATCACCGCGAGCTTGAGGATCACGCCGGCGGCGAGGACGGTCTTGTTGCCGCTGGCCGTGCGCAGCTGCAGCCCCGCACCGACGGTCATCAGGCCCAGGGGCAGGGCGGCGCGGCCGATGATCTCCAGCACGCCCTCGCTGCCCAGCGGCAGGCCGATGCCCGTGCGGTTGAGTGCCAGGCCCGCGACGCAGGCGAGCACCAGCGGGTTGCGTGCGATCCCGCGCAGGGTCGCGCCCAGCGAGCCGTGGCCGCCGGCGTAGCGCAGCAGCACGCTCACGCAGATCACGTTCACCAGCGGGATGAGCATCGCCATCACCAGCGCCGCCACCGCCGCGCCGTTGCTGCCGTAGACGGCCAGGGCGGTGGCCACCCCCAGGTAGGTGTTGAAGCGTATCCCCGCCTGGAACACCGACGTGAACCCGGGGCCGTCCACAGGCAGCGCCCGGCGCAGGGCGAGCAGCACCGCGCTCATCGCCGCCAGGGTCAGCGCCACGGCGGTGGCCACCGGGGCGATGCGCGCGCCGTCGATGCTGGCGGTGGCGAGCTTGTCCACCAGGAGTGCGGGGAAGAGCACGAAGTAGACCAGGCGCTCGAGCTGCGGCCAGAACCCCTCGCCCGGGAAACCCCCGCGGCGCATGAGGTGTCCCAGGGCAATGAGGGCGAAGATCGGTACGAGAGCGCCGGCGACGGTCTGCAGGCTGGATACGGGCATGTCAGTGGCTGCGGTCTGTCGGTGGCGCCGCCGCACCGGCGGCATCGGCCCGCCGGCGCGGGGCTGCTAACCTGTAGGGATTGCCCCGCCGGGTGTGCCTGCCGGCGGGGGCCGTCGTGACGCCGGGTCTTCGGGCTTGACGCCGCCGGCCATTGTAAGGCGTGTTAGTTAGTGTGACATCAATCATCCAACTGATCCCGGAGGCCAGCAGAATGAAGGCGTTCTTCCACCCATCCCAGGACGGTCATCACCCGCAGACGTATTTTTCGCGGGGTCAGATGCGCGCCCCCCAGGAGCTGCCGGAGCGCACCCAGCGCATCCGTGAGGGGCTCGACGCGCTCGACATCCCGGTGGTGGAGCCCGCGGACTACGGTATGCGTCCCATCAACGCCGTGCATGACCTGGGATATCTGCGCTTTCTGGAATCGGCTCACCGGCGTTGGCCCGAGGACTGGGGCAACGAGGTCATGTCGAACGTGTTCATGCGCTCGCCGAATCCGATGCGCGGTATCCTCGCCGAGGCGGCGCGCTACCTTGCCGACGGCAGCTGCCCCGTGGGCGAGCTGACCTGGAATGCGGCCTACCATTCGGCGCAGTCGGCGGTCTCCGCGGCCTCCACGATGCTGGACGGTGAGCAGTACGCGTACGCGTTGAGCCGTCCGCCGGGGCACCACGCGCGCATCGATGCGGCCGGGGGGTTCTGCTATCTCAACAACGCCGCCATCGCCGCGAGGGTGCTGCAGTCCCGCTATCCGCGGGTGGCGATCCTGGACCCGGACATGCATCACGGCCAGGGTATCCAGGAGGTCTTCTACGACCGCAGCGACGTGCTCTATGTCTCCATCCATGGCGACCCCACCAACTTCTACCCGGTGGTAAGCGGTTTCGAGGAGGAGCGCGGCGAGGGCGCCGGCTACGGCTACAACCTCAACCTGCCCATCCCCCATGGTTCGCCGGAGTCCGCGTTCTTCGACCGGTTCGACGAGGCCATGCAGGCGATCCGGCTGTTCGCGCCGGACGTGATCGTGTGCACCCTCGGCTACGACATCTACAAAGACGACCCCCAGGCGAAGGTCGCCGTCACCTCCGAGGGCTTCAACCGCATGGGCGCGACGCTGAACGATACCGGCGTGCCGGTGCTCGTCGTCCAGGAGGGTGGCTATTTCCTCGAGGCGCTCGCCGAGAACACCCGCCAGTTCTTCTCCGGCCTGCTCGGCCGCTGACGACCGGCCGCCCGGGCCGGTGGCCCGGGCGGCCCTCGCCTCCGCTATCCCAGGATCTCCGGCAGGAACAGCGAGATCTGCGGGATGTAGGTGATCAGGAGCAGGAAGATCAGCATCAGTCCCAGCCACGGCAGGGCCGCGGACATGGCCCAGCCCAGGCTGCGGTTGGTGATGCCGGCGGTAACGAACAGGTTCAGCCCCACCGGCGGGGTGATCATCCCGATCTCCATGTTCACCACCATGATCACGCCCAGGTGGATCGGGTCGATGCCGAGCTGCATGGCGATGGGGAAGAGGATCGGCGCCATGATCAGCAGGATCGCCGACGGCTCCATGAAGTTGCCCGCCACCAGCAGCAGGATGTTGACCACGATCAGGAAGCCCCATGCCGGCAGGCCCCAGCTCACGATCGCCTCGGCGATGTGATGCGGGATGCGCTCGGTGGTCAGCACGTGGGCGAACAGCATCGCGTTGGCGATGATGAACAGCAGCATGATGCTGGTCTTGGCCGCGCTCAGCACCGTCTCGCGCATGTCCGGATGCCAGGCGCTGCGCGGTACCGCAACGAGCATCTGCACGGCATTGCGGGCCACCGCGGTCGCGTTGGACTCGCCCTCGTGGCGCCACGGTGTCGCCTTCAGCGGACCGATGTCCCGGTAGACCAGCGCGGAGACCAGGAACGCGTAGATCGCCGAGACCGCCGCCGCTTCCGTGGGGCTGGCGACACCGCCGTAGATCGCGCCGAGCACGATCACTATCAGCATCAGCCCGCCGGAGGCCCGTGCCGCCGAACCGAACAGGGTACGGAAGCCGGGGAACGGCAGACGCGGCAGGTCCATGACCCGGGCGGCGATGTAGATCGCGAGCATCAGGATGCCGCCCATCATGATCCCCGGGATCAGCCCGGCCATGAACATCTTCGCCGCCGAGGTCTGGGTCGCGGCGGAGTAGACGAGCATGACGATGGACGGCGGGATCAGGATGCCCAGCGTGCCGGCGTTGGCGATCGCCCCGGCGGCGAACTTCTCCGGATACCCCGCCTTGGCCATGCCGGCGATCACCAGGCTGCCGATGGCCGCCACGGTGGCCGGCGAGCTGCCGGAGACCGCGGCGAAGAGCATGCACGCCAGCACCGAGGCCATGGCGAGGCCGCCCTTGATGTGGCCCACGCAGTTGTTGGCGAAGTCGATCAGCCGCTCCGCCACGCCCCCCGTGGAGAGGAAGGCGGAGGAGAGGATGAAGAACGGGATCGCCAGCAGCGTGTAGTGATCCGATGCCGCTGAGAAGAACTTCAGCGCGATCGAGGCCAGCGAGTCGTTGGAGAACAGCAGGATCGTGACGATGCTGGACAGCCCCAGCGACAGCGCCACCGGGATGCCGATCAGCATCGCCCCGAACAGCAGGATGAACAGGAATGCGGTGGTCACGACCGGCCCCCCTCGTCGGCGTGCGTGGCCTCGAAGTGCTCCATGGTCTCGTCCGCCTCGTTGGCGAACGGAAAGCCGTCGGCCCGGCCGCGGACGATGTTCACCAGCAGGATCACCAGCCGCAGCGTGATCAGGCCGAAGCCGATGAGCATCACGCTGTGCGCCGCCCATGTGGGCATGGGCAGGTCCTCCATTGGCAGCCCGAGCATCCACATCTTGTCGAGGTAGACCCAGGAGCCGTAGAGGAACAGGCCCGCGTAGCCGAGGCAGGCGACGACCGCGACGACCGCGACCGCGCGCCTGGCCCGGCCCGGCAGCGCCCGGGTGAAGAGGTCCACGCCGATGTGCGTGCCCTCCTTGATCCCGTGCGAGGCGCCGAAGAGCACGAACCAGCCGGCCAGGGTCAGCGAGCCCTCTTCGGCCCAGTCGATGGTCGCGCCGAAGCCGAAGCGCATGACGGTCTCGACGAACACGAGCAGCGTCAGGACCACCAGGAGGAGGGCGATAATGTCCTCCTCCAGGCGGTTGAGCAGTCGAATGATGCTCATCGTGGGCCTACCCTCAGCCGTCGCACGCCTCGGCGGCGTCGATGAGGTCGCCACCGATCTGCGAGCGGAACTGGTTCCAGACCGGCTTCATCGCCTTGACCCACTGCTCGCGCTGATCGTCGGAGAGGTCGATCACCTCGCTCTCACCGGAGTCGATGACCTTCTGCTTGGCCTCCTGGTTGAGCTCATTGGCGAGGCTGTTGCCGTACTCCAGCGCCTCGTTCATGGACTCGCGGATCACCTTGCGGCTCTCCTCGTCGAGGCTGTTCCAGAAGCTGGTGGAGGTCACCACCATGTAGCCGAGATAGCCGTGGTTGGACTCGGTGATGTAGGGCTGCACCTCGTAGAACTTCTGGGTGTAGATGTTCGACCAGGTGTTCTCCTGACCATCGATGGCCTCGGTCTGCAGCAGGGTGAAGACCTCAGAGAAGGGCTTCTTCACCGGGGCGGCGTCAACAGCCTTGAACTGCGCGGCCAGCACGTCGGAGGACATGATCCGGAACTTCTTGCCGGCGGCGTCCCCGGGGGTGCGCAGCGGATCGCTCGCGGAGAGCTGCTTCATGCCGTTGTGCTGGTAGCCGAGGCCGATGATGCCCTTGTCCTTCATGTGGTCGAGCAGCATCCGGCCCTTGTCGCTCTTCTGGAAGCAGCTCACGGCATCGATGTTCTCGAACAGGAACGGCAGGTCGAAGACCTGGAGGCGGTCGGTGTAGCGGGAGAACTTCGACAGCGCCGGCGCGGCCATCTGCACGTCGCCGAGCTGCATGGCCTGCAGCACCTTGTTGTCGTTGTAGAGCTGCGAGTTCGGGTAGACCTCGACCTGCACCTTGTCGCCGATGCGCTCCTCGACGAGCTTCTCGAAGCGCTGGGCCATCTTGCCCTTGGGGGTGTTCTCCGCGACCACGTGGGAGAACTTCAGGGTCACCGGCGCGGCGAAGGCGCTGGCGGAGGTCAGGGCGAGGGCGGCACCGATTGCCAGGGCGGAAAGTCGCATGGGGATGCTCCTCCGTCGTTGTGTCGTGTCGATTTCATATGTGACGCAGCCTCACAGGGCTGGTGCCTGTGCGGAAGCAGAAACCGTGCCAAGCTTAAAGACTGCCCCTGCACATCCGCTGAGAACGTCGGCGTGACGCTGCGCGGGTATTGTCGCCCGTGTCTGCCAGTCACCGGTAACATCCTGTTATTAAAAAGGGTTTCTGGGCGGGGTGACGGTCGCTGCGGGCATCGGGACGATGACGCGCGAGCGGGGCGCTGGGAGGTCGCCGTGACCCCGCCCGGCCGGGGTACCGGTGGCGGGTTCCCGCACACTTCGGTGCGTTCTGGGTGGCGGTTTTCCGCACACCCGTGGGATGGCTATTCGGTGAACTGCTCCCGGGTGAGCCCGTACTTCTGCATCTTGTCGTAGAGGGTCTTGCGCGGGAGACCGAGCGCGTCGGTGGCGCGGCTGATGTTGCCGTGCTCGGCGCGCAGCGCGCTCTCGATGAGGGCACGCTCGAATCCCTCCACCTGCTCGCGCAGGCTCATGGCCGCAGCGGTGCCGTCGCCGGTCTTGTCCAGCACCCGGTCGAGGTCGAAGGCGTAGTGCTCGCCGAGGAGCACGTAGCGCTCGGCGACGTTGCGCAGCTCGCGCACGTTGCCGGGCCACTGGTGCGCGAGCAGGGCGCTGCGCTGCTCCGGCGAGACCGCCGGCACCTCGCGCTGGTAGCGGTGGTAGCCCGCCACCAGCATGAAGTGCTGGAACAGCAGCGGGATGTCGTCGCGGCGCTCGCGCAGCGGCGGGACCTCGAGACTGACGACGTTGAGCCGGTAGTAGAGGTCGTCGCGGAAACGGCCCTCGTCCGCGGCCTGGCGCAGGTCCACCTTGGTGGCCGCGACCACCCGCAGGTCCAGCGGGACCGGCGTGTTGGCACCGACCCGGATGACGCTGCGCTCCTGCAGCGCGCGCAGGAGCTGGACCTGCTGGGCCAGCGGCATGCTCTCGATTTCGTCGAGGAACAGCGTGCCGCCGCTGGCGTGCTCCAGCTTGCCGATGCGCCGCGTGCGCGCCCCCGTGAAGGCACCGGCCTCGTGGCCGAAGAGTTCGCTCTCGATGAGCTCGTCGGGTACCGCCCCGCAGTTCACGGCCACGAAGTTGCCCTCCCGGCGGCTGCTGTGCTCGTGCAGCGAGCGCGCGACCAGTTCCTTGCCGGTACCGGTCTCGCCGTGGACGAGCACGTCCGCGCCGGTGTCGGCGACCTGGTGGATCAGCGAACGCAGCCGCTGGATCGCCGGGGTGTTGCCGATGATACGCGGCCCCGGGGCGCTCTGGGCGGCGAGCTCCTCGCGCAGGCTGCGGTTCTCCAGGGTGAGCCGGCGCTTCTCCAGCGCCCGGCGCACGACCTCGGTGAGGGTCTCCGGGGCGTAGGGCTTTTCGACGAAGTCGTAGGCCCCGTCGCGCATGGCGCCGACGGCCATGGCGATGTCGCCGTGACCGGTGACCAGGATCACCGGCAGGTCCTCGTCGATGGCGAGCGCCTCGCGCATGAACGCGAGTCCGTCCATCTGCGGCATCTTGATGTCGCAGACGACCACTCCCGGGAACTCCCGGCTGATCCGCGCCAGCGCCGGTGCCGCCCGGTCGTAGGCGGTCACCGACAGGCCCGCGAGCTCCAGGGTCTGGGTCGCGGCGAGCCGGATATGGGCCTCGTCGTCTATGAACACTACCGGCGCCGTCGCCGCCTCACTCACCGTTGGCGTCCTCCGTGGTTCGTGGCAGCGTCACCGTGAAGACCGCGCCGCCCTCCGGGTCGTTGTCAGCATGCATCGTGCCACCCATCTCCTCGATGATCCGCGCGGAGATCGACAGGCCGAGGCCGAGGCCCTGACCGGTGTCCTTGGTGGTGAAGAAGGTCTCGAAGATCTGGGCGAGGTGCTCGTCGTCTATCCCCGGGCCGGTGTCGCGCACCCGCACCTCGATCCAGTCGCCGTCGGCATGCAGGGTGACGTGCACCTCGCGCCGTTCGGCCTCCGACATCGCCTGGGCCGCGTTGCCGATGAGGTTAACGAACACCTGCTCCAGGCGGACGGTGTCGCCCAGACAGTACAGCGGCGCGGCGTCCCAGTGGCGGAAAACCGCCACCCCTTCCCGGGAGAGCTGCGGGTCGAGCAGCGCGAGCGCGTCGTCCACCGCTGCGGGGACGGAAACCGCCACCGGCGTGCCGGTGCTCTTGCGCGAGAAGAGCTTGAGCTGGTTGACGATGCGTGCCATCCGCCCGGTGAGGTCGGAGATCAGCGACAGGTTGCCGCGGGCGTCGTCCTCACGGTCGTGGTCCAGCAGCAGCCGGGCGTTGTCGGCGTAGGCACGGATCGCGGTCAGCGGCTGGTTGATCTCGTGGTTGATGCCGGCGGCGAGCTGGCCGATGGCGGCGAGCTTGGCGGCCTGCACGAGCTCGTCACGGGTGCGGGTCAGGGCCGCCTCGGTGCGCTGGTGCTCCTCGATCTCGCGGCTGAGGCGCCGGTTGGTGGTGAGCAGATCCCGGGTGCGCTCGCTGACGCGCTGCTCGAGCTGGTCGTGGGCCTCGCGCAGGGCGCGCTCGCCGGCCTTGCGCTCGCTGAGGTCGTGGAGGGTGACCAGGTAGCGCCGGCCCTCGGGCAGGTCCATCGCGGAGACGGCGACCTCCAGCGGCAGGTCCGAGCCGTCGCCGTGGTGGGCGGAGACCTCCAGCAGCGGTGGGGTCGCGGTCTCCGCCGCCATCCGCAGGCCCTGCTCCAGGGTGCGCCGGTCGCCGCCGTCGAACAGTCCGGTCAGCGGGTCCCCGGACACGGAGTCGCTGCTGCGGCCGAGAAGCGTCTCGGCGGTGGGGTTGAGCGAGGCGATGCGCCCGTCCGCGGTGAGGGTCACCAGCCCGGCGCGGGTGTTGTCGATGATGGCGCGTACGCGCTCGGCGTTGGCGGCCGCGGCCTCCATGCTGGCCTGCTCGAAGCGCCGGCGCTCGGCGAGCCGTGCCCGCCGCTGGGCGAATACGCCCGCGGCCAGGGCGATGGCGAACAGGCTCGCCGCGGCGAGCAGCACCGAGCGTACGATCTGCTCGTAGACCGGTGCGGTATCCGCCATCACGTGGACACGCCAGCCCGCCGTGGGCATACCGCGCTCCTGGCGCAGGAAGCTCCCGCCGTCGCCCAGGTCCACGAGCGTCCCGCCGTCGGCGAGCGCGGTGGTGGACTCGCGTTGCAGCGGCGAGGGCGAGCGCCCGGGGTAGCGCTGGGTCGACTCGATGCGCCGGCGCTGGGGGGCGGTGAGCGGGTGCAGCGTCTTGAACCGCCAGCTCGGCTCGGTGGAGAGGAAGATAACGCCGGCCGGGTCGGTGACGATGAACTCCCGGCCGCTGCCGCCGCGCTCGCGCTCCAGCGGGGCCAGCGGCACCTTCACCACCACCACGCCCAGGATCTCGTCGCCGCGGCCCACCGGCGAGGCGAAATAGTAGCCGCGCCGGTTCGAGGTGATCCCCAGCGCGTAGAAACGCCCCAGTCTGCCTTTCGCGGCCTGCTGGTAGTACGGCCGGAAGCTGTAATTGTCGCCGATGAAGGAATCGGCGTCGTCGAAGTTGCTGGCCGCCACTGTGAGCCCGTCGTCGTCGAGCAGGTAGATGGCGGCGGCGTTGGAGACGTTCGCGGCGAGCTGGAGGTAGCGGTTGACCGAGCGCCAGGCGAGCGCGTCCGCGGGGTTGCGGAGCAGGCGCTGGAGCCGGCTGTCGTCGGCGAGCAGCGAGGGGAGGTACTCGAACTTCTCGAGCTCGCGGCGGACGTTGGCGATGTAGAGCCGCAGGTCGTTGGCGCTCTGCGTGCGCAGCCCGGCGTAGGCGGATTCCCGCGCGAGCCACCAGGTGCCGGCGAGCACCACGGCGGCCACGGCGATCGCCGCCGCGGCCACCAGGGCGCGCGCCCGCCAGCGGCGGGTGCGGGGCACCGGTTCGGGGATTGCGGCTCGGCTCGTCACGGTCACCCGGCACAGTGTACTAGCCTTGCCGACCGTATTGTCAGGCGTCAGCCGCCCTGGGTACGGGGCACGGCGACGGCGATCGTACCGGCGCTCAGCGCATCCGGAAGAGCTCCTGGTGGAAGGCGTCCGCGGGCAGGCCGTGGGCGGTGAAGTCCCGTCGCAGTGCCCGGCCGAAGGCCACCGGGCCGCAGAACCAGAGGCCGGCCTCGCGCCACTCCGGCACTGTCCGGCGGATGTCGTCCGGCGTGAGCCGGCCGTCGCGCGGGGTAATGGTGACGTGCAGGCGCACGCCAGCGGCGCGGGCGTCCCGGGTCAGGCGTTCGATCGCGGCGGGATCGTGATCCGTGGTCGGGTGGAACAGGTCGACGGGCGCTCCGCCCGGGTGACGGGCGAGATACTGCATGCGTGCGATGAAGGGTGTGATGCCGATGCCGGCACCGACCCAGATCTGGCGCGGGCGTGCGTCGTCGAAATCGAAGCAGCCGTAGGGCCCCTCCACGGTCACTGCCGTCCCCTCGCACAGCTGCTGTTGCAGCTGCGCGGTGTGGTCGCCGAGTCCCTTGACCACGAATTCCACGCAGCGCTCCTTCGGGTCCCAGGCCGAGGCAATGGTGTAGGGGTGCGCCCCCTCGTTACGGTCAACGGTCACGAAGGCGAACTGCCCGGGGACGTGGCCCGGCCAGTCCGGCGCGAGTGCGACGGTGGCGGCCACCACCCGCAACGGGTCGAACCGGGTGACCGAGCAGACGGTGCCGCTGACCCGGCGTGAACGGCCGATGCGGCCGCTGAGCGAGAGCGCCGCGGCGATGCTGCCTGCGGCGAGGAGTAACGCCAGCACCCAGCCGACCGGCTGCGCCCAGTAGTCTGTGCTGGTCAGCACAATCGCGTGAAAGACGAGGGCGAGGTAGCCCACCGCCAGCCACTTGTGGGTCCAGCGGAAGACGCGGTAGGGGACGCGCTGAAGCAGGGCGACCACGATCAGTGCGGCGACGGCGTAGAAGGTCCACTCGCCTACTGTCTCGGCGATCCCGCGCAGCATGTGCCCGAGCGATTCCCCGCCGGCTCCGCCGCCGTGGGCCGGGCCGGGTCCACGGCCGGGACGGGATAGCCATCCCCAGCCGACCATCCACTTCGTCCCCAGCGCCCACCACCAGTGAACGACCGCCACGGTCAGGGCGGCGATGCCCAGCCACCGGTGCAGGCGGTACATCTTGTCGAGGCCGTTGAGCCGGCGTTCCGCCCGGGCGGGCCGGGTGGCCAGGACCATGGCCAGGCTCATGGTGCCGATCGCGAGTACGCCAGTGTACTGAACGAACGCGTGCCGGAACGAGAAGTAGTTGAGCGGCTCAGGCAGGAGTGTATCCGCGAGCAGCCAGAGCAGGGTCAGCCCGGCCAGGAAGGACCAGAGCGTGAGTTTGATGGCGCGCATCGCCTCGTGCCCCTTTTGTGCGTCGTTGTCGTGTTACCCGGTTGACGGGCAGGAGGACACCTTGTCGCGCCGGCGGGCATGACGCGGGTCAACGCCCGCCGGCGGCGCGCGTGCCGGCTACTGGGGCGTGCCCCGCACCATGCGCTGCAGGGTCGCGTCCCGGTCGACGTAGTGGTGCTTGAGGGCCCCGAGGATGTGGAGGGCCAGCACGCCCACCAGGATCCAGGGCAGGATCTCGTGCGCCTCCTCGCCGAACTCGTGGAGCGCCTCGTTCTCGGCGACCAGCGGCGGCAGGGAGAACAGCCCGAAGAAGCCGGGCGTGTGTCCGCCGGCCGAAGCCATGAACCAGCCGGACAGCGGGATGATGACCAGCAGCGCGATCAGTGCCCACTGCATCAGTGTTGCGAGCCGGCCGGGGAAGTCGGCGTCCCGCGGCGGGCGTTTACGGTTGGTGGTCCGCCAGAGCACCCGGAGGATGCCGAGCCCGAGCACGCCCACACCGAGGCTGACGTGGAATCCCATCAGGGTGTGTTCGGTGGACTCCGGGAGGTAACCCGCGAACCAGCCGATGGCAAGCATCAACACGATGGCTGCGGCGGTAAGCCAGTGGAGCCAGCGGGTGACCGTGCCGTAATCAAACGGTGTGTCGCGCAGTTGCATTGGAAGAACTCCTTGGTCGTGTCGGTTCACTCGCAATGGTGCGATGCGATAGTGGGCGGAATATGAAGATACCGGGGAGTCGGCGTGGTTGTGCTTGCGTCGTGCGTCCCGCGCGGGATACTTGGCGCACGCAACGTGGCCTGCCATGACGGAGGTCAAGTCGAGAGGGTGGGCAGAAATTGATGAGACGACCGGGCATCACCGCGAAGCTGTTTCTCGCCATTCTGGGCGTCACGCTGTGCGTGGTCGTGCTCATGACCTTTGCGGTACAGATGACCTTTCGCAGCGATTTCCTCGACTACGTGCGAGAGCGCGAGGGCGAGCGTATCGACATGCTGGCGTCGGTGCTCGCCGATTATTATCGCGAGGCCGGCGACTGGCACGATCTGTCCGAAGACGGGCACTGGCGGCGCCTGCTCCGGGAGGCGCTGTGGCGCCAGCGAGAGGCGGAGGCCCATCACCGCGAGCGCGACGACGGCGAGGACCACGACGAACACCGGGAGCGGGATCACGGGGACGACGATGGCCGCGATGACCGCCACCGCGAGCGCGACGATGATGGCCACGGCGGGTCCCGGCGTGCGGTTGCCGGTCCTCCCGGGGACGTGCCGTCCATGCAGGGCCCGGTCCGTTTCGGCCCGGCCCTGCTGAATGCGGAGCGGCAGCACATTGCCGGGCCTAAGGCGGTGCCGGGTCAGTCGGAGTCGCGGCCGGTCATGGTGGATGGCGTAACCGTGGGCTGGCTTGTCTATCGCCCCCCGGGGCGTATCACCGACCATCTGGCCCTGCGTTTCCAGGAGAAACAGTTCGACGCCGCCTGGATGACCGCGCTGGTCGTGGTCGTGCTGGCCACAGTGGTGAGCCTGCTGCTCGCCCGTGGCTTTCTGGCACCGGTGCGCCGGCTGGCGGGCGCGACCCGGGCGCTCACCGCCGGGCGGTTCGACACACGGGTGGACGAGCCCCGCCGCGACGAGCTCGGCCAGCTGGCCAACGACTTCAACCGCCTGGCCGAGACCCTGGAGCGCAACGAGCGCCTGCGCCGCGCATTCATGGCGGATATCTCCCATGAGCTGCGCACGCCACTGTCGGTGCTGCGGGCCGAGCTGGAGGCCATGGAGGACGGCGTGCGCCCGCTCACCCGTGAGTCCCTGACGGGCCTGCAGGGCAGTGTCGCCACGCTGAGCAAGCTCGTCGACGACCTCTACGAGCTCTCGCTCTCCGACGCCGGCGCGCTCAACTACCGCATGGAGGTGCTGGACCTCGCCGAACTGGCGAGAACGGCCGCAGGGCAGTGGCGTGCGCGGATGGCCGATGCCGGTCTCAGGCTGGCGCTGACGGTGCCCGGGCAGCCGGTGACGGTTACCGCCGACCGTGGCCGTATCGGTCAGCTCCTGGGCAATCTGCTTTACAACAGCCTGTCCTATACGGACCGCGGCGGCGAGGTGCACCTGTCCCTGGCCACGGAGGGTGGCGAGGCCGTGCTGCGGCTGGAGGATTCCGCGCCGGGCGTGCCCGCCGAGGCCCTGGAGCGGCTGTTCGAGCGGCTCTACCGGGTCGAGGGCTCACGCAGCCGCTCCAGCGGCGGCGCCGGCCTGGGGCTTGCGATATGCCGTAACATAGCTGTGGCCCACGGTGGTCGAATCGAGGCCTATGCAGCGCCCGCCGGCGGTGTCGGCATACGGCTGACGTTGCCGCTGGCGGGCTGAACGACGGGACATGACTCAACCAGGAGGGTACCGGGGCATGAGTGGATGCATCCTCATCGTCGAGGACGAGCCCCAGCTGGCGGGGCTGCTGGCCGACTACCTGCGTGCGGCGGACTACGAGCCGCACGTGCTGGGCGACGGCCGCGAGGTCGTCCCGTGGGTCCGCGCCAATCAGCCCGATCTCGTGCTCTTGGACCTCATGCTCCCCGGCGAGGACGGCATGAGCGTGTGCCGCGCGATCCGCGGCTTCAGCGACGTGCCGGTGGTCATGGTCACCGCCCGGGTGGAGGAGATCGACCGTCTCCTCGGCCTGGAGCTCGGCGCCGACGACTACATCTGCAAGCCCTTCAGTCCCCGCGAGGTGGTCGCCCGGGTCAAGGCCATCCTGCGCCGGACCCGCAGCGACGCGCCTGCCGGTGCGGGGCGGGGGCTGGTCGTGGACGAGGCCGGCTACCGTGCCAGCCTCGACGGCGAGCCGCTGTCGCTGACACCGGTGGAGTTCCGCCTGCTCGCCACCCTCGCCGGGCACCCGGGCCGGGTGTTCTCGCGGGACCAGCTCCTCGATCACCTCTACGACGATCACCGCGTGGTGACCGACCGCACCGTGGACACCCACGTCAAGAACCTGCGCCGCAAGATGGCCGTTATCCGCGGCGACCAGGAGCTGATCCGCTCCGTCTACGGCGTGGGCTACCGCCTCGAGGCCCTGGGCTGAGGTTCGGGCCCGGCGGCGTTTCACATTCTCTCCCCGATTCGCGCATATTCCCTCCACGGCCCGTGCCCAGAATCGTCTGCGAGGTCGCGGTGAATCGCGGCCGTGAAAGTCGCAGCAAGTACGGGAGATGACTCATGCACAAGGGCAAGTTTCTGATCGGTGCCGCCGTCCTCACCGTTGCCGTGGCGGGTCTGGCCAACGCCGGCCCGGATCGCCGCGGGCATTTCGGTGCGCCGGGAATGATGGGGATGGGGCCGGACGACCTGCCGATGAGTGTCCAGGCGCTCAAGGAGCGCCAGGCCGGGCGCTTCTCCGAGGCGGACGTCAACGGCGACGGCCGGCTCGACGCCGACGAGATGCAGGCGCTGATGATGCGCATGCGCGCCGAGCGCCGCATCCAGCGGCTCGACAGCGACGGCGACGGCGCCGTCAGTCAGGAGGAATTCGCCTATCCCATGGAACGGCGTCTGATGCGCATGGACCGCAACGGCGACGGGCGCATCGACGAAACCGAGGCGGCGTCAGGGCGCCGTGGCTGGCATGGCGACCACGATCGCCGAGGCGACTGCCGGGACGACGACCGTCGCCCCCGCCGTGGTGACAGCCGCTGGGACGACGACCGCGACTGATGCCGTCCGAATCGCCGGTGGCGGTCCCGGCCCCGTCACCGGCGTCCTTTTCCACCCGGACTGTGTGGGTGTCGGCCGGGCTGTCGCGGCGGGGGGCTGTATTGCGGGTCAGCCCCTCGCCGCCGGCAGGTTCAGCATCACCACGCCGGCGACGATCAGGGCGATCCCGCCGGCCTTGGCGAGGGGAAAGGCCTCGCCGAAGACCATGGCCCCGGTGATCGCCACGCCGACCATCCCGAGCCCCGCCCATAGGGCGTAGACGTAGCCCACCGGCAGGTGTTTGAGGCTCATCGACAGCAGCACGAAGGCGAGGGCATAGCCCGCGACGACGATCACCGACGGACCCAGACGGGAGAAGCCGTTGGAGGCCTTGAGTGCGGTGGTAGCGATCACCTCGCTGGTGATCGCGATGGTGAGCCAGATCAGAGCATTCATGTCCCTGCCTCCGTCATCGCCGCCAGCCGGGCCATGACCGCGGCCCGTTCGTCTGCGTCCAGTGCCGGCAGTGCGAAGAGGTCGTTCATCCACAGTCCGTCCGCCGCCAGGCGCACCACCATGGCGTCCACGGCATCGATGCCGTCGTCCGCCAGTGCCGCACGCCACGCCGGCTGGCGCTCGCGGATCGGGTCGAGCAGTGCCGGCGCGCCCGCGCCGGCGGCGAGGACTGCGGCCGCCATGCGGTTGTCGGGGTGCTCGCCGCGCTCCGGCGGTGAGCACGTGGCGAGGTAGCCGCGGGTCCAGCTCCCGGCGCCGGTATCGGTTTCGCGGTGTGCGTCAATGCCCGCCTCGGTGACGGTGAGCAGGTGCGCCACCATGGCACCGAGCAGCGCCTCCTTGGACGGGAAGTGATAGATCAGCCCGCCCTTGCTCACGCCGGCCTCACGGGCCACGGCGGCCAGGGTGAGATGGCGTACACCCTGCTCCCGGACAAGCCGCGCCGCGGCGAGGAGGAGACGTTCCCGTGTGGAATCCCGTTCGCCCATCGTCGTTGCCTCTGTCGATCACGATACCGCCGAACTATACCGACTGGACGGTATAGTTTCCACCTGGGAGCCCGGTGACTGCTACGCTGAATCTGCAGGTCCGAGGGCGCCCGGCGGCGCCGCCGCCCCGCCCCGACCGCAGCGATAATCACTACCCCGCGGCAGGAGGCCGGCCATGCGTTTCCACCGTCCCCGTACCCGGCTCGGCACCCACGAGGTCGACAACCAGCCGTTTCCCCCGGACGACTACGATGCGTGGGCCACGGACCGGCCCCTGCGCGAGCAGGTCACCCGGCTGGCACCGGAGTGGACGGCCTCCTGGCTCGCGGCGCTGGGCGAGGAGACCGGCCGCGGACACTGGTTCGAGCAGGCGCAGCAGGCTGAGCGCCATCCCCCGGAACTCGTCGCCTTCGACACCGGCGGCCGTCGTGTGGATGAGGTCCACTATCATCCCGCCTACCACGCCCTCATGGCGCTCGCCATCGGCCACGACCTGCACGGGGTCGCATGGCGGCGGAATGCAGCGGGTGGCCACATCGCCCATGTCGCCGGGCTGTACCTCTTCACCCAGCCCGAGCAGGGCGTGTGCTGTCCGGTGACGATGACCCACGCCGCCGTGCCCGCGTTGCTCGCCGAACCGGCGGTGGCCGACGACTGGCTGCCATGGCTGATGAGCACCCGCTATGATGCCCGTTCGCTGCCGGCGGGGGAGAAGGCCGGCGCGACCTTCGGCATGGCCATGACCGAGAAGCAGGGCGGTTCGGACGTGCGCGCCAACACCACCCGTGCCGTCGCCGCCGGTGGTGACGGCGAATACGTGCTCACCGGCCACAAGTGGTTCTGCTCCGCGCCGATGTCCGATGCCTTCCTCACCCTGGCCCAGGCCGACGAGGGGCTGACCTGCTTTCTCGTGCCCCGCTGGCGGCCGGACGGCGCGCGCAACGGTATCCGGCTGCAGCGGCTCAAGGACAAGTGCGGTAACCGTAGCAACGCCTCCGCGGAGATCGAGTACGACGATGCCTGGGCACGCCGCGTGGGTCCACCGGGTCGGGGCGTGCGCACCATCATCGAAATGGTGCAGCAGACCCGCCTCGACGCGGCCACCGCGCCGGTGGGCATGATGCGCCAGGCGCTGGTCCAGGCGTGGCATTTCTGTCGGGCCCGGCGCGCGTTCGGTGCGACGCTCGCCGAGCAGCCGCTGATGCGGGAGGTCCTGGCCGATCTGGCCCTGGAGGTTGAGGCGGGGCTGACGATGGTCCTGCGTCTGGCCGCGGCGTTCGAGGCCCCGGCCGACGCGGCCGGCGAGCGCCGGCTCGCCCGCCTGGGCACGGCGGCGGCGAAGTACTGGACCAACAAGCGCGCGCCGGCGGTGATCGCCGAGGCCATGGAGTGTCTCGGCGGCAACGGTTATGTGGAGACCGGGCCGCTGGCGCGTCTCTACCGGGAGGCACCGGTGAACGGTATCTGGGAGGGGGCCGGCAACGTGATCTGTCTCGACGTCCGCCGGGCGCTGGTGGACGATCCGGAGGTGGAGGCGGCGTTCCTCGCCGAACTGGCACTGGCCCGGGGCGCCGACTCACGCCTGGACGCCGCGATCGAGGCGCTGCCGGGCGAGCTCGCCTCGGTGCGCGAGGACCCGGCGGCGGCCCGCCGGGCGACCGGGGCGCTTGCCCTGGCGCTGCAGGCGAGCCTGCTCGTGCGCCACGCCCCGGCACCGGTGGCGGAGGCGTTCTGCGCCAGCCGGCTCGGCGGAGGGGGCGGCTATACCCTGGGGTGCCTGCCCGCGGGGGTGGACCGCGACGCCATCCTGGCGCGGATCTGGCCGGAGTGAGCCGACGCGGCACGGTACCGTGATCGGCCCCGGTGGGCTATCCTTGCCGCCTTCGTTTCAGGGATCAGGGGAGGGGGCATTGGAGAGCGCGACCACGGTTCACCGCCGGGGCATGCTGATCGCCGCCGCGGGGGCGCTGGTGCTGAGCTTCGACGCGGTGCTCGTGCGCCTCGCCGCGACGGACGGCTGGAACGTGGCGTTCTGGCGCGGCTGGGGGATCGCGTTGTCGATGGGGCTGCTCGCGCTGGTCCATCGTGAGCGCTGGCGGCCGGCCAACCGCCGGGAGGTGTTCGCGGCACTGGCGGCGGCGGGGCTGTACGGCATGAACACCGCATTGTTCGTGCTCTCCGTCTCCCTCACCCGGGCGGCGAACACGGTGGTGATCCTGAGCTGTGCGCCGTTCTTCGCGGCGCTGTTCTCCTGGCTGTTCCTCGGCGAGCGCGTTCGCCCGCGGACCCTGGCGGCCATCGTCGTGAGCATCGCCGGCGTGGCGGTCGTGTTCTCCGGCTCCGTCGGCGGCGGCACACTGCTCGGCGACGCCCTGGCGATGGCGCTGTGCGTCTCGCTGGGCGGGGCGTTCACGGTGCTCCGCCGCTGCCCGGCGGTACCGCGTATCCCGCTGACCTGCGGCTCGGGCGTGGTGGCGGGGCTGATCGCGTGGCCGTTCGCCGATCCGCTCACGCTGTCGGCGTCGAGCTACGGCTGGCTGGCGGTCATGGGGCTCGCGCAGATGCCGCTGGCGTCGGTGCTGCTGATGACGTCCACGCGCTATCTGCCGTCCCCGGAGGTGAGCCTGTTCCTGCTCATCGAGACCGTGCTGGCCCCGGTGTGGGTGTGGGGCGCGGTGGGCGAGGAGCCCCCGGCGCTGACCCTCGCGGGGGCCGTGCTCGTGCTCGGCGCCATCGCGGTGCATTCGTGGCTGTCACTGCGCCGGGTGGCGCCGCTGCGCACTACCACATGAGGTCGTCCGGGATCGGGTGCTCCTCGTAGGCGGGATCGTCCTCGCCCTCGACGGGCCCGCCGCGGAAGGCGATCAGGAACGGCGCCACCGGCTCGACCCGGTCGGCGACCTCCGCTGGGATCAGCCGGTAGTGCCCGCGGGTGCGCGCGATAGCCAGTTCGCCCCGGGCGAGCTGCGTCTGCTGGGCGCCGGTGACGTACAGCCGTTTGATGCGCTCACCGTGGGTGAAATGGAATGCCACGTCCGCGTCGCGCTCGCTGCGGCGGATCTCGGAGTCGAGCACCATTTTGCGCGCGGCCTTCTCGTCCGCCTGACGCTTGCGCTCGGCCTCACGCTCACGGTTGAGGTCGCGGTCGCGGGCCCGCTTGGCCTGGTCGTAGAGCTCGGCGTGGGAGGCGGCATCGCTCTTCGGGGCCTGGCGCTGGGATTTCTTCTTCTTTGGGCCCTTTTTCCTGCCCTTTTTCTGGGACTCGACCCGCTTGACGTCCTCTTCTGAGGCGAGCCCGGATTTCAGCATCTGCTCGCGCAGGGAGTTGCTCATGGCGGGACTCTCTCGCTCCGGTGACGGTAATGCGCACAGGTTACTAAGCCGGTGATCGGTGACGCCAGCCCGGGGCGCCTGCGGGCGGCGCCGGAACAGCGCCGCCCGCCGCCGGCGGTCAGCTTCGCGGCAGGCGCGGGAAGTGCAGGCCCGCCATCTCCTGGGCGATGCGCATGACCTGGCAGCTGTAGCCCATCTCGTTGTCGTACCAGACGTAGACCACGCAGTGGCGGTCCTGGGCGATCAGCGAGGCCGAGTCGATGACGCCGGCGTGACGCGAGCCGACCAGATCGGTGGAGACTGCCTCGGTGGAGGCGGTGTAGTCGATCTGCTCGGCGACGTCCGAGTACAGCGCGGCGTCGCGGAGGAATTCGCGCAGGCTCTCCTCGTCCACCGAGTCGTTGAGGGTGAGGTTCATCACCGCGAGCGACACGTTCGGGGTGGGGACGCGGATGGCGTTGCCGGTGAGCTTGCCGGAGAGCTCGGGCAGGGCCTTGGCCACCGCCTTGGCCGCGCCGGTCTCGGTGAGAACCATGTTCAGCGGCGCGCTGCGGCCGCGGCGCGAGCCCTTGTGGTAGTTGTCGGTGAGGTTCTGGTCGTTGGTGTAGGCGTGCACCGTCTCGACGTGACCGTACTCGATACCGTAGCGCTCGTTGATCACCTTGAGCACGGGGGTGATGGCGTTGGTGGTGCAGCTCGCCGCCGAGAGGATGCGGTCCTCGGGGGCCATGTCGCGGTGATTCACACCGAAGACGATGTTCTTGAGATCGCCCTTGCCGGGCGCGGTCAGGAGCACGCGGCCGGCGCCGGTGGCCTCGAGGTGGCGGGAGAGGCCGGCCTCATCGCGCCACTTGCCGGTGTTGTCGAGGATCAGCGCGTCCTTGATGCCGTACTCGGTGTAGTCGATCTCCGCCGGGTCGTTGGCGTAGATGACCTTGATGTAGTTGCCGTTCGCGACGATGGCGTTCTCTTCCGGCACGGTGAAGATCGAGCCGTTGAAGGGGCCGTGTACGGAGTCGCGGCGCAGCAGGCTCGCGCGCTTGTCGAGGTCGTCGTCATTGTTGTTGGGGCGTACGACGACGGCGCGCAGGCGCATCTTGTTGCCGGCGCCGGTCTTCTCGATGAGCAGCCGGGCGAGCAGGCGTCCGATGCGGCCGAAACCGTAGAGCACGACGTCCTGGGGTTCGTTGAGCAGCGGGCCCTCGCGGTCGACGATGTCGGCGAGCTCCTCGCGCAGCCAGTCGGTAAGCGCCGGACGGGGCTCCTCGAGGCGGCCGTAGGCGACGGCGAGGCGGCCCAGGTCCAGTCGTGCCGGGGCCAGGCGCAGGGCGGTCAGCGCCTCCAGTACGGCGAAGCTGTCGCGGATGTCCAGCGCTTCGCCTTCGTACTGCTTGACGAAGCGGTGCGCCTTGAGGATGTCGACCGTGTTGACGTTGTTGAGCGGGCGGCCGTAGATGCGCAGGACCAGACCGCGATCGCGGTAGAGGCGGCCGATCATCGGCAGCATCTGCTCGGCGAGCTCCTGGGCCTGTTTCCACTGCTGGAGGTAGAGGTCGCGCTCGGTAATCGACATGGATCGTTCCCCTGGGTTGACTGGTGCATCCGCGGCGGCCGCAGTCTACCGACCCTGCCCGGGCGTGTTCGCCCAACCGCCTGACTGACCGGGTTAAGCATCGATCTGCGGCGCGGCGAATCCTACGATAAATCGACGCGTTTGTCCCGCCCCCGGAGGCGATTATCCGACGACGGGAATGGGGGCGCGAAGTCGGGACCACGGAGGCTGGCGGGGTCGCAAAACGTTCGCCGGGCAACTATCCTGACGGCTCCATGTCCATGGGGCGTCCACGGCGGTGCCTGCTGCACGCCGGAAGACCGCCCGCCACATCCACTCGAGGAATCGCGACGTGTCCGATACCCACCCGTCGGCCGGCGGCGTCGCGGCGGCACTGGGGGCGTTCGGCCTCTGGGGGCTGCTGCCGCTGTATTTCCACCTCATCGGCCCCAGCGTCTCGCCCTGGGAGATCCTGGTGCAGCGCGTGATCTGGGCGGCGGTGCTGCTCGCGCTGGTGCTCGCCGCCGCCGGACGCTGGACCCGGGTGCGGGCGGTGCTCGCGCAGCCGCACCTGCGCCGGCCGCTGATGGCAAGTACCGCGCTCATCGTCGCCAACTGGGGGGTGTTCATCTGGGCCGTCACCAACGGCCACGTGCTCGAGAGCAGCCTGGGCTATTACATCAATCCGCTGCTCAATGTCTTCCTCGGTTTCGCGTTCCTCGGTGAGCGGCTGCGGCGCTGGCAGATGCTGGCGGTCGGTGTGGCCGCGGCGGGCGTGATCCTGCGCGTGATCGCCTTCGGCTCGGTGCCCTGGATCGCGCTGGTGCTCGCCGGCTGCTTCGGCGGTTACGGGCTGATCCGCAAGCAGCTCGCCGTCGACAGTGCCACGGGCCTGTTCCTGGAGACGCTGATGGCCCTGCCCGCGGCGCTGATCGGTCTGGCCTGGATGTATGCCGAAGGACGCGCGCAGCTGTTCATCGCCTCGCCCGTCATCGACGTATTGCTGATCGGGGCCGGCGCGGCGACGGTGGTGCCGCTGGTGCTGTTCACGGCGGCGGCGCAGCGCCTCCGGCTGGCGACGCTGGGGCTGTTCCAGTACATCACGCCGACCATGCACCTGCTTACCGGCGTGCTCGTACTCGGCGAGCCTTTCACCGGGGCCGACGGCGTCACCTTCGCCGCAATCTGGACGGGTCTGGCGGTCTACACTGCCGATACCTGGTCCGCCCAGCGCGCCGCCCGGCGGCGGCTTCAGCCGAGCAGCGCCTCGAGCAGGTAGAAGAACATCACCGAGAGGATCGCGCCGGCGGGCAGGGTGACGATCCAGGACATGAAGATGTGGCCGATCATGCGCAGGTTGAGCGCGGCCATGCCCCGGGCGAGGCCCACGCCGAGTACGCCGCCCACCAGCGTGTGGGTCGTCGAGATCGGCAGTCCGGTGCCGGAGGCGAGGACCACGGTGGTCGCCGCGGCGATGGTGGCGGCGAAGCCGCGGCTCGGCGACAGCGAGGTGATGCCCTGGCCGACGGTCTGGATCACGCGCTGGCCATAGGTGATCAGGCCGATCACGATGCCGCCCCCGCCGAGCAGCAGGATCCACACGTTGAGGCTGGCCTTGGCGCCGACCTCACCGCTGTTGGTGACGATGCTCACCACCGCCGCCACCGGTCCCACGGCGTTGGCGACGTCGTTGGAGCCGTGGGCGAAGGCCATGGCGCAGGCGGTGATCACCATGAGCACGCCGAAGATCCGCTCGACGTTGGTGTAGTGAAAGTCGAGGTCCGCGTCCGGATCGATGTCCAGACGACGGATACCGGCAATGCCCACGAGCGTGACGACGATGCCGGCGGCGGCCGCGATCAGCACCGCGAGTGTCGGCGGGAAGGTGACCCCCACGTGCTTGAGGCCCTTGGTGATGGTCACCAGTGCGACCACGAAGCCCACGCCGAACATGTACACCGGTACGTAGCGCCGGGCGTTCGCGAGCGGCGTGTGCGAGTCGAGTATCAGCCGTTGCACGGACAGGAACAGCAGGAACGCGATGGTGCCTGACAGCAGTGGCGAGACCACCCAGCTCGCCGCGATGGACACGATTTTGCCCCACTGCACGGCGTCCGGGCCGACGCCCACCGCGGCGAAGCCCACCACCGCGCCGACGATGGAGTGGGTCGTGGACACGGGCCAGCCGAAGTACGAGGCCACCAGCAGCCATACCGCCGCGGCGAGCAGGGCGGCGAGCATCCCGAAGACCAGGAGCTGGGGGTGATCGGCGAACACCGCCGGATTGACGATGCCCTTGCGCACCGTGTCAGTCACCGAGCCGCCGGCGAGCAGCGCGCCGGCGAACTCGAACACGGCGGCGATGACCACCGCCTGGCCGATGGTCATCGCGCGCGACCCGACCGATGTGCCCATGGCGTTGGCGACGTCGTTGGCGCCGATGCCCCACGCCATGAACAGTCCGAACACGGCCGCCAGCACGAGCAGTGTGATACCGAATTCCATTGGGCCCCCGGGGATGGAAAGAGAAAACGGGTAGTTGGTTTCTTCTATCGAGCGAGCATGAGCTGCAGCCGGCTGCCGACCCGCTGGGAGCGGTCGGCGAGGCTGCCGATCCAGTCGATGATCCGGTAGATGAACATCACGTGGACCGGCGGCAGCTCGTCCTCCAGGGCGAACACGGCGCGCCGCGTGGTCACCTGGAGGCGGTCGGTGTCGCTCTCGATGCGGTCGAGCTCGGTGAGCATGCCGTTGACGATGTCCACCTCGTGGCCGCGGAAGCCGGTCTCGAAGAGGTCGTCGAGCTCGTCGATGGCCTTGCGGGCCTGGCGGGTGGCGTCCACGGAGCGCTGCAGGAAGGCCTCCATGGGCTCGGCGACGGATTCGGGGAAGGTCATGCGCCGGCCGAGGATCAGCCCGGCGATGTCCTTGGCGCGGTTGGCGACCTTGTCCTGCATGGCCAGGACCTCGAGGAGGTCGCGGCGGGCGACGGGTAGCATCAGGCCCTTGGGCAGCTGCAGGCGCAGCTCGTGCTTGAGGCGGTCCGCATCGCTCTCGATACGGCCGATGCGCTGCTGATGGGCCTCGGCGGTCGCCCAGTCCCCGGCCCGGACCGCGGCGAGGAACGGTGGGAGCTCCTCGACACAGGCGCTGACCTCCGCCATGTGTCGCTGCAGGGGGCTCACGGGGGATTTGCCGAAGAGCTGCGAGAAGAAGTTCGGCGCCATGTGCGTTCCCATCCCGGCTTGTTCAGGGGAGGGTATGGTAACGCCGGTGCCATCGATTTGTAACATTCGCGGCCCGGCCGGCGGCCGGGCCGCGGGGCGGGCTCAGGGGCTGATGCGGTCGAGCGCCGCCGTGAAGCCCATCAGCGAGAGCGGCAGGTTGACCGTCTTGCCGTTGGGTACGCGGATACTGACCTGGGCCTTGGTGCCGCCCTTGAGCTTGGCGAGGAGCTCATCCTTGAGTGGCAGGTCCGCCCGGCAGCCCGCCTGGAAGCAGATCTGTACGGGGAAGCGGATCGGCTCGCCGCCGTCGATGCTCATCTGCACGCCCGGGGGCAGGTGGATGCCCAGGGGCAGCTGGAAGACCGCCACGGGGCCGTCGACCTGCTCCTGGGGTGGATAGGCCACCGCCACCCGCATGACGAGCTTGTCGTTGTCGCTGCGGGTCACGCCCTGGAACATCTCGCAGCCGTTGCGCGGGCCGTTGTCCCCGAGTCCGCAGCGCACGCCCCAGTCCTCGAAGCGCTCGACGTTCTCCGAGTCGCCCTGCTGGCCCTGCGGCTGGCCCTGGGTGGTCTGCTGCGCGGTCTGGCCGCCGTTCTCGGCGGGTTTGAGGAAGTCGCTCTCGCCGCCGCGGCCGCCGTTGTCCAGCAGTCCGCCGCTCCCGCTCTGGGCCTGGGCCGCGCCGACCACGAGGATCAGTGCCAGGCCGATGCATCGTTTGAGATAGCGCATGGTGCTCCGTTCGCTAGCTGAAGGTGATCGGTGGCCCTCCAGTGTAGGGCCTGCACTCCGGCCTGGCGAGGCCGGTCACTCCCGGGACATGTCGGGCTTGGGGGTTTCCTTCTCGGTCGCCTGGAAGTGCTCGCGCAGCTGGCGGTAGCTGTCTACGAAGCCCGTCTTCACGTCGTCCCAGGTCTCCGCCGAGCTTTCGCCCAGGCGGTCGAACGCGCGGCCGAGGTCCTCGCGCTCGTCCTCCAGGGCGCGCAGGCTTGCCTGCGTCTTCTCCCGTGTCGCCTCGCTCATCTCGGACCACTGCTCGTCGGCGCGCTCGCGCAGGTTCGCAATGCGTTTGTCCAGCGCGTCCATGAGCTCATGGGCCTTGGTCACCGCCTGGTCGCGCTTTTCCGCGGAGTAGCGCTGCAGCGCCTCCAGGTTGGATTCGCCGCCCTGCTCCATGGTGGTCTCCGCACCGTTGCCGGCGCCGCTGCCCTCCGCTGCGGCCAGCGGCGCGGACAGGATCAGTCCGGTGAGCAGGCAGGTGAACAGCACGTATCGCATGGTCACTCTCTCTTGGCGTTGGGCGATGTCTTCAGCGTTGGGGGCGGGCGGCGCGAATGCAAGCCGTCCGCGGCTCACGAGGAGCACGAGAGCACGATGCCCCGTCCCCAGTCCGGCGGCGGCGCCGCGTATTCCGCGTATCCCGGTTGGTCGTCGAACGGCCGGCGCAGGCAGTCGAGCAGGCGCTGCGTCTCGCCCATGTCGCCGTCCTCCGCGCGGTCGATGGCCTGCTGGGCCATCCAGCTGCGCAGCACGTAGCGCGGGTTGACGCCGTGCATCGCCTGGCGGCGCGCGGCGTCGTTGCGCCCCTCCGTTGCCAGCCGGCGACGCCAGCGCCCGAGCCATTCCGTTGCGGCGTCGCGGTCGGCGAACTCGTCCAGGAAGTCCTCGTCCCCGCCGTCGGTGGCCGAGTGGAGTTCGCCGAGGGCGCGGAAGGTGCGGGTGAAATCGGCACCGCCGTCGGCCATGCGGGCGAGCAGGTCGCCGATCAGCCGCTCGTCGCCGGCCTGTGGCTCGGCGATGCCGAGCTTGTCGGTAAAGGCCTCGAGCCAGGCCGCGTCGAAGGCGCCCTCGTAGCCCGCGACGATGTCCCGGCCGATCTCCACCGCCGCCTCCGGCGTGTCCGCGAGCAGCGGCAGGCAGGCCTGCACCAGCTGGGTGACGTTCCACTCGCCGATGGCAGGCTGCATGCGGTAGCTGTAGCGCCCGCCCATGTCGGTGTGGTTCGGGGTGAAGGTGTCGCTGAACGCATCCATGAACGCGAACGGCCCGTAATCGATGGTCTCGCCGAGCACGGACATGTTGTCGGTGTTCATCACCCCGTGGACGAAGCCCACCGCCTGCCAGCGGGCGATCAGTGACGCCGTCGCCCGGACGACCCGCTCCAGCCAGAGGCGGTACCGGGCGGTGTGGCCGACGAGGTCCGGGTGGGCGTCGGCGATGACGTGATCGGCCAGGACGGGCAGGGCGTCGAAGCGTTCGCGGTAGTAGAAATACTCGAAGTGTCCGAAGCGCACGTGCCCGCGGGAGACGCGCAGCATCGCCGCGCCGGGCTCGACGCGTTCGCGCTGCACGGCGAGCGACGTGCCCACCAGCGCCAGCGCCCGGGTGGTGGGGATGCCCAGGTGATGCAGCGCCTCGCTGGCGAGGAACTCCCGCAGGCATGAGCGCAGCACCGCGCGTCCGTCGGCGCCGCGGGAGTAGGGGGTGGGACCGGCACCCTTGAGGTGGAGGTCGTAGAGTTGGCCGTCGTTGCCACGGGCCTGGCCGAGCAGCACGGCGCGGCCGTCACCGAGGCGGGGTACGTACTGCCCGAATTGGTGGCCGGCGTAGACCATGGCCAGGGGGGCCCCGCCGGGCAGGGGGACGTTGCCCGCGAGGATGTCGGCGTCCGCGGCCACGGCGCCGGGGTCGAGGCCGAGCAGCGCCGCCGTCTCCGGGCTCACGGCCAGTACCCGTGGCTCCGGCAGTCCGCCGGGTGCCAGGCGGGTGTGGAATTCGCCCGGCAGGCGGGCGAACCGGTTGTCCAGGCGTAGCGATGCCAGGCCTGCGGTCATGGTGGCTCCCGTGCTCGATGTTATCGGGTGAGGTCGCTCTCCACTGGTTGACCGTCCTGAACCCCGCCGGGTTTCCCGGCGTCGCGGACGAAATCCACCAGCGCCGGGAAGAACGCGTGGAAATCCGCCTCCAGCGCCGGATACAGGGCGGTCAGGGTGGGGCCGGCGCCGCGCAGCATTTCCCGGCGCCGGGACAGCCGTGCGGCCATGCGCTCCAGTGCAGCCACGGTGCTGTCGAAGTCCGCGTAGGCGGCGAGCCAGTCGTCGTCGCGCATCCGCGGCAGGATTGCGGCGAGGCGTGGCGGGAGGTGCCGGCCCTGGCGTTCCAGTGCGGTGTACGCGCCGCGGGTGAAGGTGGGCAGCGCCGTGGGGTGGTGGCTGGCCCAGTCCCGGGCGAGGAAGTGATCGAAGGCCATGTCCAGGATGATTCCGGCGGCCCGGCGATGGGGCGGCGGGAAGCGCCGCCGGGCGTCGCGCACGACCGGGTGCCGGTCGGTGAAGACGTCCACACGGCGGTGCAGCCGGATACCGGCACGCACGGCGTCCGGCAGTGCCGGGTCCGGCGTGCCGCGCACGAAATCGCCCATGAGGTTGCCCGCCAGGAATGCCGGATCGTCGTCGCCGGCGAGATAGGCGTGGGCGAGGAAGTTCACGAGCCCGGCAGCAGCGCCCGGACGTCTGCAGGTACGGCGACCGCGCGCCCCGCGTGGTGGTCCACCCACACCACCCGGGCTGAGCCGGTGGCGTAGACGACCCCGCCGTCGCCGGCGTCGCGGATCTCGTAGCGGGTGTCGAAGCTGCTGCGCCGGGGGGTGTCGCCGAACATGCGCACGTTGAGCGTGGCGGGGTAGACGATGGCGCGGCGGAACTCGCAGAAGGCGTTGACCACCACCGGCCCCAGTGCGGTGCCGCCGCCGACGCTCTCGCCGACGCCGATCTGCTGCAGCCACTCGATGCGGACCTGCTCGAAGTAGCGGAAGTAGATGGTGTTGTTCACGTGGCCGAGGGCGTCCATGTCGCCCCAGCGCACGGGGATTTCGGCCTCGGCCAGCAGGGTGGTGTCGGTGTTCTGGTTCACGCCGCCTCCGGTGTCTGCCTAGATCGGCCGCGCGCCGCGCGCGGCCCGTCGAAGGGGCATTGTAGCGCGCCGGCGCGGGCGCCGGCGCCGTCAGCGTCGGCGCGAGCCGCCGCCACCACCGCCACCGCTACCGCCGCGGCGGTTGTTGCGCTGCGGCGGGCGGCCGTTGCCGCGGCGCGGCGAGCTCACCCGCTTGGGCGGCTTGATGTCCTCGACGATGAGCTCCGGCGGGGCGAGCTCGGAGGGGATCTTCTGGTCGATGTAGGCCTCGATATCCGGCAGCGAGTAGACGTAGCTCTCGCAGGCGAAGCTGATCGCGTCGCCGCGCTCACCGGCCCGGGCCGTGCGCCCGATACGGTGGACGTAGTCCTCGGCGTCCTGCGGCAGGTCGTAGTTGACGACGTGGGAGACGCCGGGGATGTGCAGGCCGCGCGCGGCCACGTCTGTGGCGACCAGCACCGGCAGCTCGCCCTTCTGGAACTCGCCGAGCAGCTGCTCGCGCTTGTTCTGGGGGATGTCGCCGGAGAGCACCGCGGTCTTGATGTCGTTGCCCAGCAGGTAGCCGGTGACCTGCTCGGCGGCCCGCTTGGTGTTGACGAACACCATCGTGCGGGTGACGTCCTGGTGGCGCAGCACGCCGAGCAGCAGGCCGATCTTCTGGTTGTTCTCGACGTGGTAGAGCTTCTGGTTGACCTTCTCGGCGGTGATCTGCTCGGGCTCGATCTCCACCGTCTCCGGGTCGTTCATGTGCTCCCAGGCGAGCTCCTTGACGCGCTCGGACAGCGTCGCCGAGAAGAGCATGTTGATGCGCTTGTTCGGCGGGGGCATGCGCCGCAGGAGGTAGCGGATGTCCGAGATGAAGCCCATGTCGAACATGCGGTCCGCCTCGTCGAGGACGGCGACCTCCACGTTGTCCAGGGTGAACACCCGCTGCTTGTAGAAGTCGATGATCCGCCCGGGGGTGCCGATGAGCACGTCCACGCCGCGCTCGAGCTGGCGGCGCTGCTTGTCGTAGCCCGTGCCGCCGTAGATACAGGCGAACTCCATGCCCGTGAAGTAGCCGAGCTTCTCCGCGTCCCGGTGGATCTGCAGTGCGAGCTCGCGCGTCGGCGCGAGGATCGCCGCCCACGGCCCGGATTTGCCCTCGGCCACCGGTGTGGTCATGAGGTAGTGCATGGTCGCCAGCAGGAAGGCCGCGGACTTGCCGGTGCCGGTCTGTGCCTGGCCCGCGACGTCCTTGCCCGCGAGCGCCAGCGGCAGCGTGGCCTCCTGGATGGGCATGCAGCGCGTGAACCCCGCCTCGTCCAGGCCGGTCAGCAGCGATTCGTGGAGTCCCAGGGACTTGAAAGTGGTCTGAGTCAGATGGTCTTTGTCCATGGCGCGGCAGGATAACGGATTTCTCGCCGGTAGGGGAGGCCGCGTTACTAAAACCGCGTTTGGGGTCAGTGTATTGGCCGGGGCAATAGCGGTAGAATGCGCGCTACATTCACGGGCGGCCCACCCCCCGGCGCCCGGACAGACGAGGGAGTAGGCATGAGCGACATCCAGGACACCATCCGTCAGCAGGTGCAGGACAACCCGATCATCCTGTACATGAAGGGCACCCCGCAGTTCCCGCAGTGCGGCTTCTCCATGCGCGCGTCCCAGGCGCTCGCCGGCTGCGGTCAGGAGTTCGCCTACGTCAACGTGCTCGAGGACGAGGCGGTCCGTCAGGGCATCAAGGAGTTCGGTGACTGGCCGACCATCCCCCAGCTCTACGTCAACGGCGAGCTCGTCGGCGGCTGCGACATCATCCTCGAGATGTACGAGTCCGGCGAGCTGCAGAAGACGGTCGAGTCGGCCACCGCCAAGGACGCGTAACCGCGCCAGCGCCCATCCCGCGGGCGCCGCCGGTAGAGGCGGCGCCCGTTCACGGGGTGTCCACGGCAATCCCCGTCAGCGGTTCCCGGCCGGCGCCCGGCGGGCGGCGAACTCCTCCGGACTGATCCAGCCGTTGCCGTCGGCGTCGATATCGCCGAATCCCGGGGCGTTGCCGGCGTTACGCACCGGGTAGCCGTCCTGTGCCCGCTCGCCCATCCGGGTCGCACGGGCCCGGCTGAACTCCGCCTTGCCGATACGTCCGTCACCGTCCAGGTCGAAATCCGCGAACGTGGGCCGTCCGCCCTGCATGCCGGCGCCGGGCCCCTGGCCACCGCCGCGTTTCTCCTCCATGCGGACGCGCTGGCCGGCACGGAACTCCTCCCGTGTCAGCCGGCCGTCGCCGTCGCGATCGAATGACGAGAACGGCGGTGCGTTCGCCGCCCGGCGCCTCCCGGACATGCCGGTCTCGTCGCGTTGCGCCATGCGCCGCTCACGCACGGCGGCGAATTCCGCCTCGCTGATGAACCCGTCGCCGTTACTGTCGTACGTGGCGAAAGGCACGGGGCCGCGGGAGGGGAGGTCGGCCGCCGCGCTGCCGGCGGAGGCGAACATACCGGCGAGGGCGATCGTCACGACGAGGGAGCGGGTGCGTTCACGTGTTGCCATGATGGCCTCCGGAGACACAGTCGAATGACCGTCCGGCCGCCGGCTGTGGCGCGGTGGCCGGTCCCTGTCCCGGGTGGGTGCAGGAGTCAGTATCCGCCTGTCAGGCCCGGCTCACAAGCGGCCTTCGTCGCACCGGGACGATCGCCATGCTGCCGTGTCAGCGCCGGGCGAGGACGGCGTAGTCCGGGAAGCCGTTGAGCTCGTCCCAGCGATTGACGATGGTGCAGAACAGCTCCGCGGTCTTCTCGGCGTCGTAGATCGCCGAGTGGGCCTCGCGCCCGTCCCAGTCCTCGCCGGAGGCCTTCACGGCGCGGGCGAGCACGGTCTGGCCGAAGGCCAGACCGGCGAGGGTCGCGGTGTCGAAGCAGGAGAACGGATGGAAGGGGTTGCGCTTGACGTCCACGCGCTTGACCGCGGCGTTGAGGAAGCCGAGGTCGAACCAGGCGTTGTGCCCCACCAGCACGGCGCGGGTACAGCCGGTCTCGCGGATCTCCTGGCGCACCGGACGGAAGATCTGGCGCAACGCCTCGTCCTCCGGTTTGGCCATGCGCAGCGGATGATCCGGGTCGATGCCGTTGAACTCCAGCGACTTGGGGTCGAGATTCGCGCCCTCGAAGGGTTCGACGTGGGTGGTGTGGGTCTCCGCTGGGTAGAGACGGCCGTCTTCACCCGCGCGCACGATCACCGCGGCGATCTGGAGCACGGCGTCCGTGGCCGCGTTGAGGCCGCCCGTCTCGATGTCCACGACCACGGGCAGAAAGGATCGGAATCGGTTGGCGATGGGGCGGTCACCCTCGCCGGGGAAGTCGGGCTCGTTCACGCTCGCGGCTCACTCCAGTCACTGTGGCAGTTCGGCAGCCCGCGCGCGGACCGCCGGTGCGGGGAACATCATACACGGCCGGCGGCACCGCCCGCAGGCGTCGTCCGTCGCCGTTCCGTGGCTACCCGGCGTCGTCTGCGTCCTCGACCCGCCAGGCCACCGTGGCACCGGCGCGCAGCGGCACGATCTCCCCGCCCGCCAGCGGCAGCGTCGCCGGCACCGGCGTGTCCTCGCGCACCAGGCGGATGCGCGAATCGTTGCGCGGCAGGCCGTAGAAGTCGGCGCCGTGGTGGCTGGCGAAGCCCTCGAGCCGGTCCAGCGCGCCGGCCGCCTCGAAGGCCTCGGCGTACAGCGCCATCGCGAACGGGGCGCTGTAGACGCCGGCGCAGCCGCACGCGTTCTCCTTGGCGGTACGCGGGTGCGGGGCGGAGTCCGTGCCCAGGAAGAAGCGCGGGTCCCCGGAGGTGGCCGCCTCCAGCAGCGCCTCCCGGTCGCGTTCGCGCTTGAGGATGGGCAGACAGTAATGGTGCGGGCGGATGCCGCCGACGAGCAGGTCGTTGCGGTTGAGCAGCAGGTGGTGCGCCGTGAGTGTGGCGCCCAGTCGGTCCGGGCCCTGGCGGACGAACTCGATCCCGGCGGCGGTGGTGACGTGTTCCAGCACCACCCGCAGCTGCGGGTGGCGCCCGATCAGCGGTGCCAGGCGTTCCCCGAGAAAGGCCCGCTCGCGGTCGAAGATGTCCACCCCGGGGGTGGTGACCTCGCCGTGGACGAGCAGCGGCAGGCCCGCCTCGGCCATGGCGGCCAGGGCGTCGTCGCAGCGGTCGAGGTCGGTGACGCCGGAGTCCGAGTTGGTGGTGGCGCCCGCCGGGTAGAGCTTGACCGCGTGCACGATGCCGCTCGCCGCGGCGGCCTCGATGTCCGCCGGCGTGGTGTTGTCGGTGAGATAGAGCGTCATCAGTGGCGTGAAGCCGGAGCCCGGCGGTATATGGCGCAGGATGCGCTCGCGGTAGGCCGCGGCCTTGCCTGCGCCGGTCACCGGCGGTGTCAGGTTGGGCATGATGATGGCGCGGCCGAACTGCCGTGCCGAGGCCGGGACGACATCGGCGAGCACGTTGCCGTCGCGCAGGTGCAGGTGCCAGTCGTCGGGGCGGGTGAGGGTGATCGTCTCCAAGGTCAGCTCCGTCGGGCTCGCTGAGAGGCGGCAGTGCGAATGGCCGTATCAGTATACAGACACGCGGGCGGTTGATTTGTCCCGGCGCGCGTTCGATCATGTCCGGTTTACGGTGCGGACGCGCGCGAGCGGGATGCGCGCACGGCCGATTCAGGTTCAGCGATTCTAGGGACGACTGCGCGATGAGTGACGTGAAAAAGGTCGTGCTCGCCTACTCCGGCGGGCTGGACACCTCCGTGATCCTGCAATGGCTGCGGGATACCTACAACTGCGAGGTGGTGACGTTCACCGCCGATCTCGGCCAGGGTGAGGAGCTCGAGCCCGCCCGCGAGAAGGCCGAGCGCTTCGGTGTCAACGAGATCTATATCGACGACCTGCGCGAGGAGTTCGTCCGCGACTTCGTCTTCCCCATGTTCCGCGCCAATGCGCTCTACGAGGGCGAGTACCTGCTCGGCACCTCCATCGCGCGCCCGCTCATCGCCAAGCGCCAGATCGAGATCGCCCGCGAGACCGGCGCGGACGCTGTCTGCCACGGCGCCACCGGCAAGGGCAACGACCAGGTGCGCTTCGAGCTCGGCTATTACGGCCTGGAGCCCGGAATCAAGGTGATCGCGCCCTGGCGCGAGTGGGACCTCAATTCCCGCGAGCGGCTGCTGGCGTACGCCGAAAGCCACGGCATCCCGATCGAGGGCAAGACCGAGGACGGCGGCTCGCCGTACTCCATGGACGCGAACCTGCTGCACATCTCCTATGAGGGTGGCGTGCTGGAGGACCCGTGGACGCCGAGCGAGGAGTCCATGTGGCGCTGGAGCGTCGCCCCGGAGCGCGCCCCGGACGAGGGTATGGAGCTGGACATCACCTTCGAGAACGGTGATCCGGTGGCCATCGACGACGAGCGCCTGAGTCCGGCGGAGCTGCTCTCGCGGCTGAACAAGCTCGGCGGCATGAACGGTGTCGGCCGCATCGACATCGTCGAGAACCGCTACGTCGGCATGAAGTCCCGGGGCTGCTATGAGACCCCCGGCGGCACCATCCTGCTGCGCGCCCACCGCGCGATCGAGTCGATCACTCTCGACCGCGAGTCCGCGCACCTCAAGGACGAGATCATGCCGAAGTACGCCGAGGCCATCTATAACGGCTACTGGTGGAGCCCGGAGCGCCGCGCCATGCAGGCGCTGATCGATGAGACCCAGCGTACCGTCAACGGCGTCGTGCGGATCCGCCTCTACAAGGGCAACGTCATCGTGGTGGGCCGCCAGTCGGAGACCGACAGTCTCTTCGACGGCAGTATCGCCACCTTCGAGGACGACGCGGGCGCCTACGACCAGAAGGACGCGGAGGGCTTCATCAAGCTTAACGCCCTGCGCCTGCGGGTGGCCGCCAAGCGCCGCGACTGAGGTCGGCACCGCCCGCCGGATGGCGGGCGGGTCCTTCCGCCACGGCCGCGGGATACCGCGCCTAGAATTGTAGCTTCGCGAGCTCGTCGGCCAGCTCCGAGACCAGTCCCCGCTGGCGTCGTGCCGCCTCCCGGATCCGCTCGACACCCTCGCGGGTCTCGCCGGCGACGTCCCGGATGCGCACCACCCCGCGATTGATCTCCTCCGCGGTGGACGCCTGCTCTTCGGCGGCGCTGGCGATCTGGGTGTCCATGTCACTGATGGTGTCCACCGAGCGGGTTATGGCGTTGAGGCTCTCGCCGGCCTCGGCGGAGCGGTTCACGGCGTTGTCCGCCTGGTTGCTGCTCTCGCCCATGCGCGCGGTGGCCTCGCGGGCGCCGCACTGGAAGCGCTCGGTGATGGTGCGTATGTGCTCGGTGGATTCCTGGGTGCTCGCCGACAGCCGCCGGACCTCCTCGGCGACTACCGCGAATCCCCGGCCCTGATCGCCGGCCCGGGCCGCCTCGATGGCGGCATTGAGTGCCAGCAGGTTGGTCTGCTCGGCGATGCCGTTGATGGCCTCGAGCACGCCGGCGATGTCGTCGGACTCGCTGGCGAGCCGTTCCACGGCGCTGCGCGTGTGCGCCAGCTCCCCGGCAAGGGCCTGGATGGCGTCCACCGTCGATTCCACCACCCGGCGGCCGTTGCTGGTCTCGCGGCTCGCCTCGGCGGCCGCGTCGGCTGCGGTTGCGGTGTTGTGGGCAACCTCCTGAACGGTGGCGACCATCTCGTTCATCGCCGTGGCGAGCTGCTCGGCATCCGCCTCCTGGGCGGCCATGCCGTTGCCGGCGGCGTCCGTGACCTCGTTGAGGGTGGCGGCGGAACGCTCGAGCTCGTCGCGCACGCCGGCCGCCTTCTGCAGGGCGCCGCGACAGGTGTCGGTGAGGGCGTTGACACTGCGCGCCAGCGCCGTGAACTCGTCGCCGCCGCGGGTATCCAGCCGCGGCGTGAGATCGACGGTCTCGCCGGTCATGGACCGGATGCCCGCCACCGCGCGGTCGAGGGGACGCACGATGCTGCCGATGGCGATGGCCACGACGCCGGCGAGCAGTGCCAGAACGAGCCCGACCTGCCACGCCAGGTCCAGCGCAAGGGCCGTGACGGCACCGTCGACGCGGTCCAGGTACACCCCGGAGCCCACCACCCAGCCCCAGGGCTGGTAGAGACGTACGTAGGAGACCTTCTCCACCGGCTGGTCGCTGCCGGGCATGGGCCAGCGGTAGGTCACGAAGCCGGCACCGGCGGTCTGGGCGGTGTCGACGAAGGCCTTGAAGATGTGTTTGCCGCCCGCGTCGGTGAGGGCCGACATGTCGCGCCCTTCGAGCGATGGCCTGGCCGGGTGGACGACGACCCGCGCGTCGAGGTCGTTGATCCAGATGTACTCCCGGGAGCCGTCGTCATACTCGTGGTAGCGCATGTTACGCACTGCCGCGGCGGCCAGCGACTTCGCCCGGGCCTCGCTGATGCGTCCCTCCGTGGCCTGCTGGTGGTAGTGATCGATGACGCCGGTGGCCGCCTCCACCACCTGGCTGACGCCTTCCCGGCGCTCGTCAAGCGCCATCTGCCGGGCGGCCATCAGCGCGAGCAGGGCCACGGCCGCGAACCCGATCACGGCCCAAAGCAGGATCGACCAGATGCGCGTGCTCACGCGGAAATTACGGAACGCTTCCATGTCACCCCCGGGGAAACGGGATTGTCGTTGTGGCCGCCGATCGGTCCCCTTCGGCTTCAGGCCGTCTCCCGGTGTCTCCCTGTGGCGGCATCCGGACGGCCTGGGGCGGGCCGGGCGTCCCGTTTGCGCGCGCCGGCGGTCCCGCCGGCGGGATCGCGCGGCGAGACGGCGTTCACTCGAGGGTCGCGGCCCGGCACCAGGCCGTGATCGCGGCCGGATCCGACGGCAGCTGCTCGGCGAGGCCGCCGGTAAAGCCTTCCCAGGCCTCCGATTCCGCCGGGCGTACCGAGGTGAGCAGGGGAATGCCGTCGGTGACGATGGCGAGTATTTCGTCCGCGAACCCGCGGCCCTTCGCCTCCAGCGGGCCGAAGCGGTCGATGATGATCAGCCCCGGACGTTCGGCACGGAAGCGCTGCAGCCAGGCGGCGGCGTCGGCCAGGGCGGCGGTGTCCAGACTGCAGGCCCGGGAGCCGGCCCCGAGGGCCTGGGAAATGCCGAAACCGCGGTCGCTGCCGATTACCGTCAGGCGCCGGCTCAGTGCGCCGGCGGCGTTATATCTCCGCTGCTGGACGAGGCCGCGCACGGCGACGCCCTTCGCCTGAAGGTCGTCGGCGAGGCCGGCGAAGGTGTCGGAGAGGTCCTCGTCGTCGCCGCGGCGTATCGCGGCGATGTGCACCGTGTCGTTCTGCATGGCCGCGTCCCGGAATGTTGCACTCTACCGGGCCCAGTAAAGCACGGTGCGTGCCCCCATGACTTGACCCGGGTCAGACCTGTGGACCGCGCCCCGCGGCGAGCCCCTCCAGGCAGGTCAGGTAGGCGGCCTCGTCGGGCATGCCGCCCTGGCGCTGGGCCTGCCACAGGGCCTCGGCGAGGCAGTCCATCATGCGGTGCTCCGCGGCCATGCGCTCGCCGTGGGCGCGGGTCAGCGTCTCGTGGATGCGCCGTATCCCCGGTGGGCGGTCGTTCGCCACCTGCTCGCGCAGGGCGATGTGCAGGCCCATGTGCAGGAAGGGATTGGTCTCGCCGTCCTCGGGCAGGTACTCCCGGCCGAGGGCGCGTTCGCCGTCGGCGAGCACGCCGTGGTATTCCGGGTGCTCGGCGACGACCTCCGCGACCAGCCGTTCCATGGGGTCCATGGGCTCGCCGTCCTGTGCCTTGCGCCAGCTCTCCAGGTAGAAACGGCGCATCTGGTTGCGGTCCTGACCCAGCATGAATGCACTCTCCCGGGTGGTGTGTCGGTGGTGGCGGTCACTCGCCGGCGTAATCGGTCTTGTCGTCGAACTCGCAGAGGTCGTGGATCACGCAGGCCCCGCAGCGCGGGCGGCGCGCCGTGCACACGTAGCGCCCGTGGAGGATGAGCCAGTGATGGGCGTCGCGAAGGAACGCCTTCGGCGTCCAGCGCGTCAGCCGGTCCTCCACCTCGCGCACGGTGCGGCCCGGCGCCAGCCCGGTGCGGTTGGCGACGCGGAAGATGTGCGTGTCCACGGCGATGGTGGGCTCGCCGAAGGCGGTGTTGAGGATCACGTTGGCGGTCTTGCGCCCGACCCCGGGCAGCGCCTCCAGTGCCCGGCGCTCCCGCGGGACCTCGCCGCCGTGCTCCTCGATGAGGATGCGGCAGGTGGCGATGATGTTCCGCGCCTTGGCGTTGTAGAGCCCGATGGAGTTGATGTAGCCCTTCAGCCCCTCCTCGCCGAGGGTGAGGATCGCCTGCGGTGTGTTTGCCGCCGGGAACAGCTGCGCGGTTGCCCTGTTCACGCCGCGGTCGGTGGCCTGGGCGGAGAGGATCACCGCCACCAGCAGCTCGAAGGGCGTGGTGTAGTTGAGCTCGGTGGTCGGCGCCGGGTTCTCCGCCGCCAGCCGCCGGAATATCCCGGCACGGCGCTCGCGGTTCATGCGGCCGCCTCCCCGCCGGCCGGGGCGCCGGCGCGGGCGTGCCGGCGGCGGCGCTGGCGCGCGTCGATGGCGTTGCGCCCGGCGAGCAGCAGCCCCAGGCCGATGAAGGCGCCCGGGGGCAGGGCGGCGAGAAGGAAGCCGTCGTAGCCCGGCAGCACCGCGATCTCCCAGCCGCGGGCCCAGTCGCCGAGGATCAGGTGCGCGTTGTGGAACAGCGTGCCCCGGCCGAGTACCTCGCGGCCGGCGCCGAGGACGACGAGCACCGCGGTGAAGCCGGCGCCGGTGGCGAGCCCGTCCAGCGCCGCCGGCCCGGCCGGGTGACGGGAGGCGAAGGCCTCGGCCCGGCCGAGGATCGCGCAGTTGGTCACGATCAGCGGGATGAAGATGCCGAGGATGCCGTAGAGGGCGTGGAAATAGGCGTTCATGAGCATGCCGATGACGGTCACGAACGTCGCGATCACCAGCACGTACACCGGGATGCGGACCTCCGCGGGGACCTGGCGGCGCAGCAGCGAGACCGTGGTGTTGGAGGCGAGCAGGGTAAGCGTCGTGGCGAGGCCCAGGCCCAGGGCGTTGACCACGGTCGCGCTCACCGCCAGCAGCGGGCACAGGCCGAGGAGCTGGACCAGGCCGGCGTTGTTGTGCCACAGCCCGTCCGCGAGGATGCGTTGCGCGCCGGGGGTTGCCATGGTCGTCGTCATCCGTCCGTCGTGAGGAGTCGCTCGCGATGCGCGCGGAAGTATACCAGTGCCCGCCGCACCGCGCCGGTCACCGCCCGCGAGGTGATGGTCGCGCCGGTGATGGCGTCGAAGGCGCCGCCGTCGGCGGCCACCCGCCAGGCCTCCGCCGGCGGGGCGCCGAGGCGCCGGCCGTGGAACTGGCGGATCCAGTCGGAGCGGTCCGCCTCGATGGCGTCGCCGAGCCCGGGGGTCTCCTGGTGGGCGATCACCCGCACCCCGGTGATGCCGCCGTCGCGCTGCACGCCGGCCAGCAGCCGGATCGCGCCGCCGTAGCCGTCCGGGGCGACGGCGGTGAAGACCACGGCGATGACCTTGCCGTCGCGCACCGCACGATAGACCGGCAGGGCGTCGCGGCTGCCCAGCGCCGCCGGCGCCCGCACCTGCAGCGGCGCCTGCGCCGGGGAGCGGTCGAAGGGCCCGGGCGGCAGCACCGCGGTGAGGCGCTCGCGCACCGCGCTCTCGCGGTTGGCGGCGATCGCCGGGGCCGTGTCCCGGTGGGTGAGGGCCACCAGCGCCGCCCCCACCAGCGCGCAGGCGGTGAGCACGGCGGCGGCGATGACCGTCCCGCGGGCGGTGCCCTCAGTCATGGCCGCCCCCGCGGGGGTGGCCATAGATCCGCGGCGGGGTGTAGCGGTCGATCAGCGGTACGGCCATGTTCATCAGCAGCACCGCGAAGGCGATCGCGTCGGGGTAGCCGCCCCAGGTCCGGATCAGCCAGGTCAGCACGCCGATGCCGGCACCGAAGATCAGCCGGCCCCGGGGGGTAGTCGCCGCGGATACCGGGTCGGTGGCGATGAAGAAGGCACCGAGCATGGTCGCGCCGCTGGCCCAGTGGAACCACAGCCCCGGGTGGAGGCTGGGGTCGATGGCCCAGAGGAAGGCCGCGGGCACGCCGATGCCGGCGAGCACGCCGGCGGGGATGCGCCAGTCGGCGGTGCGCGTCGCCACCAGCACGGCGCCGCCGGCGAGGTACAGGCCGTTGATCGCCGCCCAGCCCCGTCCGCCGAGTGCGCCCCACAGCGGTCCCTGGCGGATCTCCGGGAGGGTCAGGGCCTGACCGAGCTGGGTGCGCACGGCGTCCAGCGGCGTCGCCGCGGTCACCGCGTCCACCCCGCCGCCGAAGATGGCGTGGGCGGCGGCGATCGGTCCGGGTGCCCCGCCGGCGAGCCCCGCCGGTGCCGGCCACTGGCTCATCAGCCGGGGGAAGGCCACCAGCAGCACCACGTAGCCCACCATCGCCGGATTGAACGGGTTGTGGCCGAGGCCGCCGTACAGGTGTTTGGCGAACACCAGCCCGAAGGCGGTGCCCAGCACGGCCATCCACCAGGGCGCCAGTCCCGGCAGGCTCACCGCCAGGAGCACGGCGGTGACCACCGCCGACCAGTCGCGCAGGAACAGCGCCAGCGGCCGGCCGCGCAGGTGGAGCATGGCGGCCTCGGTGGCCACCGCGGTGGCCGTGGCCAGGCCGATCTGCCAGAGCACGCCGGCGCCGAAGAACCACAGCTGGCCGAGCACGCCGGGTACCAGCGCGTAGAGGACCAGGCGCATGGTGCCGCCGACGGTACGCGGCGGGCGCAGGTGCGGGGAGACGGCCTGGCGCAGGGTCATGGGCGTCCCCCGTCGTCGCCGTCGGATTCCGTCGTTCCGCGGCGGCGGCGCCGTTTCTCCAGCGCGGCCGCGACCGCGGCCTTGCGGGCGTCGCCGCCGCTGCGCGCCTGTGCCTTCTTCTGCTCGCGGCGCTGGCGGCGCTCCTCCGCCTCGCGGGCGAGCCGTGCCTGGCGGGCCTCGTAGCGCTCGCGGGCGCGCTCGGCGATGGTCCGGGCCTGGCGGGCGTCCGCCATCTCCGCCTTGCCGTGGCGGAAGTACTGGATCAGCGGGATGTGGCTGGGGCAGACGTAGGCGCAGGCGCCGCACTCGATGCAGTCGCCGAGACCGAGTGCCGCCAGCGTGTCCACCTCGCCGCCGCGTGCGTGCCAGTAGAGCTGCTGGGGCTGGAGCGAGGCGGGGCAGGCGTCAGCGCAGGCGCCGCATCGGATGCACGGCAGCGCCGGCTGCGGTGGCGGGCACAGCGCGGTGGTGGCGGCGAGGATGCAGTTGGTGGCGGCCACGACGGGCACCGCCGGGTCGGCGACGGTGAAGCCCATCATCGGCCCGCCCATGATCAGCCGGTCGAGGCCCGGCGTCGCCCCGCCGGCCGCAGCGAGGAGGTCGGAGAACGGTGCGCCCAGGGGGGCGAGCATCACCCGCGGGTCGGCGACCGCGTCGCCGGTGACGGTGACGTGGCGGTGGGTGAGCGGCCGGCCCTCGATCGCCGCCCGGTGGACGGCCTCGGCGGTGCCCACGTTCTGGCAGAGGATGCCGAGCGTGGTGGGCAGGTCGCCGGCGGGGACCTCCTCGCCGGTGAGCGCCTGGACCAGCTGGCGCTCACCCCCGGCCGGGTAGCGGGCCGGGACGGTGATCACCTCGATTGCGTCGTCCGCCGCGGCGGTCACGGCCTCGAGGGCCGCCTCCGCGTCCGCCTCCAGGGCCACGACGATGCGCCCGGCACCGACGGCCCGGGCCAGCAGCCGGCCGCCGGAGAGCACGGCCGCGGCGCGGGTGCGCATGAGCATGTCGTCGCAGCTGATCCAGGGCTCGCACTCCGCGCCGTTGAGGACCAGCGTGTGCACCCGCCCGGCGGCGTCCGCGAGCTTCGCGGCGGTGGGGAAGCCCGCGCCGCCGAGGCCGGTGATGCCCGCGGCGTGGATGCGCGCGCGCAGCGCCGCCGGGTCGGCGCCGGCGTCCAGCGCGGGCCACGGCGGCTCGGCCGCCGCGTCGGGGTCCGTCTCCAGGACCAGGCTCGTTACGGCCAGGTTCGAGGGGTGGGGGGCAGGATGCGCGGTAATGGCCGCGACCCGTCCGCCCGCCGGGGCGTGCAGCGGTGGCACGGCCGGGTCCTCGCCCTCGGCCACGCACTGGCCGGCACGTACGCGCTCGCCCTCGCTCACGCAGGGCTGCGCGGGGGCGCCGAGGGCCGCGCCCAGCGGGAGGATCAGGCGCCCGGGCAGCGGCACCGCGGTGACCGGGTGGCGGGTGGAGATCGCGCGGTTGGGTTCGAGCGTCAGCCCGCCCGGGAAGCGGTGGGGGGCGTTCACGGCCGCCCCGGCTCCGCCGGCAGCGGCCAGCGCCAGGCGCGCACGCCGGTCTCCCGCGGCGCCATGTGGATGCAGTCCACCGGACAGGGTTCGATGCAGAGCTCGCAGCCGGTGCACTCGTCGCGGATGACGGTGTGCATGTGCTGAGGCGCGCCGACGATGGCGTCCACCGGGCAGGCCTGGATGCACTTGGTGCAGCCGATGCACACGGACTCGTCGATCCAGGCGACCGTGGCCTCGGTCTTGGCCTCGCCGTTGTCCGGGTTCAGCGGCTTGGGCTCGCGGCCGAGGAGCTCGGCGAGGGCCTGCACGCCGGCCTCGCCGCCGGGTGGGCACTGGTTGATATCCGCCTCGCCGCTGGCGACGGCCTCGGCGTAGGGCCGGCAGCCGGGGTAGCCGCACTGGGCGCACTGGGTCTGGGGCAGGACCGCGTCGATGCGCTCGACCAGCGGGTCGTCGTCGTCACGCAGCCGCCGCGCGCTGAAGCCGAGCAGCGCGCCAAAGGCGAGGCCGAGGCCGCCGAGCACGAGCAGCGCCGCCCACATGGTCAGCCCCCCGCGGTGACCAGGCCGCTGAAGCCCATGAACGCCAGCGACATCAGCCCGGCGGTGACCAGCGCGATGGCACCGCCGCGGAACGGCGCGGGCACGTCCGCGCCGTCCAGGCGCTCGCGCAGCCCGGCGAAGAGCACCAGCACCAGCGAGAAGCCCATCGCCGCGCCGAAGCCGTACAGCGCCGAGGCAACCAGGTCGTGGGCCTGCTGGACGTTGAGCAGGGCGACGCCGAGCACGGCGCAGTTGGTGGTGATCAGCGGCAGGAAGATCCCGAGCACCTGGTGGAGCACCGGGCTGGTGTGGCGCACCACCATCTCGGTGAACTGCACCACCGCGGCGATCACCAGGATGAAGGCGATTATGCGCAGGTACCCCAGCCCGAGCGGGGCCAGCAGGTAGGTGCCCACGAGGTAGCTCGCCACCGAGGAGAGCGTGAGCACGAAGCTCGTCGCGAGCGCCATGCCGATGGCCGCGTCCAGGCTGCGCGACACCCCCATGAAGGGGCACAGCCCCAGGAACTTCACCAGCACGAAGTTGTTCACCAGCACGGTGGACACCAGGATGAGGGCGAGCTCCGTCATGGGCGCGCTCCGCGGCCTACTTCACGCGCATCCCCGCACGGGCGCCGCTGTCCGGCGAGAGCAGCCACAGCTCCTCGCCGCCCGGGCCCGCGGCGAGGACCATGCCCTCGGAGACGCCGAAACGCATCTTCCGGGGCTTGAGGTTCGCCACCATCACGGTGAGCCGGCCGATGAGGGTCTCCGGCCGGTAGGCGCCCTTGATCCCGGCGAAGACCGTGCGCTGCTCGCCGCCGAGGTCCAGGGTCAGGCGCAGGAGCTTGTCGGCGCCGTCCACGTGCTCGGCGTTGACGATCTCCGCGACGCGCAGGTCCACCCCGGAGAAGGTGTCGAAGTCGATCTGTTCGGCGATGGGCTCGCCCGGGGCCTGCGCCGGCGCTGGCTTGGTCTGCCCCCTGGGCGCGAGGCTCTCGCGGGATTCGTCGATCATCGCCTGGATGCGGTCGGGATCGACCCGGGTCATCAGCGGCTTGAACCGGTTGATGGTGTGCCCGAGCAGCGGCTGGCGCGCGTCCGCCCAGCGCTGGGGCTCCAGGGCGAGGAACGCCTCCGCGTCCGCGGCCATCTTCGGCAGCACTGCCTTGAGGTAGATGGTGAGCACGCGGAAGAGGTTAATCCCCTGGGTGCAGATCGCCTGCAGCCGGGCCTCGTCCTCGCCGGACTTGGCGATGACCCAGGGCTTCTGCTCGTCGATGTACTGGTTGGCCTCGTCGGCGAGGGCCATGATCTCGCGCACCGCCCGGGAGAACTCCCGGCGCTCGTAGAGCTCGGCGATCTGCTCGCCGGCCTGGGTGAACTTGCGGAACAGCTCCGGCGCGTCGAGGGTGTCGGCGAGGCGGCCGTCGAAGCGCTTGGTGATGAAGCCCGCGCAGCGGCTGGCGATGTTCACCAGCTTGCCGACCAGGTCGGCGTTCACGCGCTGGGCGAAGTCGTCCAGGTTGAGGTCCAGGTCGTGGACGCTGCCGCCGAGCTTTGCCGCGAAGTAGTAGCGCAGGTACTCCGGGTTGAGGTGGCGGAGGTAGGTGTCCGCCATGATGAATGTGCCCCGGGACTTGGACATCTTCTGCCCGTCCACGGTGAGGAAGCCGTGGGCGGTCACCATGGTCGGCTTGCGGAACCCCGCGCCGTGGAGCATCGCCGGCCAGAACAGGGCGTGGAAGTAGAGGATGTCCTTGCCGATGAAGTGGTAGAGCTCGGCCTCGGAGTCCGCCTTCCAGAAGCTGTCGAAGTCCAGCCCGCGCCGCTCGCAGAGGTTCTGGAAGCTCGCCATGTAGCCGATCGGCGCGTCGAGCCAGACGTAGAAGTACTTGCCCGGCGCGTCCGGGATCTCGAAGCCGAAGTAGGGCTCGTCCCGGGAGATGTCCCAGGCGCGCAGGCCCTCGTCGAACCACTCCTGGAGCTTGTTGGCCATCTCCTCCTGGAGCCGGCCGGCGGAGGCCCACTCCCGGAGCATTTCCTCGAAGTCCTGCAGCCGGAAGAAGTAGTGCTCGGACTCGCGCTCCACCGGGCGCTCGCCGGAGATCACCGAGACCGGATCGCGCAGCTCGTCCGGCGAGTAGCTCGCCCCGCAGACCTCGCAGTTGTCGCCATACTGGTCCTCGGCACCGCAGCGCGGGCAGGTGCCCTTGATGTAGCGGTCCGGCAGGAACATCCCCTCCTTGGGGTCGTAGGCCTGGGTGATGGTCTGGCGCTCGATGTGGCCGGCGTCGCGCAGCCGGGTGTAGATCAGCTCGGAGAACTGGCGGTTCTCCTCGCTGTGGGTCGAATAGTAGTTGTCGAAGGCTACCCCGAAGCCGGCGAAGTCCCGCTGGTGCTCCGCGCTCATGCGCTCGATCAGCGTCTCCGGCGTCACTCCCTGCTCGCGGGCCTTGAGCATGATCGGGGTGCCGTGGGCGTCGTCGGCGCAGACGTAGTAGCACTCGTTGCCCTGCAGCTTCTGGAAGCGCACCCAGATGTCGGTCTGGATGTACTCCACCAGGTGGCCGAGGTGGATCGGCCCGTTGGCGTACGGCAGGGCGCTGGTGACGAGGATCTTTCGCGTCATAGGGGGCGTGTTCGCTGACTTCGACAGGAACACCGCATTATGCCAGATGCCGCGGTGGGCATGTTACTGGACGGGAGTGCGCCGGCCATTCTCAGTGTGCAAAGCGCGCCGGTTCGACGACGGTCCAGGGCCAGCGTCGCCCCGTTCCCGAGTGCGGTGTCGCCCCGGCCGTGCATGCGTGCCCGCGACCGGCGGAGGCGTCAGCCCGGTCGGGTAGGTCGTGCGCCGTAGGCGTGCGACGTCCCCGGTGGTGACCCGGTGGGCGTTGCGAAGCCCCGTCGCACACGGCCGGCGGAGGCGTCAGCGCGGACCGGGGATATCGTGGCGGTTCAGGAACGCCTCGATCTCCGCGATCACGGTCTCGGGCGCCTCCCGGTAGGGGGTATGGCCGCAGCCGGGGAGCAAGGCCTGTTCGGCGGGGCCGCTGCAGGCCGCGGCGATGCGACGGACCTGCTCGGAGGTGCCGTACTCGTCGTCCGCTCCCTGCATCACCAGTGTGGGGGCGTGGATGCCCGCAAGGTCGGCCTCGATATTCCAGTCCCGGAAGTCCGGCGCCTGCCAGGTCTGCGTCCACGCGCGGAATATCGTCTCGGTCTTGTCCCCGTGATAGCGCGCGAGCTTCGCCGGCAGGTCGGTCTCGGCGAAGGCGCGTTCGGCGGCGGCGATGCCGGCGAGGGTGTGAGGCTCGACGAAGGCGTGGGCCGCCATGGTCACGCAGGCGCGGACCGGGTGCCGGGCCGCGTACAGCAGGGCGACGCTGCCTCCGTCGCTGTGGCTGACCAGGATGACGTCCGACAGGCCGGCGGCGTCCAGTGCCGCCGGCATCCAGTCGTGGGCCTCGTGGTGCAGGTAGGCCGGCGTGCGGGTGTAGTCGAGGGGATCGGAGCCGCCGTAGCCGAGGCGGTCCCAGGCGAAGGCGTCCAGCCCCAGCGTCTGTCCCAGGCGTGCCGGGAAGTCCCGCCAGAACTCGATGCAGCCGAGCCCCTCGTGGAGGAAGACCAGCACCGGACGCCCGGGCTGCCAGCGTCCGTCACGGCGCCAGGCTGCCGCGCGCAGGCGATGGCCGAGGACATCGAGGTGGAAGTATTCCGGCGTCGCGGCCATCGTCGCCTAGCCCTCCTGCTGCCGGCTCTCCAGGGCCGACTGCTCCCGTGCCCGGGCCCGCGCCAACGCCGGCCGGCCGAGCTGGTGCTCGGCATAGGCCGCGAGGGCGGGCTGTTCCATCGGTGCCTTCGCCGCCCGGGCCCAGGCCAGGGTGTGCGCGGCGAGGATGTCGGCGATGCTGAACCGTCCGCCCACCAGGTGGTCGCGGCCGTCCAGGGCGTCGGCGAGCAGGTCCGCTGCCATCGTGAATTCCCGGCGTGCCGTGGGGATGACGTCCGGCACCCGCAGTTTCTCCGGCAGGGCGAAGCGATGCTTGGCCATGGTCCACAGCGGCTGCTCCAGCTCCGTGGCGATGAAGAACAGCCAGCGCATCAGCTCGGTGCGCCCCTGCGGGTCCGTGGGGGCGAGCCCGGCGTCGGGGTAGGTTTCCGCCACCCACAGGCAGATCGCCGGCGACTCGGTCAGCAGCGCGTCGCCGGTACGGAGGGCCGGGAGCTTGCCCGCGGGGTTGAGCGCACGGAAGCGCTCGCCGCGGTGCTCGCCACGGCCCAGGTCGACCAGGGTGTAGTCGTACGCCGCGCCGGCCTCCTCCAGGGCCCAGACCACGCGGGTGCTGCGGCTGTTCGGGTAGCCGAACACCTCGATCGTCATCGCGTCTCCTCCGTTCCGGTGGGTACGGCCATTACCGAGAGTGTCACCGTGGCCTTGGCCACGAGTCGTTCGTCGCCCGCCGGGGCCGCGCAGTGGACCTCCGATTCGGCCACGATCAGCGTGCGTCCCGGCTTGAGCACCGTGGCCACGCAGCGCAGGGTCTCGCCCCGCGCGGCGCGCAGCAGGTTGATCTTGAACTCGGCGGTGAGCACCCGGAAACCGGGCGCGAGCAGCGTGCCGGCGGCGGCCCCGGCCGTGTGGTCCGCCATGGCGGCCTGGACACCGGCGTGGACGAATCCGTCCTGCTGCAGGTGGCGTTCGCCGAGGCGGATGCGGCTCTCGCAGCGGCCGGCGGCGATGTCCACGGCTTCCAGACCCAGGGTGCGGGCGAACGGCGCCTCATCGAAGATCCGCGCCGTCTCCTCGCGGTTGTATGTCTGCTCGTCCACGTGCCGGTCACCTCGCTGCCGTCACTGCCGGGGAGTGCAGAGCATAGCCGGATGACGTCGCGGCAGGGCAAGCCCGCCGGGGGTGTTAGTCGGGCGCGCCGCGCGCGGCGAGCCCTGATGCCACCTGTTCCATGCACTCGTGCTGACCGAGGCCCGTGCAGTCCACGCAGAGGTCGGCGGCGGCGCGGTAGAGCGGCACCCGCTCGTCGTAGACCGCGCGCAGGCTCTGGGCCGGATCGCGGGCGATGCCCCGGCTGTCCAGATTGTGGATGCGCCGCTCGATCTCCGGCCAGGGTACGGACAGGTAGACGATGACCCCGCTGCGGCGCAGGTGTGTCATGGCGCTGTCGCTGTAGACCGCGCTGCCCCCGGTGGCGATGACGTGATCATGCACCTCGAGCCCGGCGAGGGTATCGCCCTCGATGCGGCGCAGATCGGCGGCGCCGCCGGCGTCCACGATCGCCTGCAGGGAGCGGCCCTCGCGCTGCTGGATGAGCACGTCGGTATCGACGAAGGCCTTGCCCAGGCGCTTGGCCAGGAGCACGCCCACGGTGCTCTTGCCGGCGCCGGGCATGCCGATGAGCACGACGTTGTCGCGTGTCCCGGTCACGGCGCCTCCACGGCGGCGAGCCCGCGCAGGGCGTCGCCGGTGAGGCGGTAGCCGACCCACTCATCCTGGGCGCGGGCGCCGAGGCGCTCGTAGAAGCCGATGGCCGGGGCGTTCCAGTCCAGCACCGACCACTCCAGCCGGCCGCAGCCGCGCGCCACCGCCAGCCGGGCGAGGGCGGTGAGCAGGGCCTGGCCGATGCCGTGGCCGCGGGCCACGGGGCGTACGTAGAGGTCCTCCAGGTAGATCCCCGGGGCGGCGAGGAAGGTGCTGTAGTTGTGGAAGAACAGTGCGAAGCCGACGGCCTCGCCATCGAGCTCGGCGATGATGACCTCGGCGTACGGGTGATCGCCGAACAGCGTGTCCATGAGCCGGGATTCGTCGGCCACGACCTCGTGGCTGAGGCGCTCGTAGTCCGCGAGCTCGCGGATGAACGCGAGGATGGTGGGGCAGTCCCCGGGGCCGGCGAAGCGCAGGGCGAGTGCCGGCGTGTCGGTGGCGAGTGCGTTGTCCATGTCGGTCCGTCGTCCGCTGCGGGTGGGTGGTGTCCGGGTATCGGCCGTCCGCGCGGGGGCACCCTCTGCAACGGCACCATCGCGCACGACATCCGCGGCCCCGCAGTCTACTACGCCGCGGCCCCTGCGGGTCAGGCCGGGCCGCGGTGGCGTGCCTCCAGTCGGCGGATGAACGACTCCAGCACCCGGCGGTAGAGGGTGTCGCCGAGGCAGGCGTCCTCCACCCCGGCGTCCAGGTTGGGGTTGTCGTTGACCTCGATGACCAGCGCACGCCGGCCGGCCTGCTTGACGTCCACGCCGTAGAGCCCCCGGCCGATGAGGTTGGCGGCGCGCACCGCCAGGTGCACCACCTGCTGCGGTGCCTCCGCCACCGGGAAGGTCCGTGCGTCGCCCTCGTCCACGGTGCCGCCCGGGCCGTGGCGCACGATCTGCCAGTGGCCCCGGGGGAAGAAGTACTGGCAGGCGAAGATCGCCTCGCCGTCGAGCACGCCGATGCGCCAGTCGAAGTCGCTGACCACGAACTGCTGGGCGATGATCAGATCCGAGTGTGCGAACAGCCCCGCCGCCGCGTCGCTCAGTGTCTCCGGCGCGGCGACCCGGACCACGCCGCGGGAGAACGAGCCGTCCGGGATCTTGAGCACCAGCGGGAAGCCCAGCGCGTCGCCGGCGGCGGCCAGGTCGTCGCGCCGGCCGCGGTGGAGGATGCGTCCGGCGGGCCGCGGGATGCCGTGGGTCTCCAGCAGGTCCGCGAGATAGACCTTGTTGGTGCAGCGCAGGATGGAGGCCGCGTCGTCGATCACGGGCATGCCCTCCGCCTCGGCGCGCTTGGCGAAGCGGTACGTGTGATCCGATACCGCGGTGGTCTCGCGGATGAACAGCGCGTCGTATTCCGCCAGCCGGCCGTAGTCCCGGCGGGTGATGAGGTCCACGGTCACGCCGAGACCCCGGCCCACGCGCTGGAAGTGGCGCAGGGCGCGGGCGTTCGACGGGGGCAGGCGCTCGTCCGGGTCGTGGAGGATGGCCAGGTCATAGCGCGGCGTGCGCCGGTGCCGCGGCCGCCGCCAGACGTGATGGCTGAAGCGCTCCAGCGCTGCCGCGAAGGCCGTTTCCTGGGCGTCGTCCAGGCGGTTCAGGGACAGGGTGCGCAGCCGTGCGATACGCCAGCGCCCGTCCTGGCGATGCAGCTCCAGGTGCAGCAGCGGCGCGGCGAAGGTCTCGAAGACCTGGCGGGCGAGCTCGCGGAAGCGCGGGTCGGAGGCGGTGCCGAAGAATACGTCCACCTTTATCGGGCCGTCCCCGTCGCCGCTCTCCGCCGTCAGCGGTCCGCGCAGGCGCTCGTCCAGCACCGCGGTGTCGAGGCTGTAGATCGCGCGACGGGAGAGATCGCTGATGGTGCGCACGCTGGGGATCACGCGGTGGCCGCGGGCCTCGGCGAGCAGCGAGCAGTAGTAGCCGGTGGAGAGGTAGCGGTAGCCGCGGCAGAGATTGATCACCCGCGTGCCGGGGCCGGCGCCCCGGCAGGCCGGGTCGAAGAGGTAGTCGTCGGCGGTGATCACCTCGCTGGTGGCGGCGTAGGGCGCCCAGTCGCGGCGGTGCTCGACGACGATGAGGGTGCGGGTCACGGTGCCGCCTCCCGCAGGGCCCCGGCAGCGATCACCACCGCCGCACGTTGGCCGCCCCGGCCATAGCGTGCCATGCGCTCGAAGTCGCCGCGCAGTACCGGCAGGTTGATGCAGTCCGTGGCGGTGCGGCCGTCCGCGACGTCGATCCACGGGTCGTTGAGGTAGACATAGCGGGCGTCCGTGCCGGTGACCACGACCCAGTGCGGCGCCCGCTCGCCGTAGAAGCGGTAGAGGCTGATCAGCACCAGCGCCAGCGCGCCGCCGGTGAGCGCCGTGTCCAGGCCCGCGAGGTCCAGGCCGCCGGGGTGCACGGGGATGCCGGCGTCGGCGGCCTCGGCCACGAAGTCCTCGTGCACCAGGCGCAGCACCTCGCGCTTGGCCGGGGTGCGCACGGACTCGACGAACAGCGGCCCGGTGGTGCTGACGTGCACCGCCGCCGCGAACCCGCGCCGGTGGGCGGCCAGGGCCAGGCCGTAGGGGCCGCAGCCGCCGTGGCCGGAGGTCATGAAGATGGTGGTCGCCTCGCGCCAGAGCCGCAGCTCCAGGCGCCGCCCGGGGACGAGGGTCGGGCGGAGCGCGTGCATGGCCATGATCAGCGCGGCCGGCCCGCAGGTGAACTCCAGGGTCTGGGCATAATAGGGCACGGACCGCGGCGGTCGGGCCGTGCTGTCGGTGAGCCGGCGCTCGTAGCGCAGGGCCGGGGCGTGGTCCTCGTAATAGTCCGGCAGCACACCGAAGCGGCGGTAGCCGAGATGCTCGAACAGTGTCCGCGAGGCGGTGTTGTCGGGCCGGATCTCCAGGCGCAGGGCGGCGCAGCCGGCGTCCAGCGCGGCCGCCTCCGCGCCGGCCACCAGCCGCCGGCCGAGGCCCTGGCCGTGGTGGCCGGGGGCCACTGCAATGGAGTACAGCCGGGCGAGCGATGTGCCGCGGCGGTAGAGCACGGCGGCGTAGCCGGCCACCCCGGTACCCGTGACCGCCACCAGGACATCCGCGTGCGCGCGGGTGAGCAGGTGGCGGAGGCTGCGGCGGCTGAGGCGGTCGCCGGTGAACGCGGCGGTCTCGATACGCTCCAGTGCAGCGAGGTCCGGTGTCTCGGCGGTGCGCAGCTCGAAGGGCTCAGGCATGGCGACATCCCTGTTTTGCCGGAGTCTAGCAGCCTGCCGGACCCGGATGGGCTCGCGCGGGGCTTTCGCCCTGCCCGGGGCGGCGGATGTAGAATCCCCGCCATCAGCGGAATCGACAATGGAGCGGGATCATGGCGGAACTGACACGCGAGGCGCTGGAGGCGGCGCTCGGCGGGTGGACGGAGCCCAACCTCGGCACGGACCTGGTGAGCGCCGGCGCGCTGGCCGGCCTGGAGGTGGACGGAGACGCGGTGAACGTCACCCTGCGGCTGGGTTTCCCCGCCGCGCACTACCGCGAGGCGCTGACCGCCTCCGTCACCCGGGTGCTGGAGCAGGCGGGGGCGTCGCGGGTCACCGTGACCGTGGACTGGTCCGTGTCCCCGCGCCAGGTGCAGGCCTCGCTCGAGCCCATGGAGGGGGTGAAGAACATCATCGCCGTCGCCTCCGCCAAGGGCGGCGTGGGCAAGTCCACCACGGCGGCGAACCTGGCCCTGGCGCTGGCGGAGGAGGGCGCCAAGGTCGGGCTGCTCGATGCCGACATCTACGGCCCGAGCCAGCCGCGGATGATGGGGCTCGACGGCCGCCGCCCCGAGAGCCCGGACAACAAGTCGATCCTCCCGCTCATGGCCCACGGCGTCGCGGTCATGTCCATCGGCGTGCTGGTCAAGCAGGAGGACGCCATGGTCTGGCGCGGGCCGATGGTCACCCAGGCCCTCACCCAGCTGCTCAACGACACCCGCTGGGGCGATCTGGATTACCTGCTCATCGACCTGCCGCCGGGGACCGGCGACATCCAGCTCACCCTCGCCCAGCGCGTGCCGGTGGCCGGTGCGGTGATCGTGACCACGCCCCAGGAGATCGCCACCCTCGATGCGCGCCGCGGCATCCGCATGTTCCAGAAGGTGAAGGTGCCGGTGCTCGGCGTGGTGGAGAACATGGCGCTGCACGTGTGCTCGCACTGCGGCCACGAGGAGCACATCTTCGGCGCCGGCGGCGGCGAGCAGCTGGCATCCTCCGAGGGCGTTCCGCTGCTGGGCTCGCTGCCGCTGTCCATCGGCATCCGCGAGCAGACCGATGCCGGGCGGCCGACGGTGGCCGCCGACCCGAACGGCCGCGAGGCGGCGCTCTATCGCGAGGCCGCGCTGGCGACCGCGGCGCGCCTGTCGCGCCAGGCCGCCGCCGGGGCGAGCCGCTTCCCGGACATCCGGGTGGACGATGACTGAGCGCCGGGCGAGAATAGCCGGCTATTTTGGTGGCTGCTGACGGGAGCGTTGCGCCCATGTCGATCAAGTCCGACAAGTGGATCCGGCGCATGGCCGAGGAGTCCGGGATGATCGAGCCTTTCGAGCCCGGTCAGGTGCGCGTCGGTGCGGACGGCGGGCGCATGATCTCCTACGGCACGTCGAGCTATGGCTACGACGTGCGCTGCGCCAACGAGTTCAAGGTGTTCACCAATATCAACTCGGCGATGGTGGACCCGAAGGCTTTCGACGAGGCGAGCTTCGTCGACATGTGCGCGGAAGTGTGCATCATCCCGCCGAACTCCTTCGCCCTGGCGCGCACCATCGAGTACTTCCGCATCCCGCGCAACGTGCTCACGATCTGCCTGGGCAAGTCCACCTACGCGCGCTGCGGGATCATCGTCAACGTCACGCCCCTGGAGCCGGAGTGGGAGGGGCACGTGACCCTGGAGTTCTCCAACACCACCAACCTGCCCGCGAAGATCTACGCCAACGAGGGCGTGGCGCAGATGCTGTTCCTGGAGTCGGACGAGGTCTGCGAGTTCTCCTACAAGGACCGCGAGGGCAAGTACATGGGCCAGCGCGGGGTCACGCTGCCGCGGCCGTGACGCCGCCTCAGTCGGCGGGCAGGCCCTCGACACCGGTGAGCACGAGCTCGAAGGTGCCGTCGTCCGCTTCCCACTGCTCCACCTTCACTGCCAGGTAGGCCAGCGCCGGGGCGCACCACAGCCGCGTCTCGCGCTCGCCCTCGTCGTCCCGGCGGACGACCTTCACCGTCTCGAAACGCCCGGCCGGGGTGTCCACGGTTTCCGTGCCCTCGATGGAGACGGTGTAGGTCTTGAGCCGGCCGCCATCAGCGATGCGGTAGGTCAGCCGGCCGGTGTCCGCGCCCCTGGCGGCGAGGTCGTGCATGAGTTGCAGGGGGCTGACCACGCGGTCCAGGGCGTCGTCCGGCACCTCCATGCGCCACGGTGTGTCGCCGACGTCGTTGACCACTGTGCCCGTCGTCCAGTTAAAGCGCAGTTCGGCACGGCGCGCCCGGTCGTCGCCGCTGCGGTCGTAGACGTAGCGTAGCGGGCGGAAGCCGTCGTCGACGATCCGTCCCTCGCTGACCTCGCGCACCGTGACGTCGGTGAACCATCCGGCTATGCCGCTCGGACGCATGAACAGCCGGTAGCGGTAGTGGCCGGGCTGCGGGCGGGAGAAGCTCAGGCTCGCGCTCCCGAGGGTCAGGATGCCCTTGTTGAGTTCGTACTCCGCGTGGAACGGCGGTGGCGGTTCGTAGGAGGCGGCGGCTGAGGGTGCCAGCACGGCCAGCAGCAGCGCCGTCGCCAGTCCCCGCCACCGCAGGCAGGCGCGCAGGGCGTTCACAGCGCGGCCACGTCGGTCGCCGCGTCGATGGCCGGCGGCTTGGCGGCGGGCTCGCCGTCGACGTGGACGCCGTCGTCGTCGAGCCGCACCCGCCCCTCGGCGATCAAGCGTACCGCCAGCGGGTAGATGCGGTGCTCCTGCTCCTGGACCCGGGCCTTGAGTGTCTCCGGGGTGTCGTCCGCGTGTACGGGCACCCGCGCCTGGACGATGACCGGCCCGGCATCGAGCTCCGGGATCACGAAGTGCACGCTGCAGCCGTGGGCCGCCGCGCCATCGGCGATGGCCCGTTCGTGGGTGTGCAGCCCGCGGTAGGCCGGCAGCAGGGACGGGTGGATGTTGATCAGCCGGCCCTGGTAGTGGCGCACGAAGCCGGGGGTGAGGATACGCATGAAGCCGGCGAGCACCACCAGGCCCGGCTCGTGGCGGTCGACGACGCGGACCAGGTCGGCGTCGTAGTGCTCGCGGTCCGGGTAGTCCCGGTGCGGCAGCACCTCCGTGGGGATGCCGGCGGCCCGTGCCCGCTCGAGCCCGCCGGCGTCGGCGCGGTTGCTGATCACCGCGCGGATGCGGATGGGCAGCTCGCCGCGCTGCTGGCCGTCGATGAGGCACTGAAGATTGGTGCCGCTGCCCGAGATGAGGACGACGACGTCGAGTGGCCTGCTCATGTCCCCGCCTCCAGGCGGACCCGCGGGCCGTCGCTCTTGTCCGCGACGACGCCGCCGATACGCCACGCGCGTTCGCCGTGGGCCTGCAGGCAGGCGAGGGCGTCGTCCACAGACGCCTCCGGCACGGCGTAGACCATGCCGATGCCGCAGTTGAACGTGCGGTACATCTCGGCCTCGTCGATGCTGCCGTTGCCCTGGAGCCAATCGAATACCGCCGGCCAGTGCCAGCTGGCGGTGTCCACGCGGGCGGCGGTGCCCTGCGGCAGTACCCGGGGCAGATTCTCCGGCAGGCCGCCGCCGGTGACGTGACAGATGGCGTGCACCGGCACCGCGTCGATCAGCGCCAGGGTGGGGCGCACGTAGATGCGGGTGGGGGCGAGCAGCGCCTCGCCGAGGCTGAGCCCGTCGGCGAACGGCATGTCCAGGCGGGCGCCGGCATGCTCGATCACCCGGCGGACCAGCGAGTAGCCGTTGGAGTGCACGCCGCTGGAGGCCACGCCGATGAGGGCATCCCCCTCGCCGGCACGGTGGCCGTCGATGATGCCCTCGCGCTCGACAATGCCCACGCAGAAGCCGGCGAGGTCGTAGTGGCCGGCGGCATACATGCCCGGCATCTCCGCGGTCTCGCCGCCGATCAGGGCCGCACCCGCCTGGCGGCAGCCCTCGGCGATACCGCGCACCACCTGCTCGGCGACGTCCACGTCCAGGGCACCGGTGGCGTAGTAGTCGAGGAAATACAGCGGCTCGGCCCCGGCGACCACCACGTCGTTCACGCACATCGCGACGAGGTCGATCCCGATGCCGTCGTGGCGGCCGGTCTCGATGGCGAGCTTGAGCTTGGTGCCGACGCCGTCCGTGCCGGAGACCAGCACCGGCCGGCGGTAGCGCTCCACCGGCAGCTCGAACAGCCCGCCGAAGCCGCCGAGCCCGCCGAGCACCTCCGGGCGCTGCGTTGCCGCGACCGCCCCGCTGATGCGCCGCACCAGCTCCGCGCCGGCGTCGATGTCCACGCCGGCGTCGCGATAAGTAAGTCCCTGCCTGCCCTGGGGGTTGTCCGTCACGCTCGTCTCCCGTCGCCTGCCTGCGCTCGCGGGCGTTGCATCATAGCGCGACGCCGGCGGTGCAGGGCCGCCGGTCGTCGCTCCGCGGCGGCCATGATAACTTACCTCGCGACAGTATTTCCGCCGTGCCGGTCCGGACGGTGTGGCGGTGGATCACGGTGCATCACGGATGGAGTGGGCATGAGGCGGACATGGGCGTTGGCCCCGTTGCTGGGCATGATCCTCGTCGGGGCGGCGCTGGCCGCCGGCGTCGCGCGGGCCGCGACGATCGACGCCACGGTGACGGTGCCGCTGGCGGCGCAGGCCGGGGACGGGGGCCGCCAGGCGGCGCGGGAGCAGGCCCTGGGCCGGATAGTGCAGCGCCTCACCGGTGATGCGGCCCGGGCGCCGGCGGCGATCGCCGGCCGCGTGGACGATTACATCACCGCCAGCGCGCTGCGCAGCGAGGCGGGCGGGCAGGCGCTCACCCTCACCTTCGACGTGCCGGCGCTGCGGGAGTCGCTGCGACGGCAGGGGGTGCGTGTGTGGCTGCGCGAACGCCCCGCGGTGGTCATCTGGGCGGGCGTCCAGGACGGCGGTCGCAGCCTCGCCGGCGCGGACGACCCGCGGGCAACGGCCCTGCGCGATGCCGCGAGGGACTACGGGGTCCCGGTGCTGCTGCCGCTGCTCGATCTCACCGACCGCCAGGCGGTGACCTATCAGGACATCGCCGGCGGCTTCAGCGGCCGCGTGGGCGAGGCGACCCGGCGTTACGGCACCTCCCTCGCCCTGGCGGTGGCGCTGCAGGCGCGAAGCGGCGGCTGGAACGGCGCATGGATGCTGGTCCGTGACGGTTCCACCCTTGCCAGCGGGCGTACCAGCGGAGACGATGTCGCGGCGGTGGCCGACGCCGTCTGGGCCCGCGCGGTGGCACAGCTGCGCCCCGATTACACCGTCGCCAGCGGCGAGTCCTCGGCGATTCGCGTGAACGTCACCGGCGTGAACGGCCTTGCCGCTCTGGCCGCGGCCGAGCGGGCCCTCGGCGACAGTGCGGGGGTGGTGGCCGTGCAGCTCAGCGGCATCGAGGGCGACCGCGCGGTCTTCCGCGTGGAGGCCGAGGTCGGCGAGGACCGCCTGCGCGCGGCGCTGGATCGCAGCAGCCTGTGGGCACCGGCATCGCCGGACGGCGGTGGTGCCGAGGCGGGTCTGACCTATCGCTGGAACGCTCGCGGGAGCGGCGGATGACGGGGACGGGCGAGGGCCGCGGCTGGCGGCAGCTTGCACTGGATTTCCGCTGGGACGAGTCCAACGAGCTCGGCGCGTTCGTCCCGGGCCCGAACGCCGAGGCGGTTGCGGCCGTGCGCCGTGCCGCGCTGCGCTCGGGCCAGCCGGTCTACCTGTACGGCCAGCCGGGCACCGGCAAGTCCCACCTGCTCCAGTCGGCCTGTACCCTGGCCACCTCGGCCGGGCGCACGGCGGTCTACCTGCCGCTGGAGGACATGCTGGAGTGGAGTGCCGGGCTGCTCGACGGCCTGGAGAATGTCGGCCTCGTGGCCCTGGACGATCTGCACCTGCTCCACGACCGCCCGGCCTGGCAGGAGGCGCTGTTCTACCTGTTCAATCGCCTGCGTGATGCCGGCGGCCAGCTCATCGTCGCCGCCGACCACCGCCCGGACCGCATCGGCCTGGCCCTGCCCGACCTCATCTCCCGGCTCCAGTGGGGGCTGGTGTTCTGTCTGCGCGAGCTCTCCGACGACGATCGCCTGATCGCCCTCCAGCGCCGGGCCAGCAGCCGCGGCATCGAGCTCCCGGAGGAGACCGCGCGCTACCTGCTGGCCCACTACCCGCGGCGCACCCGTTACCTCTTCGGGTTGCTCGAAGAGCTGGACGTGGCCTCGCTGCAGGCCCACCGCCGCCTCACCATCCCCTTCCTCAAGCGCGTGCTCGGCCCGGCAGACAGCCAGGAGTCGAGTAGTCGGTAGGCATTATCCCCGGCCCGTGAACGGACCATGGTTCGTGTACACCGTCACGCTAGTGGAACATGGAATGTCTCCGGACCTCGGCAACAGGGCGGTACTGCGGTAGGCTTCTGACTCCAGGACCGGGCGTCCCCCGGTCACTAACCCGCCAGGAAGGCGGGGAGCGCTAACGCGCCAATGGACGTTTTCGGCCGCTGACCAGGGAAGGAGGCACATGGCTGACAACCTCTGCACTGAGACCCCACGCGATTATCACGGCCTGACGCCGGTGCGGCACCGGCGGCGGGCACACCCTCATGGAGATGACTTCCGGGTCACGGGAATGGCCGGTCCCGATGGTGATCCGGTATTCGTCTATTTCCCGATCCGATATGTCGTCCCCAGCGCTGCGTCGGTCATGGACCGGCCGTTGTATGACGGGAAGCATTCGTTTGTCACGGCTGCCAGTCGTGACGACAGCGTTTTCTGCACTCTTCCCGCCTGCTCGTCCCACCCTGAGTACCGTGGCTGTCCGGTGTATCCCGGAAATCCCTGGTGTCTTCCTCTCACAACGGTTTCATCTCCCGCCCGTGTCCCGGAGGCCCGTCATGCAACTCATCGATGACTACCCCGAAGGCTGGCTCGACGACACCCGGCAGCTGATCGGGGGCCTCCGGCAGTCGGCGCCCGAAGGGCACGTCCACCTCCTCGTCGACGCCGCCTTCCGCCACGAGCACGTGCTGCCCTGGCTGCGCCGGCACCTGCCCCCCAAGCGCTGGCACGCCGTGTACGCGGACATGCCCGGCCCGGACGGGGCGGCGCTGGCGATCTCCCCCATGGTGATCGAACCGCTCGCCCCCGAACACTGGGAGGCACTGTTCGAGCTGGCCCGCGGGCTGCCGATGCTCACCCTCATCGCCACCCCGGAGTCCGTCACCGGGACCGCACAGCGTCTGGCGCGCTTCAGCATCGTCACCGTCCAGGACACCGCTTACGGGCTGCGGCTGGCGGACACCCGTCTCCTGCCCGCCCTCCTCGCCCTGTTCTCCGGCGAGCAGCACGGCGCCTTCATGGGGCCGGGGACCTGGCACTGCCTCGGTCGCGATGCCCGGTGGCAGCCGCTGCCGCCGGCGCACGAGCCCGCCGCCCCGGCAGAGCGGGTGACGTTCGACGACCAACAGACGGAGGCCCTGCTACGGATCAACGAGGTCGACGCCCTGATCGAGATCCTGCGTGACAGTGCGCCGGCGCTATTCGGCGTCTTCGACTCTCCCTCCCAACGCCACGAGTGGCTGAGTACCGTCCTCGCCCAGGCCCCCGAATCGGTTCGGGACCACGCACGGCGGCTGGACTACTGCCGCCGGATGGCCGGGCGGCAAGGCCTGCTGCCGGCCGCAACCGCCGACGAAACGAAACCGGACACGGACCCGTCAGCATGACGGCACGCCGCTCGCCCCCTCTCATCGTCTGGCCCCTGCTCATGGCCGCCCTGCTCACCGCCTGCGGCGGCGGGGACACCATCGGCGTGTCCGTCTCGGCGGTGAACTACACCGAGCGGGGCATCCGCTACTTCTCCGTGCACCGCCCGGGCGATGCCAAACGCAGCGCCGTGGGCATGAGCATCCGCCCTTACGGCGCCGGCGGCGTGACCTGCTGCGTGCCGCTGCCCAGGCAGTGGCACGAGGGGCTGGAGGTCGTCGTG
>NZ_JBHFPQ010000044.1:0-23284 GCF_041949875.1 Arhodomonas sp. KWT2
CCGGGTCTTCGGGGTCGTCGTGGCGTTCGCGTGCAGTCGAATGTTCAGCGCCGGGCCTCCTCGGCTAGTGTGCTCAGCACCTCTCGGGCCAACCACAGAGGATAACTCCTCGGCGAGATGCAATCATCCGAGACCCTACACTTATTCCCTAATATTCGCCCAGTTGATCACTTCAGAAACCCCCTCTATGTCCTTGCCCAGGATCTCCTCGGCCGCATCAACATTCTGGCGACCGCCGGCGCTTATCACCGGGACGAGCGAAATCCTGAGCGTATCCGGTTCTATAATCCCAAAACTTTTTTTTCCGCAACCCGACCCTCCGCAATATGCCTGTATGACGATCTCCCTTCTATTCGATGAGTCCATCCAGCACTCACCGCCTATGAAATCGACGCTGTGAAGCCATAACTTCGTATCCCTACCCCTGTTACTGACGGTCACGAGTGCCCTGGCATTCTCAAACCTGCCCCAACCTTCCACAAAGACCCTTGCATCTCCGCACTGGAATTCCTGGTAATCCTTTTTCTTATCAATTGATTGACCCCAAACCCCAGAGGCCATGCCGGCAACAAGCAGAACAAAAAGACATTTCATCACTCTCAGAAACCACGAATGACAAAAACCGGAATCCGCTTTTCGACCATCAGGGCCCAAAAAACATGGCGGTGTTATATTATTGCGGATCATCGCATCCCACCTCGGCAGTGATATACAGTGTTCGATTCATAATAACGCACTCCAGGTGTCTATCCATCAGGCGTTTTCCGGAATGCCAAACAGAACATCAGGACATACTCCTAGATATTTCCAATCAGCGGCACACTGCATCGAGAAACGACCAAATCCGATGGGACTCAACGCAGTGGACCGCAGTGCATTCCGAAAATCCCGCAACGGGATCAACACCGCATTACGGAGAACGCTTTCCCAATAAGGCCGAAGAACATTAATATATATAGAAGGCCCCGGCCGGATCGGCATCCACAATATTACGCCTTTCGGTATCGTTCAGCTGCGCTTTCAGCGCATAATCAATATACACACTGGTAAAGTCCCCTTCTTCCCTCAGTTTTATACACCCGACAGGTTCCGCGTCCATGGCTGAACCATCCCCGATATATGAATAAGGGTCGACACACAAGTGGCCCGCCTCTCCTTCACCTTCACCAGGGGGCATTCCGACATCAAGGAGATTGAGTGCATCGTCATCCATGACACTGCCATATATTGTCTTACCAGGGGCATTGTAAAAATCGCTGTACCCCCGAACATCATGATGCTTGGTGTAGACATACTCCCCCAGCGAAATGCCAGAAGGTATGTTTCCGTTAGTACCGGGATCGGAATACCAATCGGAGTACGTAACCAAGTCTTCTTAAAACGCCCTCAGCTGGTTTCCCTGACTATTCTTCTCGCCCAAATCACCATGATACGTTTCCCAAGAGTCATCCAGGTACTGAAAGAGACCCGGTGCGGTAGAATCCGGATTACTCAAAGACTGTCCCAGTGAAGACTCGATGAATGCGACGTTCACTGCTATTTGTATCTGCTTTTTCGAAAACCCTCGCTCCCTGCCGTACGCAACAATCTCATCCCTAACGTTCTCCTGAGCCTGGGTAAGTGACATGACTAAATCTCCATGCAGTCAAAGAAAGAGCAGATCCCAAACCCCGGCTCAACCCCAAATATAGCGACCAAGAAACAATCGTCACCGCTGTATTTATGGGCCTAAACGTCACCCGAACCCAAACGAATCGCACCAAAGATACATAATCTATTACATGCGAGCCGCGCCCAAGTAGCGGATGAGACACTGGGCAAGAAAGTAAAATACGACAGATCTAATTCGCCAGTACTAACGGATCATCGTACGCAAACGACGATTTCCCGAATAACGGGGGCCGACAGCGGATTCGAATGGAATGTCATCTCTTGGACCTCCCTATCTTTATTAGCCCATCCAATGGGATCAAAGATAAGCCAAATAACCTGTTGTTGGCCAGCTTATCCCTCGGGAACGGCATGCGCAAGATGCGATCGTATTCTATAATCCTCCAATTCCTATGAAATGTGCTAAAATCAGTATGTGGTTCCTGATGTCCAACCAAGCGCAAACCGAGGTTGCCGCAGCCAACCGGGGAACTACTGGACAACGCCTCCAAACCTGCCAGATCAGGGGCTACCATCGGACAATTTATACCGGATCCAAAAGGCCGTTAAGGGCACGGACCGAAGAACCCGCCCCCGCATCCCCAGGGAAAGACAAAATCACCGCGGACGCGGTGGAAAACACGGAAACGGGAACTTCGGGGGGGACGCGTGAGAATCATTCAGCGGAATCATCAAAGCGCTTCAGGAGGCGCCCTATCCTTTCGATCTGCTGCCGGTTTTTTTCGGCCTCCTTCTCCATTTTCCACCCCTTATACCGATAGTAAACGCCAACCCCGACGACCACCGCCCCCAGCGCGATCACGACAAAAACGAATGCATCCTCGACGGCGGACGGCGAAATATCGAAAAGGTATGCCACCGCCAGGACAATGACCGCGAGGATCGAAAAGACCACGAACCCCTTCACTTTCTCCTTGGCAGCGGCTATACCGTCGCCACCTTCCCCCTCCCTGCCCTCCTCGCCCGGAACGCCCTTCCGTACCATCATGCAACGCACGAGAATCAGCACGACTGTCGCTATGGGAGCGAGTTTGAAGGAGAGACGCCCCGGTATCGCAAGCGCCGCGACCACGCCGACCAGACATGCCACGAGCAGCAACCTCGGCAGCTCACGAAACGGCCTGTCGGAGAAACGGGGCAGTGCAAGGAAGGCGAGCCAGCCGATGACACCGCCAATCAGGATGACATACTCCCGCACCGCGATCAGGTTCAACTCGAATCGGGAGATCTCTTCCAGCAGGTGAGGCGCATATTTCGCGCTGAAGGCGGCAAACGTATTGCCGGACGCTATGCTGTACGCGAGAACGGCCCACCCGAGCAGGGAAAACAGGCTGAACACGAAAGCCAGCGACGCCATGACCGCCAGCACGAAAGCAATACGGGCACGCATGGGACACCTGTCCGCTTAGCGGGCGAACGTCGTCACAATGATCGTGCCCGCGCCAGAGCGCGCTGACGTTCACACGGGCTCGGAGTGCGATATATCAGCGCACCGTACGGCCAATATGCCGGGTGGAATCCTCTGGGCGTCGGGGTTGAATGCCGGGAGCGGGGTATCACGGTCGAGATCTCCTTTCTCGATCCTGTTCCAGGCGTAACGGCCGGATACGACGTCACGTCAGTCCTTTGGATCGATCCTGTCCCACCGCAGCGCAATCCGCAATAGTCCGGACAGGGGAAATGCCAGCCCGGTTACCCGGCAGTCGTGACCGACCCGGATTACCGGGAGGGAAAACTGGACGACGATTGCCGGGCCTCGTCCGCTCTGTGCCGCAACGGCCGCCAGGTCGGCTGACGGAGAGGATATGCGGCAGCGTGGCCCCGCCTCCGGCAGCAGTGCGCGCCGCCGCCGGGCCTATCCCGCTTCCGTCAGCCTGGCCCGGATGGCGGCCGTGACCGCCTCCCGGTCGACGGAGGCGTCGATGACGATCGCGCTCGCTGCCGGCTCCTCCAGCGTCTGTAGCTGGCTGTAGAGCAGTCCGGGATCGAAGAAATGCCCGCGGCGGCCCTGCAGCCGCCGCTCCAGCACGGCGGACGGGGTCTTGAGGTAGAAAAAGCGGACGCGCTTCGGGTCCACGGTCAGGCGGTCACGATAGATCTGTTTCAGTGCCGAACAGGCGAGAACGGCGGAGCGGCCGGCGGCGAGCTCGGCCTCGATGCGCTCCCGCAGGATCGCCAGCCACGGCCAGCGATCGCTGTCGCACAGCGGCTCCCCCGCCTGCATCTTGCGGATGTTCTCCGGTGTGTGCAGGTCGTCCGCATCGATGAACGTCCAGCCACACGCCCTCGCCACGCGCTGACCGATCTCCGTCTTGCCACAGCCCGATACCCCGAAAACGACGGCGACCGTCGCCGTTCCACGATTTTCCACGATTCCCCGTTCCACCTTTTCCGTCCTGTCTCGTCCCGCCGGCCCCCTCGACCGGCTGCCCTACCGCAGCATCCACATCGACAGCTCCGGCGAGATCAGCATCAGCGCCAGTACCAGGATCTGTATGCCGATAAAGGGCACCAGGGAGACGAAGATGTCCTTGAGGCTGATCTCCGGCGGCGCCACCCCCTTGAGATAGAACGCCGCGGGCCCGAACGGCGGGCTCAGGAAGGAGACCTGCATGTTGATGGCGAACAGCACACCGAACCAGATCGGGCTGTAATCGAGGGCCTCCACGATGGGCACGAAGATCGGCAGCGTGAGCATGGCGATACCGATCCAGTCCATGAACAGGCCGAGCACGGCGAGGATGGCCATCATCACGAGGATGATCACGATGGGTTCGGCGTCCAGGCCCATGATCGCGGCGTGCACGAAGCGGTCGCCGCCCATGAGGTTGTACACGCCCACCAGCGTTGCCGCCCCCAGGCCGATCCACACGATCATCCCGCAGGTGTTGATGGTCTGGATCAGGCTGACCTGGAGCAGGCGGAACCTGATCTCGCCGCGCAGCGCGATGGTCACCAGCACGGCGAACACGCCCATGGCGGAGGCCTCGGTCACCGAGGCGATGCCGGTGTAGATCGTGCCCAGCACCATGAAGGCGATCGCCACCGGCGAGAGGATGCCGCGCAGGGCCTGCCCTTTGCTCAGCGGCTCCTCCGTGTCCGGCACGCCCGGGTCCGGCGCCATGTCCCGGTTGAGCGAGCAGCGGATCAGCACGTAGGCGATGTAGGAGATCATGAGGATCGCCGCCGGCGTGATCGCGGCGACGAAGAGGTCCGCGATGGATACGCTGGCCATCAGCCCGTAGATGATGAGCACGATGGACGGCGGCATCATGGTCCCCAGCGAGCCGCCGGCGCAGACCACCCCGATGGAGATCCGCCGGTCATAGCCGAGGCGCAGCATCTGCGGCAGCGCCAGGATACCGAGCAGCACGATCTCGCCGCCGATGATGCCGGACATCGCCGCGAGGAAGAACGCGACGATGATGGTCTGCACCGCCACGCCGCCACGCAGCCGCCCGGCGAACACCCGCATGGAGTTGAACAGGTCCTCGGCGATGCCGGATCTATCCAGCAGCGAGGCCATGAACACGAACATGGGCACGGCCACCAGCGAATACTCGGTGATGAAGCCGTACACCCGCGCCGTGACCAGCGGCAGCGCGTCGGGCCCGAACCAGCCCAGGGTGAAGATCAGGGCGACGAGCCCGGTGATGAAGGCAAGGGGCAGGCCGGTAATCAGCAGCGCGAAGATCGCCGCGACCAGCAGGTAGGTTCCCGTGGCGATATCCATGTCAGTGCCCCTCCGCCGGCTGCCCGTCGCTGCGCTGCCCGCGCAGCGACTGGACGAGGTGGAGCACGGCCTGCAGGCACATGATGCCCACCGCCACCATGATGATGCCCTTGGTCAGGGCGGGGAACGGCGGGTTCCAGCTCGTGCCCGAACGCTCCAGGTGCCACTCGCCCGTCGGGCCGTGACTGGCACGCCAGAACATCACGTAGGCGGCGTAGGTCATGGCCAGGCAGAACAGCAGCGTGACCGCGTCGTTGAACACGTCGAGGACGTAGCGCAGCCGCGGTCCCGCCGCGTCGTAGAGCAGCCGCACCCGGATGTGGCGGTCCCGGGCCAGGGCCACCGGCCCGCCGAGGGCGAACGTGATGGCCACCAGGAACACCGTCGTCTCGTGCACCCAGGACGTCGGGGAATGCAGCACGTAGCGCATGAACACTTCGTAGACGCTGATGGCCATGGCGGCGAAGACGAGCCAGGCGACCCCCTTCGCGCCCCGGTTGATGAACCGGTCCAGCCGCGTGCGTGCGCCGACGGCGTCGTCGAACGACCCCCGGGGGTCTTCCCCGGTGTCCTCGGATTCCACTGTCATGGAAGGCTCTCCTCCGCGGCCGCCCGGGCCGCAAAAGACGTCACGGCGGGGTGCCGGCCGGCCCCCCGCCGTGTCCACGGATTCACATCAGGTGACGGTCCTTGAGGAAGGCGACCGCGGTGTCGTAGACCTGCTGGCACAGCTCGTTCTTCTTCGCCCAGACCTTCCACTCCTTCTGCGCGATCTGGCGGAACTTGGCACGCTCCTCGTCGGACATGTCGATGACGTGCACGTCCGGGTCGTTGCGCGCCTTCTTCACCGCCTCGAGGTCACGCTCCTTGAGCTTGAACGCCATCTCGTAGGCCATCGCGTCGACGGAGGTCTTGAGGATCGTCTGCAGATCGTCGGGCAGGCCGTCCCAGATCTCCTTGTTGATGGACACCGCCACCATCGGCAGCGAATGGAAGCCGGGATAGTTCGGGTAAGGCGCGAACTCGTGCAGCCCCTGGGACTGGTTGGTGGCGAACACCGTGTAGTCGGCAGCGTCGATCACGCCCTTCTGCAGCGAGGTGTAGACCTCCGAGCCGGGCAGGTTCACCGGCGTGGCGCCGGCACGCTCGAAGACGTTGTACACCATGCCCTGGGGGGCGCGGATCTTCAGGCCCTCCAGATCGGAGACCTTGCGGATCGGGCGCTTGGAGGGCAGGGACTCCAGGCCCGTCACCCCGGCGCCGATCAGGTGCACGCCGTAGGGCTCGACCAGCTTGTTGTAGATCTCCTCGCCGCCGCCCTCCTTCATGTACTCCAGGAAGTCCATGGGATCGCTCCAGGCACCGACCAGATTGCCGATCATGCCGAAGGCGGGGTTGAGGCCCGTGAAGTAGCTGGGGTCGGTCAGGTGGCCCTGCAGGATGCCGGTGGACACGGCGTCCAGCGTCTGGTCGGAGGGCACCACGGCACCGGTGGGCAGGATCTCGATCTCGATCCGCCCCTGGGACATGGTCTCGACCTTCTCCGCCCACGCCTTCTTGATCTCGAACTGGGGCTCTCCGGCGGTCTCGGAGGTCTGGAAGGTCCATTCGTACTTGGCGGCCAGCGCGGCCTGCGTGGCGAACGCGAGGCCGAGGGTCACCGCGGCCGCGGCGATCCGCCTGGTGATATTGGGCATAGTCATTGTCTCCTCCTCACATTGGCTCTCTTATCTGCCGCCTGGGCGGCAGTGATATCGCGCCCGAACGGGCGGCATCGGAACTCAGCCGGCCCCACGGCCGGCGGCGGACGGGTCTTGCGCCGCCGCCTCCACCCCGTCGACACCGAGGTCCTGTCCGGTCCGGTGCAGCACGTGCTGTGCGGCCTCCCGGGCGGCCTCGGGCTGGCGCAGGCGGATGCACTCCATGAGATGGCGGTGGCGGTTGAGGCTGTCGCGGAGCTCGTCGGCGGTGTCGTTGCTCTTGCGGATGACGAGCAGGATGGACGGTCTCAGGATGGTGGCGAGCTGGGACCACACCAGGTTGTGCGTGGCCCGGTAGATCGCGGCGTGAAAGGCGATGTCGTTATCACTGAACGCCTCGCCGTCGTGCTGCAGCCCACCGGACTCGACCGCCGCCTCCATGCCGGCGAAGGCCTCCTCCATGGCCACCAGGTCCCGGGCCGTGGCCCTGGATGCCGCCGTCATGGCAACGAACGGCTCGACCGCGTGACGGAACTCGTAGATCTCGCGCAGGAACTCCGGGTTGGGGACGGCGTGCTCGGCCATCCAGCCCATGACCACCGGATCGAGGATGTTCCAGTCGCGGAACTCCTCCACCCGCGTCCCCTGACCGGCGGTACGGGCAATGATCCCGAGCGACTGCAGCAGCTGCAGGCCGCTGCGTACCGACGCCCGGCTCATGTCGAACAGCTCGCAGAGCTCGGTTTCCTTGGGCAGAAAATCACCCGGACGGTAACGCCCGGCGAACAGGTCCGCCGCCAGCGACTCCGCAAGCTGTCTGCCCAGATCCCGACCCGTGTTCCGGCCCTTCGGGGTCATCGCGCTCTCCTCCGTTGATCTGACCTAACGTAGATCATGTCTGACATTTATGCAAAGCATGTCTGATACCTCGTGCCGATACCGGGGATAACCGTCGACGGGCCGGCGGCCCCCCGGACCAGGAACCGACGGGCGGTGGGATGAGACATTTCCGGGATTCGCCCGGGCAGGCGTGGCCGTGTCATACGACCAGCCCTGACCGGCTCGGGGATTCCGGCGGTGTGGGGATCAGGGCCCGGAGGAATCCAGGCGCTTGCACATGTACACGCGGGCCAGCCCGTTCTCCGTCCGATGCCGATACGTCGCGTAGCCAAGGCGGGCGTAAAGGGCCTGATTCTCCGTCATGCGCTCGTGGGTGTAGAGCCGGATGGCGGCGTACCCGCGCTCACGGGCCCACTGTTCCGCCCAGGCGAGCAGCCGGCGGCCTATGCCACGGCCCTGCATACCCGGATCGACCGCGACATTGTCCAGAAGGCAGGCGTGAGGCTCGGCGACGAGCACCAGCACCCCGGCGACCACGTCGTCCGCCACGGCGACGAACACATCGTGCGCGGCAATCGCCGCGCGGTAGCCGTCATCCATGGGACCGGGCCGGCACCCAAGCCGCGGCACATAGTGTCGATAGGCGGCATGGACGCAGGCGGTAACGGCGTCAGCGTCGTCCATCGTCGCAGCGCGTATACCGATCATCCGCCGGCCCCTGCTGCATGCGCGTGACTATCGGCACAACGCGCCGTGACAGTCGAGCGTGTTGAAGTCGTAGACGGCCGAGTGGCCCGGGTCGCCCGCGGGCTCCGGCACGCCACGCTCGATGAAGAACGTCGCCGCGTTGGCCCCGTACAGGCCCGAAGGATAGGTGAAATCCTTCATGACGACGTAGGCATTGTGCAGCCGGGGACGGGGCGGCCGCGGCACGCCCTTCCCCGCCACGGGCGGGACATCGCGCTCCGGCGAGTTCGCGGCCACGGCCGCCACCCACCGCGCGGCATCGGCATCCGTGGCAGGACGGATAACCCCCCGGGACACCGCGGCCTCGAGTCCGGCCTCCCCGGCCAGCGGCGCGTCCGGATCCCTGAACGATTCCGGCGTCGTCCGGGGCGAGGTGATCAACCGCTGCCCGGGGGAGACCGTCTCCCCGACCACGATCCGCCCGGCGCTGTCACCCGGGTACACCAGCGCCACCGGCCTGTCGAACAGGGTCCGGGCCATCGGGTTCAGCTCCGGATTGCCCGCGTCGCGGACGTAAAAATAGCCGCAACGGCCGCGGTTCCCGTGCGTGCTGACAAGCAGGGGAACCTCGTCGCCGAGGCCCGCGACCACCTGCCTGTGGTAACCGGAGGCGAAGACCGCCAGGATCCGCGTGCCCTCGGTCCATTCCAGATTCCAGATCGTCGGCTCGTAGGCACCGAGCATCAGCACCACCGGCCGGGTACGGCTGTTGACGGTCACGTCGAACCGCGTGGCCTCATGCCCGCTCTGGTCGATCTGGAAGCCGGCGTCCCGGCCGGCGTAGCCGCCGGCGGCGTAGACGGCCACATCGCCGGGCAGACGCAACCCCTCGAAACCGCAGGGTTCGCGCTCCTCCCGGACCGGCCGCTCCTCCCGGCCCCGATCCGGGACCGGCGGCACCGCGGTCTCCGGGCTGTACAGGTAAGCCGGCACCATATTGCCGATGGACATCACCACCGAGAGCACCACAACGAACCCCATACCCACCTTCCCTGTTCACACGTGACGGCGCCGTGGCCACCGTTTCGAGATAACCGTACATGCCCTCTCGGCGGTTCGCCGCTCCGGGGGCTGCGGTTTTTCCGCATCATACGGTGTTCGGGAGACCGGCGGGAGACAGGCCCGGAACGGGGGCGGGTGTTACGCTGTTGCCGACATTGAGCCCGGGCCGGCCGCAGCGCGTCTGCCCTCGGGTAGTACCTCCTCGCAGTTCGACTCGACGCCCGGGGCGCCGGCATCGTGCCCGGTGGCCGTGCCGCTCATGCCCCACCGCTCCGGGACGCCATGGCACGGTCGCGGAGCGCGCTCAGGGTGGTGCGCGGGGTGATGGCCTCGGCGTCGATGCGCAGCTCCAGCAGGGCCGGCCCCTCGACGGCACGCGCCCGTTCGAGCGCCGCGGCGAACGCGTCGGTCTGCGCCACCGCCTCGGCATGGACACCGTAGGCGTTGGCCAGGGCGACGAAGTCCGGATTCGCCAGGGCGGTGCCGTGCACGTGGCCGGGGTATCGCTTCTCCTGGTGCATGCGGATGCTGCCGTACATGCCGTTGTTGATGACGATGAACAGCACGTCCAGGCCGTACTGCACGGCGGTGGCCAGCTCCTGACCGTTCATCAGGAAGCAGCCGTCACCGGCGAAGCACACGGCCTCGCGCTCGGGGTGGACGAGCTTCGCCGCCAGCGCGGCGGGCACGCCGTAGCCCATCGCCCCGCTGGTGGGCGCGAGCTGGGTGCGGAAGCCGCCGTAGCGGTAGAAGCGGTGCACCCAGAGCGTGTAGTTGCCGGCACCGTTGGTGACGATGGTGTCCCGGGGCAGGGTCTCGCGCAGGTGCGCCATGACCTCGCCGAGGTCCAGCGGACCGGGCATGGCCGCGTGGCGGATCTCCCGGCGGTAGTCCTCGCGCGCGGCCTCGGTCCACGCCGCCCAGCGCCCGCCGGCGCCCGGCGGCACGGCCCGCTCCGCCACCTCGGCGAACTCCCGCATGCCGGCGTTGATCATCAGCTCCGCCTGGTAGACACGCCCCAGCTCCTCCGGGTCGGCGTGGACGTGCACCAGCGTCTGCCGCGGGGTCGGCGACTCGATCAGGGTGTAGCCGCTGGTCGTGGTCTCGCCCAGGCGCGGACCGATGGCCAGGACCAGGTCCGCCTCGCGGATCCGGTGCGCCAGGTCCGGGTTGATCCCGAGGCCGATGTCGCCGACGTAGTTGGGGTGGTGATTGTCGAGCAGGTCCTGGCGCCGGAAGGTGCAGCCCACCGGCAGGTCCGCCGCCTCGATGAAGGCGCGGATACGCTCGCAGGCCCCGGCGTCCCAGCCCCCGCCGCCCAGGAGCACGAAGGGCCGCTCCGCGTCGGCGAGCAGCGCGCGCAGCCGATCCAGGTCCGCCGTGCCGGGATGGGCCTGCACCGGCGAGTAGCGGCGGGTGTCCGCAACCTCGACCTCGTCGAACAGGACGTCCTCCGGCAGCGCCACCACCACCGGGCCCGGCCGCCCCGAGACCGCGGTCTGGAACGCCCGCGCCACGACCTCGGGGACCCGGTCGGCACGCTCGATCTGCGTGGCCCACTTGGCCATGCCGCCGAACATCCGCCGGAAGTCGACCTCCTGCCAGGCCTCGCGCTCCAGCGCCTCCGTGCCCACCTGGCCGATGAACAGCACCATCGGCGTGGAGTCCTGGGCCGCGGTGTGGACCCCGATACTGGCGTTGGACGCGCCCGGGCCGCGGGTCGCGAAGCAGATGCCGGGCCGCCCGGTGAGCTTGCCGTAGGCCTCGGCCATGTGCGCGGCACCGCCCTCCTGGCGGCAGACGACCAGGCGGACCTCGTCCCGCACCCCGTGCAGGGCGTCCAGCACGGGCAGAAAGCTCTCGCCGGGCACGCAGAACACCGTGTCCGTGCCGTGGATGCGCAGGGCATCCACCAGGACCTGGCCGCCATTACGCCGGGTTACCTCTCCCATACCCGCTCTCCTCCAAGAATCGAACGTGCACTACGCTGAAGCTAGCGCACGTAGGCGGGCCCCGGTATCGGCGGGTGCGCTGCCAGGAATCCCTCGTTCTGCGTCACACCGCTACCGAACGCCTTAGTCACCATCTTGACGCGGAAACGGTTGCACGGCGAGGAAGTGGATGATCGCGACCCTATCCAGGCCGGTCATCGCCAGGTGCGGGCAAGGTCACAGGCGGAGCCGCCCGAGACCTGCCTTGCAAGACCCGCGGCGAAAAAGGCCGGCGCGGGGGGCGGGCAGTAAGCCGGTGGCCTGCGCCCGGCGCCCCGCGCACTCGCTCCAAATGGGTTTCGTGAAGCGACCAGATTAAAGAGGAGAGGCACAACCAACGGTTGGCCTGGGAATCAGGCTACGGAGAAAACACCGGCACGACATGGCCAGTCCATCCGGATATTTGCCCGAGAGTCCGCCGGGCTGTGTGCGCATGCAGCATGGTGGGCGGGAAACCGGCCCGCCCGGCGGGTCACTCAAGTGTATGTCACTGGTACGAATGTGCCATGGCAGGGACCCACCCGGCACTCACCGCACGACTCGGAACGGCACCGGGCGCGGGGGACACCTGGCGGTGTCTCACACGCCGACGGCGCCGCTCCAGGCAGGCGGGCCGCTTCAGGGCACGGCCCCCTGCATGACCGTCCCGCCCGGCTCGCTACACCGGGCGGTGCATCAGCTATCCCCGGTGGACGCCGTTTCCCTTTCTGGCTCGTCCTGCCTGCGCCAGAACACCAGGCAGACTCCGCCCCAAACGACCGCCACACCAAGCACGCCGACGATCAGCGTCGTCCGGACACTCTCGTCGTCGAACGAGTACCCGGCGATCCCGAACAGGTAGCCGAGGAGGATGATATCGAGGGCGATCTGCCCCACCCAGTAGCACCACACCCCCGTTCGGCTCAGATACTTCATGAACAGTCGGTCCAGCATTCCGCCTCCCTGCCTGTGTCGCTGGTTTGTCCAACGGCCGCACGCCGCCGGAACGATGATGGGAACATCCCGTCACCGGGACGGGGCCGCCCCGGTTTGCGCAGTCTACCCGTATCGCCCTCCCGGGTCTCGCCGGCCGCTACAGCTCGACCGTCCCGCTGATGCAGGTGGCGGTGGCACCGCCTACCCAGACCGTGTCCCCGGCACCCCGATCGATGAATACCCGGCCGCTGCGGCCGAGCCGCGTGCCCTGGCTCGCAACGTAGGGTGCGCCCAGGCGGCCGGCGCCGAGCAGCCACTGGGCGAGGGAGGCGTTGAGGCTGCCGGTCACCGGGTCCTCGATCATCGCGCCGTGGGCGTCGTTGAAGAGCGCACGCACCTCGACGGCGCACTCCGAGCCCTCGGGGTACAGGCCCACGAGGCCGATATCGAGCTCGTCCTCGCCGGAGTAGCGTCCGAAATCCGGCTCAACGGCCAGGACGGCGTCCGCATCGGCGAGCAGGATCCCGACCCAGCCGGGCCCGTTGTCCACCCACCGGACATCGACGATCTCCTCGCGACCGATCCCGAGCACGCCGGCGAACGCGGCGACCCGCGCCTCGTCGACCGGCCCCGAGCGCACCAGCGGCGGTGCCGCGAACGCCAGCCGGCCCGCCTCCCGGCGGATCGGCACGAGGCCGGCGCCGCACTCCTGGACGATCCGGCCGGGGTCCCGCGGCTCGCCGCCGGCCGCCAGCCACGCGTGGCAGCTGCCCAGCGTCGGGTGCCCGGCGAAGGGGAGCTCGTGGGAGAGCGTGAAGATGCGGACGCGGTAGTCCGCCTCGTCCGTCGTCGGCGGCAGGATGAACGCCGTCTCGGAGAGATTCATCCAGCGCGTGAAGTCCTGCATCTCCCCGGTGGAGAGGCCCTCCGCATCCAGCACGACCGCGAGCGGGTTACCGGCAAACGGCCGGGCACCGAAGACATCGACCTGTTGAAAACGTCGCAGCATCATTCCTCACCCACCTGACCCGGTAATCGCCGGCCCCTGCATCCCGGTGGGGCCCGCGCCACGAATCGCCTCACCGGGCGTCGGCTGTTATCGCATTCCCGCCGGCAGGCGCGGAGCGTCGTATTCACGCGCCGCGGGGCCAGCAGCCCATCGACAACAGGCACTCTATACCCCCTCGGCACGGCGCGACACACCGACGCCAGGAGCGACGCGACGAACCCACGGCCCCTGCAAGATCGTTCAATACCGCCGCGCCGCGTGCGCGCACTATCGGGCGGTATCCGATCGAATGCTGCGGAGTGGAACGGTGGAGATCGCGCTGTACGCCTTCTGCGTCATGTACTCGCCCGGGCCGGTGAACATCCTCGCCCTGAACGGCGGGCTGCGAGGCAACGGCTGGACCCTGGCGGGCTACTGCGTCGGGGTCGGCGCCGGCATGTTCAGCGCGTTCCTGGTGCTGGGCTACGCCGGCGAGGCGCTGGTGCGCCAGGCGGTGCTGCCCTACCTCGCCGCGGTGGGCAGCGGCTACATCCTGTATCTGGCATACCGGCTGTTCGTCGCGGAGGTGTCCGTCGAGCAGCCCGGGCGGGACCCGCGCTCGCGGCTGCGGTTCCGGGAGGGCTACTTCCTGCAGATCCTGAACCCGAAGGGGTTCGTGGTGATCCTGCCGGTGACGACGCTGATGTTCCCCGCCGCGCAGATCACCGGCATCGACGTCACGCTCTCCGCCGGGCTGATTTCCCTCGGCGCCGTCGGTGCGCCGGCGAGCTATGCCCTCCTCGGCGCGCTGGCCGGCCGGCGGATCCGGGCTGAGCGTTACTTCCGCCGTTTCAACCGGGCAATGGCGCTCATGCTGGTGGTGGTGGCATGCTCGATCATATACGACTTCTTCGTGGCCACCCCCGGGGGCCCGTCATGACGCAAAGCACCAGCGACCGCGACTGGTTCGTCCACTCGCAGAATGCCCGCATCGAGCGGCTGGAGGCCTATTTCGGCGGCCATGCCTACGAGCCGCACCGCCACGACACCTACGCCATCGGCATGACCCTGTCCGGCGTGCAGAGCTTCCACTACCGCGGCGAGCACCGCCACAGCGTGCCCGGGCGGACCATCGTGCTCCACCCGGACGAGCTGCACGACGGCCACGCGGGCAGTGAGGGCGGCTTCCGCTACCGGATGATCTACATCCCGCCGGCCATCATTCAGGACATGCTCGGCGGCCGCGCCCTGCCCTACATCCCCGGCGGCATCACCCGGGACCGCCGGCTCGGCGCCTGCGTCGCCCGGCTGCTGCGCCACGTCGACAATCCGCCGGAGGACTTCGAGGAGGACGACGGCCTCTTCGACCTCGCCATGGCGCTGAGCGCGCACGCCGGCCAGCGACCGGACCGGCACGGCTTCGACTACCCCGCCGCCCAGCGCGCGCGGGAGTTCCTGGACGCCGCGCAAGGGCGGGCCGTCACCCTCGCCGAGCTCGAGGCCGCCAGCGGGCGGGACCGCTGGCGGCTGTCCCGTGACTTCCGCACGCTGTTCGGCACCAGCCCGTACCGGTATCTCACCATGCGCCGCCTCGAGCGCGTGAAACAGCGCCTGCGCTCCGGCGCCGCCCTATCGGACGCCGCGATCGAGGCGGGCTTCGCCGACCAGAGCCATATGACACGCCAGTTCTCCGAGGCCTACGGCATCAGCCCCGGCCGCTGGCGCCGGCTCATCGAGGGCAAGGCCGGGCACACGCCCCGACAGGCGGTTAACGCGGCGCCATAGCGGGGCCGCTCCGCCCAGTCATCGTCCGACACCACGGCCTGCCGCCAGGTCAGGCGGGTTCATCGGCCGTCGCGGCACACCGCCAACAGGGAGCACATCGATGGACGCCACCACCCCCGTCTACGTCGTCGGCGCCGGCGCGATCGGCATGCCGCTGGCGGCCTTGCTGTCCGCGCAGGGCCGCCCCGCCCTCGCCGTGCGCACGAGCGCCCGCGACCGGCCGGAGGACGACATCGCCGTCACGGTCGAGCCGGAGGACGGCGGGCCGATCGAGGCCCGGGTCCGCGCCATCCCCCTGTCCGCCATACGGGACCCCGAGCCGGGCATCCTCGCCGTCGCGATCAAGGCCACGGCGAACGGGGCCGTCGCGCAGGAGCTGTGGCAACGCTTCGGCGACATGCCGCTGGTCGTGATGCAGAACGGCCTCGGCGTGGAACGTCCGTTTACCGATGCAGGCTTCACCACCGTGTACCGCTGCGTCCTCTACGCCACCGGCCAGACCCTCGGTGAGCACACCTACCGGTTCCGCGAGGTCGCCGAGTCGCCCGTGGGCAGGGCCGGCGGGAACGCAGCGGAGACGGCCGCCATCGTCCAGGCGCTGTCCACGCCCCGTTTCCGCTTTCGCGCCACGGACGCGATCCAGCGCGAGGCGTGGAAGAAGGCCATCATCAACGCGGCCTTCAACTCCATCTGCCCGCTGCTGGACGTGGACAACGGCATCTTCCACCGGGACGAACAGGCGGCGCGGATCGCGGAGACGGTGGTGGCGGAATCCCGCGCCGTCGCCGCACGGCTCGGCATCCCCTTCGAGCAGCACGAGCTGATGGCGCAGCTGATGCGCATCAGCCAGGGCTCCGACGGCCAGCTCATCTCCACGCTGCAGGACATCCGCGCGAACCGGGAAACGGAGATCGGCTACCTCAACCTGGAGATCGCCCGCCTCGCGGCGGGCCTGGAACCGCCGGAGGACGTCAGAACGGTCCGGGTGCTCGGGGACATGGTCGCGGCGAAGTCCGGGATCACGCGCCGGTGAGCACGGCGCCGGAACGGGGCTTGGGGCGCATGCCCCGCCCCGGGACGCGAAACACCGCGCCAGGCGGGCGACTACGCGTCGGCGGCCCGCGCCTTCGCCTCGGCCTCCGAGAGCTCGTGCCCGGTCCAGACGACCACCCTGCGCGCCCCAGCCCCGGCCGCCAGCTCCCGGAACAGCCGGTCTTCCACCTCCGACAGGCCGCCTTCCACTTTCTCCATGGGATGGACCACCACGACCGGGCCGGGCGACAACCAGCGCGCGGGAAAGACCGCCTTCAGCCCCTGTCTGAGCAGGCGCTCGGCAATGGAAAACTGCCCGACCAGCAGGCGCTCCGTGGTAAACGGCTCGTCGGCCTCGAGCGTCACCGGCCGGGCGCCGGCCTCGAGGCGCTTGAGCACGAAGCGGTTCGGGTAGACCTGCACGTAGACATCGCGGGCCAGCAGTGTCCGTAACATTCAGACGTTCCTCCCTGATGCGCCCGGCCCGAGTCCGGTGAAATCACGTAGTGCCACCGTTCTAACCGTCCCTGAGCAGGGCGTCCAGGCCGGCGAGCTGATAGCGCCAGAAGGCCTGGAAGGCGGCCCGGATCGTAGCGTCGTCGGCGTGCTCTCGCAGGATCGCCGCGATCATGTCCACCGTGCCGGAGAATAGCTGTACCAGGACCACGCGCGGCACCCGTTCGCCGGCATTATCCCCGAGCCGCGTCACCGCGTATTCGTCCGAGAGCCGCGCAAGCTCCGAGACCACCAGCGCGCGCACGTGGGCGAGCGGCGAGCCCTGGGCGCCGGTCAGAAGGATAACCACCGGAAGGCGTTGGCGGATCCAGAAATCCAGCAGGGCGTCCGCCTTCGACGAGCCGGCGGCCGTGGCGGCACGCCAGTCGCTGCGCGTCGCGAGCTCGCGGACGCGTGCCCGCATCAGGCGGAGAAACCGCGCAGCGACGGAACGCGGGACCACCGCCGCAAACAGCGCCTCCTTGTTCGGATAGTAGCGGTAGAGGTTGCCCGTGGACACGCCGGCCTCCCCGGCGATGTCGGCGAGCCGCGCGGCGGCGTAACCGCGCTGCGCAAAGGCATCGGCCGCGGCGGCGAGGATGCGGGCCCTCACGGCGGGCTTCAGCTGCTGAGACATTGGCCCGCGCTCATATCCACCGGCAGTCGGTCTTCCCAGGGTGCTGCCTGTTCCAGCTCCAGCGCCAGGCCCAGGAGGCGCGCCTCCTCACCCTGCGGCGCGGCAAAATGGGCACCGACCGGCAGGCCCCGGGGCGAGACGTGTAGCGGCACCGACATGGCGGGCCAACCGGCAATGGAGGCGATCGCCGTGTAGCCGGCCAGCGCCTCGGTAAAAGCGGCAGCCTGCTGGAAAGGCTCCGCACCGCCGTGACGCCCGAGCGGAAACGCCGGGAAGGCCACCGTGGGCGAGAGGAGCACGTCGAATCCGGCCATACAGCGATCGGCCGCGCCCGCGGCGGCCTCGAGTGCAGCCGCCGCGTCCGTCCCCGCCGCCTCCGGGAGACGGCCCGCGTACCGGATGAGCTCGCGCGTGTACGGTTCCAGCCGCTCCTCGTCGAACGCCGGACCCATGGCCGCGCGTATCTGCTCGCAGGCCGCACCGATCGTCAATGCGGCGAACGTGAAGAACGCATCGCTGGCCGCCCGGGCGTCGTACTGTGGCCCCGGCGTCACCACTACCTCATGCCCCAGGGATTCGCACAGCCGGCCCGTTTCGGCCAGCGCCCCTGCCACCTCCGGGTCGGGCAGTTCGCCGAAAGCGGTGCGCTGATACAGGCCGATACGCAGCCGCCGGCGCGACGGTTCCGTCACCCGGCCGACGGGAGCGAACGGGGCGGCAGGATCGTTCCGCTCGGTAGCGGCCAGCCAGGTGGCGCTGTCCCGCACGCTGCGGGAGACGCAGTGCTCACTGATCATCGCCGTGAAGGGCGAGCCCCCGGGCTGCCCCGTGGACCGGTGCCGCCCCCGGCCGGGCTTGAACCCGAACAGGCCGCAGAACGACGCGGGCCCTCGAATCGAGCCGCCCCCGTCGGAGGCGTGGGCGACGGGGACCATCCCGGAGGCGACGGCGGCCACCGCACCGCCGGACGACCCACCCGGCGAGCGCTCGAGGTCCCAGGGATTGCGGGTCACGCCGCACGCGAGTGTTTCGGTCGTCCCCAGCAGCCCGAACTCGGACGTGGTGGATTTCCCGAGCACGATCAGCCCGCTCGCATCCAGTGCCTGCGTGTACGCCGACCCCGCCGGCGCAACCTGCCCCTCGAACAGCCGCGCCCCCATCCCGAGCGGCAGATGCGGATAGGCAAGCAGGTCCTTCACCAGCGTCGGCACGCCCGCGAACGGGCCGGATGTGTCCACACGCCCCGCCTGGTCCCGGGCCCGCTCGAAATCGGCGGCGGCGACGGCGTTGATCAGCGGATCGAGCCGCTCGATACGGCCTATGGCCGCATCCACCAGTTCGAGCGGGGAGACGTCACCGCCGTGGACCAGCCGCGCCTGCGCAGTAGCGTCCAGATCAGCGAACCCGTCACCACCGGGGCGCGCCGTGCCTTCCGCTGCCATGATGCTTGCCTCCCTGCCTTGTATAGCGAATAACGGATTCGCTTTTTATCATAGTTTCAAAGCCCGTGGCGGGCAAACTGATACCTGCGTTCTCTATCCCTGCACCTGTCCCCGCCCCTTCCCGGCCACTACAGGCGGGAACCCCCCGCCACACCGCTTAGGCCTGCAGGATCGCGCATCAGGTGGATGGAACGGGGCCCGCCTTCGTCGTTCGGCGAACACCCGCGCCAAACACGATGGAGGCTGTACATGGCGGCCGGGGCCAGTCACCCGCCCCGGCCGCCGGTGATAACGGCACCGAACGACACAAGCGTGAAACAGCTGCACGGCGCACGCCCTCTCACGGGCCGGGTCACTACGTCACCCGCCGGCGCAGCGCGGCGGACACCCACTCGCTCGCCATCACCACGGCGAAGATGGCGATGAGGATCACGCTGACGTTGTCCCAGGCGAAGCTGTCCATCTGGTTGCTGAGCGTGATGCCGATGCCGCCGGCGCCCACCAGGCCGATGATCGACGACTGGCGGATGTTGATGTCCCAGCGGAAGGTCAGCACCCCGATGATGGTGGGCATGACCTGGGGCAGCACGCCGTAGATCAGCACCTGGCCGCGACCCGCGCCGGTGGCGTTGATGGCGTCCACCTGGCCGTCGTCGATCTCCTCGATGCCCTCGGCGATGAGCTTGCTGATGAAGCCCACGGAGGACACGCCGATGGCCACCATGCCGGCGGTGGCGCCGGGCCCGAAAACCACCGCGAAGATCAGCGCCCAGACCAGCTCGTTCACCGAACGCGAGCCCACCACGATCACCCGCGCCAGCCACAGCGTCGTCTGATTCGGGGTGGTGTTCTGCGCGGCCATCAACGCCACGGGCACCGACAGCACCGCACCGAGGATCGTCCCCAGGGTGGCGATGTTGAGGGTCTCGACCATCGGGTCGATGATCTGGAGAAAGAACGGCCAGTCCGGCGGCACCATGCGCCCGGCGAGGTCCGCGACCTGCTCCGGGGCGTCCAGCACGAACGGCCAGTAGATATCCAGCGTGGTCGCCGACCAGGCGATGACGGCGACGGCCACGAGCCACGCGGCGAAGCGCGCCAGGCGTTCCCGGGGGCTGTAGCGGTGCCATGGGCGCGGCATGGGGGCGGCGCCTTCCCGGATCATCGTGCTCATTTGGTGCGCGCCCGTACGAACCCGCTGAACCACTCCGCCACCAGCACCACCGCGATGATCGCGAGCAGGATGGCGAGCGAGAAGTCGTACTCGTAGCGGGCGAAGGAGTTGTAGAGCACCGCGCCGATGCCGCCGGCACCGACGATGCCGAGGATCGTGGATTCGCGCAGGTTGATGTCGAGCCGGTAGATCACGAGACCGATGTAGCGCGGCATCACCTGCGGGGCGACACCGAAGAGCAGCACCCCGAGCGGCCCCGCGCCGGTGGCGCGCATGGCCTCCACCTGGCCCGGGTCGATGGCCTCGATCTCCTCGGCGAGGAGCTTGCCCACGAACCCGGTGGAGGCGATCACCAGCGTCAGCACGCCGGCGAAGGCGCCGAAGCCGAAGGCCTTCACGAAGAAGATCGCGATGAGCACCTCCGGGAAGGTGCGCGACACCCCGATATAGCCCCGGCAGACGGCATACAGCCACTTAGGCGCGACGTTCGCCGCGGCCCCGACGGCGATGGGGATGCTCACCACCACCCCGATCGCGGTGGCGAAGAAGGCCATCTGCAGGCTCTCCAGCAGGCCACCCAGGAGCAGGTCCCAGCGGCTGAAGTCCGGCGGGAACATGGACACCACCATGTCCACGCCCCGGGGCACGCCGCGCACGAAGCGGGCGTAGTCGAACTCCAGGTCCACCACCGCGAAGGCAAGATAGGCGATCACGCCGGCAACGGCCACCCAGCGCAGCCACGGCGTGGCGATCACCGGTGGCCGCCGCCAGCGGCGCGGGGAGACGGTGGCGGGCGCGCTCACGATGCCATCCCCTCGCCGGCGACGTGGCGATCCTCCTCGCCCTCCTGGCGGAAAGCGTCCCGCCAGTCATCCGCACCGTAGATGCGTGACAGCGCCGCCTCGTCGACCTCCACCGGTGCCCCGTCGAAGACGATCTCCCCCGCGGAGAGCCCGATCACCCGGCGTGCGAACCGCAGCGCGAGGCCGACGTCGTGGATATTGATCAGCGCCGGGATCCCGAGCTCGCTCGCGAGCTCGCAGATCAGCGCCAGGATCGAACGCGCCACCTTCGGGTCCAGCGATGACGTGGGCTCGTCCACCAGCAGCAGCCGCGGCTCCTGCATGAGGGCGCGGGCGATCCCCACGCGCTGGCGCTGCCCGCCGGAGAGCGCGTCCGCTCGGCTGTTCTCGTAGCCCTCCAGCCCCACCCGGGCGAGCAGCTCGAAGGCGCGGTCCACGTCCGCCTGGGGGAAACGCCGCAGCAACGCCTGCATGAAGGACACGGCGCCGAGCCGCCCCGCGAGCACGTTCTCCATCACGGTCAGCCGCTCGATCAGGTTGTACTCCTGAAAGATCATGCCGATGTGCCGGCGGACACCGCGCAGGCCACGCTCGCCGAGGGCGGTGAGCTCGGTGCCGTCGAGCCGGATGCTGCCGCCGGTGGGCGTCACCAGGCGGTTGATACAGCGGATGAACGTACTCTTGCCGGCCCCGGACGGGCCGATGACGGCCACGACCTCCGCACCGGGCACGGTGAGGCTGCATCCGCGCAGAGCCTGCAGGCCGTCGGCGTAGGTCTTGGTGAGGTTATCGATCTCGAGCATCGCGGCGGGCTCCTGCCGGAGGGGCGGCCCGCCCCGGCGACCACCGGGGCGGGCGGACCGGGCATTACTCCTCGGAGAGCCCTTCCTGGGTGTACTCCACGCCGTTCGCCTGCTGGATGGTGCGGATGTCTTTCCAGTGCTGACGGTAGGTGATCGGGATGAAGCGGTCCGCGTCGGAGAACTCCTCACCCACGCTGTTGCCCTCGAAATCGAAGGTGAAGAACGCCTTGCGGATCAGCAGCGCCAGCTTCGGGTTCAGGTTGTGGGCGGTACCGAACGCGGTGGTCGGGAACGACTCCGTCTCGAAGATCACCCGCAGCTTGTCGCGGTCCACGACGCCACGGTCCGCCATGCGGTCCAGCACCGAGGAGGCCACCGGCGCCGCCGCGTAGTCGCCGTTGGCGACACCGAGGATGCTGCGGTCATGCCCGCCGGAGTAGACCACCTCGTAGTCCTCGCCGGGGACGATGCCCCGCTCCGCGAGCAGCGCACGCGGCGCCTGGTTACCGGAGTTCGAGGCCTGCTCGGTGTGGGCGACGGTCTTGCCGCGCAGGTCGTCCAGGTTCTTGATGCCGCTGTCGCGGCGCGTGATCACCTGCATGCGGTAGCCGTATTCACCGTCCTCCGTGCCCATGATCGTGAACGGCACGAAACCGCCGATGTTCACGCCGAAGGGCACCGAGCCGGTGGACAGGCCCGCCACCTGCAGCCGCCCACTGCGCAGCGCCTCGATCTGCGCGGCGTAGGACTGCGCGGAGAAGTAGCGCACGTCCTTGCCCGTCACCTCTTCCAGGTGCTTGATGAACGGCTTGAAGACGTCAGCGTACACCGCCGGGTCCTCGACTGGGACGTAGGAGAAGAACAGCGTGTCCGGGTCCTGCCACTCCGACTCGTCCATCGGCAGGTCCGCGACCAGATCGCGGTCCTCATCGCAGTAGCGCTCGGCGAGATCGCCCCGGTGACTGCACTCCATCGACTGCGCCTGAGCGGCCGAGAAGCCGGACATCAGCAGCGCCCCCCCGAGCACCGCCGTGAGCACCCGGGCCGTGATTCCCTTGTTATTCCGCTTGGTCGACATCGTCTTAGCTCCCTTGCGTTGGGCTCAACCGAGCCACAGTCTAGGGAGAACACGCGTCCGAGGTGTGACGGCCGGATGACGTGATTGGGACACGGATATTTCAGGGCGTCACCGCCCGGGGATATCAAAGGAACGGGGATCGAACGGGGCCGGTGCCGCGAATACACAAACAGCAGCAACGCCAGATCACCTGGTTACCCCCCCACCCGACAACCCCGCACCGCACACAAAAACGCAATACCCCGTAGGTGGGGTGGTAAGGGGAGCCCCCCACGCGCGGAGACACAAAGTAGCGCGTGAAAATCCCCGCGCGCCTCGCACAGCGCGACACGCGCCCGGGCGTGGGCCTACCGTTCCAGTGTTTGTCAGTGAGACGCCAGGGCGTTGGCCAGCGGCGGTTCTCACGTCGCACTGCCCGACGTAGTGCGGAGCTCCGGTCGCCCGGTAT
>NZ_JBHFPQ010000003.1:0-5135 GCF_041949875.1 Arhodomonas sp. KWT2
CGGCAGGCAGACAAATAGCACGGAGAAAAGCAGCGCTCGAAAAAACATGAACTAGAACCTCATCGTGAACTCGTCCTGCTCGATATCATAATCAGAGCGTCGATCGACGAATGTCAGCCTCAAACGCACGCCATCACTCAACTCGGCATCGCTGAATGACTTTTCGTAGCTCAGGATGACCTCACCCTCTTTCTTACCAACCTCAATATCACCTACTTTGTTCGGCTCCCCCGGGTCCATCCCCTGACCATCCGCGGATCTCAAATAGTCGTCTCCTTGGGTCTTCTTCAGATTGAATTTCAGAAAAGGCTTACCACCAGTGCGCGCATTTATCGCCCCCCTCACCTCCATCGCCACCAGATCGGGCAGGGTGATGGTCAGGTACAGGGTGCGCCCGGCGGGCGACCTGGTGGTCTCGGCCGGCACAGGGGATGGGGTGGGGCCCGTCGGCACCGGTCCGGCCGCCCAGTCGAGGCGGGCGGGGTCGGGGGTCCAGGTGAACTCCACGGTCACCCCCTTGAACACCATGGCCAAAGCATCGTGCGCTTCGGCGAGGTCGCGGTACGGCTCGAGCTGGCCGCGGTGCTGGCCGAAGAAACTGCGGTTGAGCCACATCCCCACCGCTGGCGGCACCAGCAGGGTCGTGCCCTGCGCGAGCCACAGCGTGACGAGCATGCCGGTTACGGCGATCGCGCCGCTGAACGGCGGCGGCGCCCCCAGCAGGGCGATGATGCCGCCGGTGAGGGTGGCGGCGCCGAGCGCCGCTTTACGCCCCATGAGTTCGACGGACAGCCCCAGTCGCCGCCCGTGAGCCGCCTCGCTGAGGGTGGACAGACCGTCGTGGAGGGCCAGGACACTGGTGAAGAGCCCGAGTGTGCGCCCTGTTATCCGCCAGCCAGGGGAGTTGGTAACGGGTAGCACCGAGGCGGCGTCACTGCTGATCATCCAGGCATGGATCGCGGCGTAGTCACCAACCACATTCAGGCCGGTACCGATGTAGTTGGCGGTGTCGCCGATACTCGCCCACCAGCCGTTCTCCTCGGCAAGGTGCTCGCGCTCGCGGTCGAGCACGCCCAGGCTGCCGGCGAGGGTGATCAGCCGCGCGACCTGTTGACCCAGTGCGTTGGCGCCGGTGAATTTGCTCACGCTCGCCTGGGCGTTGGCACGCAGGCGGTCGGCCCGCGCGGCCCAGGCCATTGCCGTGCGGGCCTGCTCGTCGTCGGCGATCTCCGGAAGTGCCTCGAGCCCCGCCTGTCCCTCCGGGGTTGCGGGCAGTTCGACTTCGATCCTGCGCGGGTTATCAGCGATGGGTGGGGCGAAGTTGCCCCCACGGCCGTCGATGAAATGCAGCGCCTCGCGCTTGTCGTCTTCGTCAGCATCGCTATGTTCGGTGCAGCCATGCGCGAGCTGGCGCAGCCAGCGCCGATATTCGCCCACGGTTACGGTGACGCGCACGGGGCGCGACGGGGGCTGGGCGTCGTCGCCCCGGACGTTGGGATCGCCGATCTCGATGATCTGGACGTAACGCACGAGGGTGCGCAATGCGGCATGCGCGGCGGCACACTCATGCCCGTCATCCCGATCCGTCGCGTTGCCAGAGCCGCTTTCGCGCGACTCGCCCCGCAGGGCCGCCGCGCTCTGGTGGCTGGCGAGTGCGGCACAGGCGTTGCCGGTGGCCTGTAGCAGGGCGGCAAGCAGGGTGGGATAGCGGTTGTGGAGCTGCTCGCGCTCGCGGGTGCCCAGCCCGGACCGGGCCGTCTCGAAGCGTGCCAGCCAGGCGGGGTCCGAATCGGGCTGGAAGGCGGCTCCCGATTCCACGGCGGTGACGGCATCGACGGCGGCGTCGATGAGTCCGCGCTGGTTGGCGAACAGCGCCCGCACGAGCACGGCGTCACGCTCGCCGAGTGCGCCGGAGAGCCCCTGCCACAGCGTGGCACTGCTCGAGCCCATGATGCCGCCGCGCAGGGCGTTGGCCACCAGTCCGGTGGCGCCGAGGCCGCTGGGGTAATCGTGCTCGCTGTAGCGGGCGAGCGCGTCACCGAGGTGGGCCTGTACCCAGGCGGCGTAATCGTCGTCCATGGCTTCGAGCAGGGCGCGAGTGGTGTGCAGCCGTTCGCCGTAACGCCGCTCGAAGGTCTCGACGTCGTCGACACGGTAGTGGTCGCTCAGCTGTTCGTCATACTCGCCGACGATCTCGTCGACCCGGGCCTGGTCGCTGGCACGCTGTGCCTGTTCGATGGCCTGGCCATACTCGCTCTGCGACATCGCACGCCGGTTCCGCCATAGGGCGATGGCTCTCACGTAACCGTTCTGCCAACGCTGCTTCGACGCCGGGGCTGGTGTACTTTTGATGCGGTCTTCGTAGTTGGCCTTGATCTGCTGGAGTTCGGCCTGAGGCGTACGCGCCTGCGCCCGTTCCTCGACGAGCGCGTCCCCGGTCTCGTGGACAGAGGTGCGGAAGGCCTCGATCGCCTTCGCCCCCAGCAGCCGGCGACGGTTGGCACCCCCGTCGGCGTCGAGGAACGCCTCCAGCCCGGCCAGGGCCTGGTGGCGGTAGGCATTGAGCTCATCGATAATGCCGAGCTCGTCGTTGACCGCGAGGATCAGCCCCCGGCCCTGGTAGCGCGCGGCGGCGTGTGCCAGACGCGCGTCCATGGCCTCGCGCAGGGCCTCGGCGTCATAGTCGATCGCCTGGTAACCACTGGCGAAGAAGTGCGTGTACAGCGCCCAACGCCCGGGGCTGTACTCCGCCACCCGCTCGGCCAGCGTATCGACGCCGAAGGCGTGGGGCACGGACCGCCCCGCCACCCACGCCGGGATGTCGAGCGACTGCATGTGCCGTTTCCGCCACGCCTCGTCCGTCCCGATGCGGCGGATATGCGCGAGCGGCCACGGATGTTGCGTGAACGCGTAATACACGCGCCTGGCGGTCTCGACGCTCGGCAGGGTGATGAACGCCGCGTTCAGCGCCTCGTTACGCCTGTCGTTGCAGGGGAAGCTGAGCTCACCGGGGGCCACCGGGGGATGCGCGACCGGGAACTGGTAGAACTTGCCGGTATCGGTAATGGCATAGGCGTACCAGTGCAGCCCTTCGGGATGCTCTTCGTCGTAGAGATAGAGATAACCCGGGCGCATCTGGCGCAGGATGTACTTGTTCGCGTGCCACGTCGTGCTCTCCCCCAGCTGCGCCCGCGCCTCGTCATCGAGCTCCCGGCGCTCGCTCCGCCCTTCGGGGAAGGCCTCGTCAAGACTCACGCCCGTGAACGCCGCCACTTCAGCATCCGACAGCCCGGGAATGGACGAGTTGATCAGCGTGCGCTGGCACACCGCGTAGCGCACCGGCAGGATCGGTAGCCCCACGCGCTCACAGTAACGGCATCGCCCCTGCTCCAACCCCGTGCACAGGTGCTCCGCGGCATAATCACGAGCGTCCGTTTCCGTCATGTTGCCTCGACCTCCATGTCCTCTCGGATGGCCTGCCAGTCTGCCGCGCCCAACCGCTTCACCAGGACGGAATACGAGCGCTTCCCTCCGCATTCATTCAGAAGGGAGCGCATGCGTGGATGGCGATGGAACTCCGGGTGGACCCGGACCCCATGGGCAACGAACTCGATGATCTCGCGACCACCGGACAGGCCGAAGCCTGCAGCCTGTTCGATCAGTCGATCGATTACAGCGGGCTCGTTTTCGAGCTTTTGGCGCTCTGCGTCCTGCTCCAGAAACTCGATACAGCGATTGAGCCTCGCGATGCGACGGATAGCCCCCCACTGTGATTCGCTAAGCGTCAGCCGCCCGAGACTCCGCAGCGGCTCGTGCGGCGAAATGCGTATTACCCGTCCGGTATGATCGGGGAAATACCACCCATCGACGGGGCCCAGCAGAATTGACAGCTGCCGCGGCGTCAGGATATCCACCAGACGCGCCAGGATTCGGGGGTCGTGGAAGCGCAGCAACGCGTGCCGGCCGTCCGAGGTGCGTTGTGCGAGTTGCCGCCCGAGATAGCCTGCAATGGCCTCGGGCCTCACCGATGCCACCAGCCACCCACATACCGCGCGCGGCATGACCGGGCTGACTGGCAGGTCCGCCAGTGCTTCGCTGACGGCCCGTCGAACCGCCACGGGATCGTCCGGAAGGCGCTGGATCCGCAACTGCTGCGTTGCCGGAACGTCGACAAACCGATTGGCTATCCGCGCACTACGCTGATCCGACCCGCGGGCAGCGTCACCCGGGCCAGCCGATGGATCCGTTAAGCCGTGCACGTGCTGGCCCGCTTCAAGTGCGCAGAGAAGCGCATCGAGCCCGTTTACGGGCTGAACGGCGTCACCTGCCACCGGCATCACTCCTCCACGAGACCTTCACCGCCCGTGGAGGCATCCCGATTCTTGCGCGAGCACAGCTCGTCATCCCCTTCCGGCAGGTCGGGGAGGGACTGCCCCGTGCTCGCCGGGCCGCCGAAGGCGTGCTGCGCCCCCTTTACGTCTATGGCCCCGGGGGCGTGAATATCGATGCTGCCGTCCTTAATCCGGATGTATCCGCCACCGCTGCTCAGCAGGATCTCGCTGGCCGCGCTTATCTCCACCCGCCCGGCGGATGAGGAAACCGTCACGTCCTTTTCGGCGGCGAGGCCGATGGCGCCGGTGTGTGCGTGGATATCGACGTTGCCGCGTGCGGCGAAGAGCTTGATGCCGGCACGCTGGACGAACAGCGAGAGGCGTTGGGTGATGGCGGCGACGAGGCTGCCGCCGGTGGCGATGTTGACGTCCTCGCCGCTGGAGACGCTGAGCGCGCCGCCCTGGGCGAGGTGGGTGGAGGCGGGGGTGGTTGCGGTGATGCCTGCCGGCGAGGCGAGGTGCAGCCAGGGGGCGCGGAGCCCGGGGGTCTCGCCGCGCCCGCCGGTCTCGCTGGCGCGGCGGGCGCTGGACTGATCGCCGCCGGCGCTGACCTGCTCGCTGTTGCCGTAGGTGTGCTCGGCGTCCTCGCCGGCGTGCTGGAGCTCGGTGTGCGCCTCGAGCGCCTCGGCGCGGTGGGCGGTGGCGCTCCCGGAGAGGCGCTCGGCGAGGCGGTGGGCGCTGGCGAGCTGCTCGCGCGCGGGGGTGAGGTCGAGCTGGTCGCCGCCGGCACCGGGCTGGCCCCAG
>NZ_JBHFPQ010000045.1:0-67121 GCF_041949875.1 Arhodomonas sp. KWT2
GGCAGCACCGGGACCTCCGGGGTCTCGTCGATACGGGTGATCGCGTAGCGTACCGGCAGGATCGGCAGGCCGCGGCGCGTGCACCAGCGGCAGTCGTTGAGGCCGAGACCGGCACAGGTGGCCTGCTTGATCCAGGCGTCGAGCTGCGGGACATCCATTGTCTGCGTCCCTCACGTTCCATGAAGAGGGCGAATCAGCGCTAACGGGCGCGCCTGACGGCAGCAGGCGTGTGATCGCGCCCGCTAGCGGGGACTGCGGTGCAGGCAGGGCCCCACGGCGGGGCGCGGCAGGTATCGCTCATGTCTGGCCACCTTCCCTGGAGGCAGGTCATTATCCGCTCCCTTCCCCGGTGACGGTCGGCGTTCTTGCGACACCCGTCCGGGCACCGGAGCGGGATCAGGTTGCCTCATGCGGCGTGAAATTCCAAGACCGCTGCGCCGAAGGAAAATCCCGTCACGGCAGCATGTCGTACCACCGTCCGGCCCTGTCCGGCGCGACAGCTACGCCGGAACACACGGCGCCGACAGCAAGTGGATAACAGCCCGCCGATTGGCACCAGGCAACAAAAAACCCCGGCAGGGGGCTAATCCTGCCGGGGTCCACGGGAGACGAGAACGGACGTCGCGCGTCAGTTCTCACCCAGCACGGCGGCGTGCATCACCTCCGCGCCGGTGTCCTGCTCACGTACGTGGTTGTCGATGAGGAACTCCCAGCCGTGAGCCGCGGTCAGGCTGTACGACACGGCCCTGTCCTGCTCCGGTTGGGCCTCGGCGAAGTAATAGCCGCTCGCCGGGGCGGGCGGTCGGTGCTGCGGTTGCTGTTGCATGCTCAATGCCTCATTCAATGCCGAAATTTCATAAAAGTCCTGATGAGTCAAGACTAACAAGTGTTTACCGGCATGTGGACAGGAAACATTGAGACGCAAAGGACAAACGCATGTGCCTCAATGGCACAAATAAGGTGGAGCGCCGGGCGTAGCGTCCGGCCCTGCGGGCCCGACGCGCTAGCCACGCAGGCCTAGGACGTCCTCCATGTCGTAGAGGCCGGGCTCGCGTGCCGCAACCCACTCCGCCGCGCGCACGGCACCCTTGGCGAAGGTCATCCGGCTGGAGGCACGGTGGGTGATCTCGACGCGCTCGCCTATGCCGGCGAACATCACGGTGTGCTCGCCGACGATGTCCCCGCCGCGGATGGTCTCGAAGCCGATGGTGCGGGCGTCCCGTTCCCCCGTATGACCCTCGCGGCCGTAGACGGCGCACTCGTCGAGGTCCCGGTCCAGCGCATTGGCAAGCACCTCGCCCAGACGCAGCGCCGTGCCCGAGGGGGCATCCACCTTGTGGCGGTGATGGGCCTCAATGACCTCGGTGTCGAAGTCGTCGCCGAGCGCCCGCGCCGCCATGTCGACGAGGCGCAGACACAGGGTCACGCCGGCGCTGTAGTTTGCCGCGTACATCACCGGGATCTCCGCCGCGGTCTCGCGGATGCGCCCGCGCTGCGCCTCCGAATGCCCGGTGGTGCCGATCACCATCGCCCGGCCGGCGTCGCGGCAGATCGCGAGGTTGGCGTCAGTGGCCTCGGGCAGGGTGAAGTCGATGAGCACGTCGAAGCGGTCCGCCACCACGGCGAGGTCGTCGCCGAGGGTCACGCCGAGGCGGCCGGCGCCGATGAGCTCGCCGGCGTCGGTACCGATCAGGCTGCTGCCCGGCCGGTCCACCGCCGCCGCCAGGGTCAGGTCCTCGCGGTCGATCGTGGCCTGAATCAGGTTCCGCCCCATGCGCCCGGCGGCGCCGACGATGCCGATCCGTGTCATGACGTTCCCTCCGGTCCGGCGCTAGAAGCGCATGTTCTCGAAGAAGGACTTCACCGAGTCCAGCCAGGAGCTGCCGCGGGGATTGTGCTTCTCACCACCATGTTCCAGGGTCTCGGCGAGCTCCTCGAGCAGCTCGCGCTGGCGGGCGGTGAGGTTGACCGGCGTCTCCACGTTCACCCGGCAGAGCAGGTCCCCCGCGGGACCGCCGCGCACGGGCTTCACGCCCTTGCCGCGGATCCGGAAGGTCTTGCCCGACTGGGTGCCGGCGGGCACGCGCAGGTTCACCCGGCCGTCCAGGGTAGGTACCTCCAGCTCACCGCCCAGCGCCGCCGTGGGCATGGCCACGGGGATGTCGCAGCGCAGGTCCGCACCGTCGCGCTTGAAGATCGGATGCGGCTTGACCGCCACCTGGACGTAGAGATCGCCGGGCGGACCGCCGTTCTCGCCGGGCTCGCCCTCGCCGTTGAGGCGGATGCGGTCGCCGCTGTCGACACCGGCGGGGATGCGCACGGACAGGGTCTTGGACTCCTGCACGCGCCCCTTGCCGCCGCAGCTCTTGCAGGGATCGGTGATCACCTTGCCGGCACCGCGGCAGCGCGGGCAGGTCTGCTGGATGGAGAAGAAACCCTGCTGCACGCGCACGTCGCCGTGACCGTTACAGGTCGGACAGGTCTCGGGCTGGGTGCCCGGCGCGGAGCCACTGCCGCTGCACGCCTCGCACTCGGTGAGGGTCGGCACCTCGATCTCCGTCTCGGTGCCGAAGACCGCGTCCTCGAGGTCCAGCTCCAGGGTGTAGCGCAGGTCGGCGCCGCGGAACATGCGGCTGCCGCCACCCCCGCCGCCGCCGAAGATATCGCCAAAGACGTCGGAGAAGATATCCGAGAAGCTGGCGCCCCCGCCGCCGAAGCCGCCGCCGCCCATACCCGCATTCGGGTCGACGCCGGCGTGGCCGAACTGGTCGTAGGCCGCACGCTTCTGCGAATCGCCAAGGACCTCGTAGGCCTCCTTGACGTCCTTGAAACGCGCCTCCGCATCCTCGTCACCCGGATTGCGGTCCGGGTGATACTTCATCGCCATGCGGCGGTACGCCTTCTTGATGTCGCCGTCCGAGGCGTTGCGCGAGACGCCCAGGACCTCGTAGTAGTCGCGTTTCGACATGGTTGCGTTGTACTCGGCCGTTTCGTGTCTGGTCACTCTCCGGCGGGGAGTATACCGGTTAGGGTCCGCTCACCCCACGCCGCGAACGAAAAGGCGCAGGATGCCGGCCACACCCTGCGCCCGTGAGAACCGCCGGGGGCGCGCCACGCGCCCCCGTGCCGGATCACTTGCGCTCGTCGTCCTTGACCTCCTCGAACTCGGCGTCGACCACGTCGTCCTGACTGGACGAGGTGCCCTGGCCGCCGGAAGAGGCCTGCTCGCCGCCGGCGGTCTCGCCGCCCTGCTCGCCCTCGTTCTGGTAGAGCCGCTCGGCGAGCTTGCCGGAGACCTCGGACAGGGCCTGGGTCTTGGACTCGATCGCCTCCTTGTCGCTGCCCTTCATGGCCTCCTCGAGCTCGGAGATCGCGTTCTCGACCTCGTTCTTCTCATCCTCGGTCACCTTCTCGCCCAGGTCCTTCACGGACTTGCGGGCCGCGTGGATGAGATTGTCGGCCTGATTGCGGGCCTCGACGAGCTCGCGCGCCTTCTTGTCCTCCTCGGCGTGCTGCTCGGCGTCCTGCACCATGCGATCGATCTCGTCCTCGTTCAGGCCGCTGGAGGCCTTGATGACGATGGACTGCTCCTTGCCGGTGCCCTTGTCCTTGGCCGAGACGTTGAGGATGCCGTTGGCGTCGATGTCGAAGGTGACCTCGATCTGCGGCACACCCCGGGGCGCCGGCGGGATGTCCTGAAGGTCGAACTTGCCGAGGGACTTGTTGTCCTTCGCCATCTCGCGCTCGCCCTGGAGGACGTGGACCGTCACGGCGTTCTGGTTGTCCTCGGCGGTGGAGAACACCTGATTCGCCTTGGTCGGGATGGTGGTGTTCTTCTCGATGAGCTTGGTCATCACGCCGCCGAGGGTCTCGATGCCGAGCGACAGCGGGGTGACGTCGAGCAGCAGCACGTCCTTGACGTCGCCGCCGAGCACGCCGCCCTGGATCGCCGCACCGATGGCGACGGCCTCGTCCGGGTTGACGTCCTTGCGCGCATCCTTGCCGAAGAAGCCCTTCACGGCCTCCTGGACCTTGGGCATGCGCGTCTGGCCGCCGACGAGGATCACGTCGTCGATGTCGGAGGCGGACTGGCCCGCGTCCTTGAGCGCGGTCTTGCAGGGCTCGAGGGTACGCTCGACGATGTCCTCGACCAGCGACTCGAGCTTCGCCCGGGTCAGCTTCAGGTTGAGGTGCTTCGGCCCGGTCTGGTCCGCGGTGATGTAGGGGAGATTGATCTCCGTCTGCTGGCTCGCGGACAGCTCGATCTTCGCCTTCTCCGAGGCTTCCTTGAGGCGCTGCATCGCCAGCCGGTCGCCGCCCAGGTCGATGCCCTGGTCCTTCTTGAACTCGGCGATCAGGTAATCGATGATCGCGCGGTCGAAGTCCTCGCCGCCGAGGAACGTGTCGCCGTTGGTGGAAAGCACCTCGAACTGGTGCTCGCCCTCGACCTCGGCGATCTCGATGATGGAGATGTCGAAGGTACCGCCACCGAGGTCGTAGACGGCGATCTTGCGGTCACCACCCTTCTTGTCCATGCCGTAGGCGAGCGCCGCCGCGGTGGGCTCGTTGATGATGCGCTTGACCTCGAGACCGGCGATCTTGCCCGCATCCTTGGTGGCCTGACGCTGGGAGTCGTTGAAGTACGCCGGCACGGTGATCACCGCCTCGGTGACCTCTTCGCCCAGGTAGTCCTCGGCGGTCTTCTTCATCTTCTGGAGCACGCGCGCGGAGATCTCCGGCGGCGCCATCTTCTTGTCACGGACCTCGACCCAGGCGTCACCGTTGTCCGACTTGACGATCTTGTACGGCATCTCGCGGACGTCACGCTGGACGACGTCCTCCTCGAAGCGCCGTCCGATCAGGCGCTTGGCCGCATACACGGTGTTCTCGGGGTTGGTGACCGCCTGCCGCTTGGCGGCGGCGCCGACGAGGACCTCGCCGTCCTCGGTGAACGCAACGGTGGACGGCGTGGTGCGCTCGCCCTCTGCGTTCTCGATGACCCGGGTCTGGCCGCCCTCCATGACGGCGACGCACGAGTTCGTGGTCCCCAGATCGATGCCGATGATCTTACCCATAATGCAACAACTCCTTCCGGATTCCTGTCACCCCCGGCACCCGGGAGCGGTCTGTTTTCGGTCTACGCCCTGAAGTGAGGTCGTACCGTCGTGTTTCAAGCCTGCTCGTCGACCTGATCGCCCTGGCCGCCGCCCGAGGCCGCCCGGGAGACGATCACCATCGCCGGCCGGAGCAGACGATCGCCGAGCAGATAGCCCTTCTGCACCACCTGCAGCACCGTGTTCGGCTCGTGCTCGCCGGATTCCTGCGCCGCCATGGCCTCGTGACGCGAGGGATCGAACTTCTCGCCAGTCGGCTCCAGCGCCTGGATGTCGAACTTCTCCATCGCCTGCTGGAGCATGCGCAGGGTCAGCTCGGAGCCCTCGCGCAGCTTCTCCACGTCCGCGCCCTCTTCCTGGGCCGCGTTGACGCCCATCTCGAGGCTGTCGCGCACCGCGAGCAGCTCGCCGGCGAACTTCTCCACGCCGTAGCGCCGAGCCTGCTCGACGTCCCGCTCGGAACGCCGGCGGATGTTCTCCATCTCGGCACGCACGCGCAGGAGCTGGTTCCAGTTTTCCTCGGCCTTCGCCTGCGCCTCCTCGAGCTGGGTCCGCAGGGCCTCGACCTCGTCCGTCGGGGCGCCCCCGCCTTCGCTCTCGGGCCGGGCCCCGGCGCCCGTCTCCGTCTCGCTCACGGCCTCGGCGGACGTGGACGCCTGGGACTCGTTGCGCTCTTCCTCTGTCATATGGTGTCTCCGTTCAGGACGACTGTGCTGTCACGATAGGTATCCCGATTCCGACGGGCCATGCGTTCACGGCCCACTCCGGGACCTATGCTGGGGTTCAGGAATTGGGATTCAAGGCGTGGCCGAGCAGACGCGCGGTCACGTCGACGATCGGGATCACCCGGTCATAGTCCATCCGCGTCGGCCCGATCACGCCGAGCACGCCCAGGACCTCGCCCTCGGCGCGATAGCTGGAGGTCACGAGGCTGACGCCGTCGAAGATCTCGTAGCCCGACTCCTCGCCGATGAAGATCTGCACGCCGTCCGCACAGAGACAGCGGTCGAGCAGGTGCAGGATATCGCGTTTGCGCTCGAACGCATCGAAGAGCTCCTTGAGCTTGTCCACGTCCGAAAGCTCGGCGAAGGTCATCAGGTTGGTCTCGCCGGCGATCACGTAATCCTCGTCGTCGGCCTGTTCGTCGGCGAACAGCCGCTGAGCCACATCGATGACGGAGGTCATCAGCGAGTTCATCTGCTCGCGGTCCGCCTTCATCTGCTCCAGCAGCAGCTCGCGGACCGAGCCGATCTCGCGCCCGGCGTACTCGGCGCTGAGGTAGTTGCTCAGGCGCTGGAGCTCGGCGGCGGAGTACTCACGCTCGGTGTGGATGACGCGGTTCTGCACGTCGTGGTCGTTGAGCACGAGTATGGCGAGCACCCGGCGCTCCGAGAGCGGCAGGAACTCCACGTGCCGGAGCGTGCCGCCGTTGCGCCGCGGCAGCGTCACCACACCGGCGAGCCGGGTCAGCCCGGAGAGCAGCGTCGAGGCCTTGTCGACGAGCTCCGAGGTCCCGCCGTCGCGCTCGAGCTGGACGCTGAGCTGACGCATATCGGAGGCGTCCATGGGCTGGACCGTGAGCAGCGAGTCCACGAAGAAGCGGTAGCCGAGATCGGTGGGCACCCGGCCGGCGGAGGTGTGCGGCGAGCAGATGAACCCGGCCTCCTCCAGATCAGCCATGATGTTGCGCACCGTCGCCGGGCTGACATCCAGACCCGACTGGCGCGTAAGCGTGCGCGACCCCACCGGCTGACCGCTGCGGATATAGAGCTCCACGAGCGCCTTGAGCAGGCGCTGGGCGCGGGGGTTGAGCTGCGTTTCTCCCGTCCGACCGACCATGCGCTTCCGTTCGACCCTGCAAGGGGCAAATCGAGTGAGGTCACGAGTTGGCACTCCCGGGCCGAGAGTGCTAAGCGAAGCTATCAACGCCCGCACGAGCTGTCAACGCGCCCATCGCCGCACATTGGCCCGCCCCCGCGATCATGCTACGGTCGCGCCAATCCACGCGACAGGCCTCCCATGCAGGTATTCAGCACTATCGGACTCACCGGCAAGCCCGACGACGCCGGGGTCAGCGACACGATCCAGCGCATCGCCGACCACCTCCACGGCCGCGGCTGCACCGTCATCATCGACGGCCGGACCGTTCCCGCCCACGTCGCCGCCGACTGCGAGCGCACGGGAACGACGCCCATCGCCGAGCGCGTGGACCTGCTCGTCGCCATCGGCGGCGACGGCACCCTGCTGACCGCGGCACACGAGGTCGCCGGCTCCGAGGTGCCGATCCTCGGTGTCAACCGCGGGCGCCTTGGCTTCCTGGTGGACGTCTCCCCCGGCGACTTCGCAGAGATCGACAAAGTCCTGGAGGGGCAATACACCGCCGACGACCGCATGATGCTCTCCGCGGAGCTCCGCGACGGCGAGGGCCGCGTGCTCGATGCCGGGATCGCGCTCAACGACGTTGTCCTGCACAAGTGGCACACGGCGCGGATGATCGAGTTCGAGACCTGGATCGACGGGCAGCTGTGCAACCAGTACCGCTCCGACGGGCTGATCATCTCCACCCCCACGGGTTCCACCGCCTACGCCATGTCCGGCGGCGGCCCCATCCTCCACCCGGACGTGGACGCAATGGCGCTGGTACCCATATGTCCACATACGCTGTCGAACCGCCCGCTGGTCATCGGTGCCGGCTCGCACATCGAGATCCGCATGCCCGGCACCCAGATGGCGCAGATCCGGCTGAGCTGCGACAGCCAGAAAAACCTCGAGCCCGTGCCCGGCGCGAGCGTACACATACGCCGCCACGACGCCCCGGTGCACCTGCTCCACCCGCCGGGCTACCAGTACTTCGACATCCTCCGGGCGAAGCTGCGCTGGGGTGACGGCCACCCGGTTTGATGTACCCTGAGGGCTGCGTCGCGACCGCACGCGCAGGGATCAGGACGGGAGGCGAATGCTACGCCACATCCACATCCGCAACTTCACCATCGTCGACCGCGCCGACATCGAGCTCGACGGCGGCATGACCGCACTCACCGGCGAGACCGGCGCCGGCAAGTCCATCCTCCTCGATGCCCTGGGCCTGTGTCTCGGCGACCGCGCCGGCAGCGGGCTCATCCCCGAGGGCGCGGACCGCACAGAGATCAATGTGCAGTTCGACGTTGCGGACAACCCGGCGGCGAAGGCGTGGCTCGACGAACAGGACATGGCCGAGGACGACGAGTGCCTGCTGCGCCGCGTACTCCACCGCAGCGGCCGCTCCCAGGCCTGGCTCAACGGCCGGCCCGTGCCCCTGCAGCAGCTCGAACGCCTGGGCCGCCACCTCGTGGACATCCATGGCCAGCACGCCCACCAGTCGCTGATGCGCCGCGAGGTCCAGCGTCAGATCCTGGACGACTTCGGCGGCTACGCCGACGCCCTCGAGACCGTGCGCGAGGCCCACCGTCACTGGCGCACCCTGCGCGATGAGAAGCGCCGGCTCGAGGGCGGGGGCGAGGACTATGGCGACCGCCTGGAGCTGCTGCGCTTCCAGGTCGAGGAGCTGGAGGCGGTGGTGACCACCGCCGAGGACATCACCGCCCTGGACGCGGAGCAGCGCCGGCTCGCCTCGGCGGGCACCCTGATCGAGACCTGCCAGGCCGCCCTCGCCGCGCTCTACGACGACGATAACGCCATCCAGGGCCAGCTCGGCGGGGTCACCCGCGAGCTCGACTCGCTGAACGACCCGGGCCTCGAGGGCGCCCGGGAGCTGCTCGCCAATGCCCAGGTCCAGCTCGAGGAGGGCTGCCAGGAGCTGCGCCACTTCCTCGACGGCCTGGAGGTGGATCCGGAGCGCCTGGAGTGGGTCGAGCAGCGGCTCTCCACCCTCACGGACCTCGCCCGCAAGCACCGCGTGCGCGCCGAGGAACTGCCGGAGCGGCTGGAGGCCCTGCGCGAGGAGCTCGCCGGGCTGGAGAACGCCGAGACCCGGCTCGCCGAGCTCGACCGCGAGCTGGCCGAGGCCGACACCGCCTACCGCGAGGCCGCCGCGGCGCTGTCCGGTCACCGGGCGGACGCCGCGGGGACGCTGGCCGGGCGCATCAACGGCTTGATCGGCGAGCTCGGCATGGCCGCCGCGGAGATGGTGGTGGACGTGGGCCACGACGCCGACGCCACGCCGTCCGCCCACGGCCTGGACGAAATCGCCTTCACCGTGCGCACCAACCCGGACCAGCCCTTCGGCCCCCTACAGCGGGTGGCCTCCGGCGGCGAGCTCTCACGTATCGGCCTGGCGCTGGCCGTGGCGACGGCGGACGTCAGTCGCATCCCCACGATGGTCTTCGACGAGGCGGACACCGGCCTCGGCGGCGCGGTGGCGGAAGTGGTGGGTCGCAAGCTCCGCGAGCTCGGCGCCGGTGCGCAGGTGCTGTGCATAACACACCTGCCCCAGGTGGCGGCCCAGGCGCATCACCAGCTGCAGGTGCAAAAGGACATGGACGACGGGCGCACGCGCACCCATATCACTATTCTCGAGCCCGAGGAGCGCACCCGCGAGATCGCGCGGATGCTGGGCGGGGTGGAGATCACCGAAAACACGCTCAACCACGCCCGCGAGATGCTCGAGCGCGCGAGCGCCTGAGCCCCACGTGCACCGACACACGGGGGCGCCCCGGGCAACACGGCGGAACGTCCGCGGCCGTGCGAACGCCCCACCGCGGGGCGGGGTTCTACCCCTGCGCCGCCTCCCGGCACTGCGCGCAGCGGCCGTAGAGGATCAGCGAGTGGTCGGTGAGCTCGAAGTCATGCTCCCGGGCGACCGCCTTCTGGCGCTCCTCGATGGTCTCGTCGACGAACTCCTGGATCTGACCGCACTCCACGCAGACCATGTGGTCGTGGTGGCTGCCCTCGTCCAGCTCGAAGACCGCCTGATTGCCCTCGAAGTTGTGCCGTTTGACGATGCCCGCGGCCTCGAACTGCGTGAGTACGCGATAGACGGTGGCCAGTCCGATGTCCGCCCCGGCGTTCATCAGATGCCGGTAGACGTCCTCGGCGGAGAGGTGCTCCTCGCGGTTGCCCTCGAGGATCTCGAGGATCTTCACCCGCGGCAGGGTTACCTTGAGGCCGGCCTTGCGCAAGTCTTTGGACTCCAAAACGCCTCCCGATGCGCTCGTGTCAATGTAGCGGTGGCTGAGTTATGATGCGCGCTCGTCACTGCCTGAGATTGAGGACGGCAACCGTGCGCGTATTGCCAATAGTATACATTAGCGCCTTGCTGCTTGGCGGCTGCAGCGTCAGCGATCTGCCGATCGTCTACCAGCCGGATCTCCAGCAGGGAACGGTGATCGCCAAGGAGGACGTCGCCCAGCTGCGCCCGGGGATGAGCCGCGAGCAGGTCCGATTCCTCATGGGCACCCCCAGCATCGACGATCCCTTCCACGCCGACCGCTGGGACTACGTCTACTCCTACCTCCCACGGGGCGACGGGTTCGACGAGCGGAGCGAGAAGCGGCTGACGTTGTATTTCGACGACAACGGACTCACCCACGCCGAGGGGGCCTACATCGAGCCCGGTAATCCGCTCAACAGCGGGAGCTGAGCCCGGTCATCGCCGCGCGCCGGCCCGCCGGCGCCGCATCTCCTTCGGATCCACCTGCAGCGCCCGGTAGATCTCCACACGGTCGCCGTCGTGCAGCGCGTGATCCAGTGCCACCGGTGTGGCGAACACCCCCACCGTCTGGCGCGCAAGATCGATCTCGGGAAAACGCGCACGGACCCCGGAGGCCTCGATCGCATCTCCGGCAGTCGCCGGGGACGGCAGCGTCACCGGAATCAGCACCTGCACGTCGGGCCGGGCATAGGCGACCTCCACACGCAGCCGCCCCGGGGCCGCCCCCTCACGCGTCGCCATAGACCTCGCGGGCCCGCTGGACGAAGGATTCCACCAGCGTGTTGGCGACCTGGGTGAACACCCGCCCGAAGGCCATGCCGAGCAGCCGTGAGGAGAACTCGAACTCCAGCTCCAGCGACACCCGACAGGCGTTCTCGTCGAGATCGCGGAACTGCCAGTAGCCCTGAAGGTGACGGAACGGGCCCTCGACCAGGCGCAGCTCGATCATCTTGCCCGGCTGGCGCCGGTTGCGGGTGGTGAAGGACTTCTCAAAGCCCCCCTTGGAGAAGACCAGCGTGGCCTCGACCGTATCCTCGTCGCGATAGAGCTCGCGGCTCGACTTCACCCACGGGAGAAATCGCTGGTAGGCGTTGACGTCGTCCACCAGCTCGAACATCGCCTGTGCGGAATACGGGACCATCGCGGAGCGCGAGACCGTCGTCATTGTCCTCCCCTGTTCTGATTCAGCCGACCCGGAACCCGCTGGCTTCCACGCCGATCACCACCAGCGCCGCGGGCGCCACAAACCTTACCAAAAAACGCCACACCGGCGCCGCCGCCCCGCGGCGTAGCGCGATGCGCACGCTCTCCGGCGAGAGCACCCAGCCAGCGTAGAGCGCGACGCCGAGCCCCACCAGCGGCAGCACCACCGCCGCCACGCCGCGGTTGAGGGCCTCGAACAGGCCCATGCCTCCGGCCACCGGCAGCTGCCAGCGCCCGGGCATTCCGAGGGTGAGCAGCGGCACCAGCCCCAGTACCCAGACGACGACACCCACCATCGCCGCCGCCATCGGCCGATCGCGCCGCGGCGAGGCACTCAGCCACGCCACCGCCGGCTCCATGAGCGCGCAGGTGGACGTCCAGGCCGCCAGGCTCAGCGCCGCAAAGAACAGCACGCCGAGGTAATCGCCGCCGCTCATGCCGCCGAAGACCACCGGCAGCGTCTGGAACGCCAGCCCCGCACCACCACTCGCCGACAGGCCCCCGTTGAATAGCGCGGGCAGGACCGCGAGCCCCGCGAGCACGGCGAACAGCGTGTCCATCACCACCGTCGCCACCGCCGGGAAGATCACCCCGCCCCGACAGTACGCACCGAAGGCGATCATCACCCCGGCACCCAGGCTCAGCGTGAAGAAGGCGTGCCCCAGCGCGGCAAGTACCGCCTCCACCGTGACCGCCCCCCAGTCCGGCACGAACAGGAACGCCAGCGCCGCCGGCAGTCCGGGCGATTCCCACTGCGCCGCCACCAGCGCACCGAGCAGTACCGCGAGCAGCGGCACAAACCAGCGCGCGGCCACCTCTATGCCGTAACGCACGTCCCGCCCGGCGACCAGCACCGCGGCGCCGATGAACAGCGTGTACCAGCCCAGCAGGGCCTCGCCGTCATGCACCAGCGCACGGAAAAGCCGCGCGGCGGCCAGGGTGTCCAGCCCCTCGAAGCTCCCGCCGGCGGCCCGGAAAATGTACGCCAGCGACCAGCCGCCGACGATGCCGTAGACCGGCAACAGGAGCACGCCCGCCGCCACCGAGGCGACGCCGATCACGCCCCAGGCCCGGGAATGGCCCTCGCGTATCGCGAGCCGCCCGAGCCCCCGTGGCGCGGCCACACCGGCTCGCTCGCCGATCACCAGCTCCGCGATCATCAGCGGCAGGCCGAGACCGGCAAGACAGAGCAGATACAGCAGCAGGAACGCGCCGCCCCCGTACTCGCCCACCAGCCAGGGGAAACGCCAGACATTGCCGAGCCCGACGGTGGCGCCGACGAGGAGCAACGTCACCCCGCGCCCGCCCGCCGGCCGTGTAAACCCTGTTGCCACCGCGTCCTCCCGACTCGGACCAGCCGGTATTGTCGGCACTGCCCGCCGCCCCGGCAAGCTCGGGCGTTGGCGCAGGCCGGGCGGACGATTAGAATGTCCGCGTGAGCAAGAAAGCAGGCAAGAAAAAGTCCACGGGTGCCGACAACGTCATCGCGGTCAATCGCAAGGCGCGGCACGAGTTCTTCATCGAGGACACCATGGAGGCGGGCATCGCCTTGGAAGGCTGGGAGGTCAAGAGCCTTCGCCAGGGGCGGGCCAACCTCACGGAGGGGTACGTCCTGCTGAAAAACGACGAGGCGTGGCTCATCGGGGCGAACTTCCCGCCCCTGCCCACGGCGTCGACGCACATCCACCCCGACCCGATCCGCACGCGCAAGCTGCTGTTGCACCGCCGCGAGATCGACCGGCTCATCGGCGCTACCGAGCAGAAGGGCTACACCGTCGTGCCGCTGGACCTGCACTGGAAGCGGGGCAACGCCAAGCTCACGGTCGGGCTCGCCAAGGGCAAGAAGCAGCACGACAAGCGCGCGGACAAGAAGGAGCGCGACTGGCAGCGCGACCGCGCGCGTATCCTCAAGCACAACGTGTGACGATATCGGGGCTCGCACGGAACTCCGCGATGCCCTAGACTGTCATAGCTCATGAACAGGGGGCGACTTGGCTTCGACGCGGGTCGCAAAACCTCAGGTGCATGCCGAGGACGTCACTCAACCTCGTAAAACATGTGGCAGCAAAGATAGTTGCCAACGACGACAACTACGCCCTCGCGGCCTAAATAACCGCGAGCGGTCGGCATCCGGTCTCCCGTGGCCGATGTTCGACCGGCATAGCACACGGGATAGCGCCTCGGACCGCCCGGATCCGTTGCGCGAAACCTTGACGGGATCGCCGACTGCACGCCCTGTCCGTCGGGTGGCAGCCGGCTAAAAATAATAGACGGATCTAAGCATGTAGACCCTGGGGCGGAGGTCCCGCGGACGCGGGTTCGATTCCCGCCGCCTCCACCAAAATCTCGAATAGAAACAGCGGCTTAAAGCCGCTGTTTCTTTTTCTGCCTGATGATTTTCCGACTCCCTCCCGGCACTCCGGTGATAGAGGCCCGGCATGTACGTACCGCGTGAGCCGTTTATCATTAGCCCTCGAATAGCTGCCACAAGGATCAATGCGCATGACCGGCGAACCCACCCGCCAGTCCGAGACGCTGCGTCCGAACGCCCTGCTCACCTTCGTGATGGCGGTGGCGTGCGGCGTGGCGGTCGCCAACATCTACTACGCCCAGCCGCTGCTCGACACGTTGGCCCGTGACTTCGGGGTCTCCCGGGGCACGGCGGGGCTGATCATCACCATGACCCAGCTCGGCTACGCTGCCGGGCTGATCCTGCTGGTACCGCTGGGGGACCTGCTGGAGCGACGACGGCTGATCACCGTGGTGTCGTTCGGTACCGCCCTCGCCCTGGCCGGCACGGCACTGGCCCCGGGGATCGGGATTTTCATCCTGTGCGCGCTGGCGACGGGCGTCACCGCCGTGGTCGCACAGATCCTCGTGCCCTTCGCTGCGCACCTGGCGAGCGACGCGGAGCGCGGCCGGGTGGTTGGCCGGGTGATGAGCGGGCTGCTGCTCGGCATCCTGCTCGCGCGGGTCATCTCCGGCGGCATCGCGGACGCCTTCGGCTGGCGCACGGTCTTCGCCCTGGCCGCGGCGCTGATGGTGATCCAGGCGCTGGTCCTGGCCCGGCTGCTGCCCCGCGAGCGCAGCCACAACCGCATGTCCTACGGGCGGCTGCTGCTCTCCGTGCTGACCCTGATGCGCGAGGAGCCGCTGCTGCGCCGGCGCATCTTCTACGGCGCCATGGTCTTTGCGGCCTTCAGCGCCTTCTGGACAACGATGCCCTTCCTGCTTGCGGGCGCGCCGTATCACTACAACGACTCGGTGATCGGCCTGTTCGGCCTGCTCGGCGTGGCCGGCGCGCTGTGCGCCAACCTCGCCGGCCATCTCCATGACGGCGGCCGCTCCCGCGCCGGTACCGGCAGCTTCCTGGCGATGATCGCGTTGAGCTTCCTGGTGATGGCGATGTTCGCGGAGCAGCTGGTGGCCATCATGGTGGGGATCATCCTGCTGGACCTCGGCGTGCAGGGCACGCAGATCCTCAACCAGAGCGCGATCTACCAGCTCCGCCCGGAGGCCCGCGGGCGCATCACCACCGCGTACATGACCTGCTACTTCCTAGGCGGTGCGGCGGGTTCGGCGGCCGCCGCCTACCTGTACGTGCTCGGCGGCTGGACCGGGGCCTGTGCCCTGGGCGGCGCCTTCGGTGTGCTCGGCGTGCTGTTCTGGCTGACGGAGTTCCGGCCCGGCACGGCCGCACGGGCCGCGAGCGTCTGCGCGCAGCGCTGATCCCACCCGGGACTCACAAATCGCGGAAATAGCCCACCATGCGCTCACGCCCGGACGTGTCGGGCAACGCACCATGGGCGGCGCCGACGTTGTCCGCGGCGTGGGCCGGATCGCTGGTGGCGGGAATGGCGCAGGTCACCGCCGGGTGCGAGACGATGAACTTCAGGAAGTACTGCGCCCAGCTGGAGGCCCCGACCTCCCCGGCCCACGCGGGCAGCGCCCGGCCGCGCACACGGCGGAACAGCGTACCCCGCTCGAAAGGCTCGTTGACCAGCACCGCCACGCCGCGGTCCGCCGCGGCCGGGAGCAGACGCTGCTCCGCGTTACGCTGGACGATGTTGTAGTTGAACTGGACGAAGTCGATGGGCTCGCGCTCGACGATCCCGGCCAGCTCCCGGTGCATGTCGCTGCGGTAGTGGGTCACGCCGATGTAGCGCACCCGCCCCGCCTCCCGCCAGCGCCTGAGGGTATCGAGCTGGGTGCGCAGGTCGACGAGGTTGTGTACCTGCACGAGCTCCAGCCGGCCACCGCCCATGCGCTCGCCGGAGCGCTCCATCTGGGCAATCCCGTTCTCGCGGCCACGGGTCCAGACCTTCGTGGCCATGAACAGCTCGTCGGCGATGCCGAGCTGCCGCGCGAGCGCCCCGACCACCGCCTCCGCGTGACCGTACATGGGCGAGGAGTCCACCAGTCGCCCGCCGCCCTCGAAGAACCGGCTCATCACACCCTGCAGCGGCGCCATCGCCGCCGGATCACCGGGGTCCACGTCGAAGGTACGGGCCGTTCCGAGCCCGATGACGGGGATGCGCTCAGCGCTGGCCGGGATCGACCGGCGGATCAACGGCCCCGTCGCCGCCCGCAGCCGGACCGGGCCGAATACCGCCACGGCCCCCGCGGCCGCCGACCACCCGAGGAAGCGCCGTCGGCTGATGCCGCCATCAGGCGCTGATCGACTCCGTCGCCGGCTCATCACCCACCTCCAGGCGCGCCTGTCGCGCCAGATTGCCCTGTATGACACCCAGCCGGTAGCCGATCGCCGCCCAGATCAGACCGAGCGGCGCAGCCACCACGGCGATGCCCGCCACGCCCAGCCCCAGCGCTCCAAGCGCCGTGTACACCCAGCCCGCCAGGGCGTCACCGCCCCGATAGACCACCGTATCGATGAAATTCTTGCTCTTGTATTTCTGCATCCGCGGTACGACGGTGAACAGCATCTCGCGCCCCGGCCGCGCCACGGCATAGTTGCCCGAACGCCGCAGCACCTGGAAGACCACCAGCACGGCCAGCACCGGCAACGCCGCGAGCACCAGGAACCCTGCAGCCACGATCAGCGGCACCAGCGCCAGCGCCCGGCCCAGGCCGATACGGCGGACCAGACGGCCGGTAACGAAGAGCTGCACCCCCACCGTCAGCGCGTTGGTGGCAAGGTCCATGGCGGCGAAAACGCTGGTACGGTCGCCGGTGTCCGCGAACGCGCGCTCGACGATGGTGGCCTGGGCAAAATAGAGGAACGTCGCCAGGGTCGTGTACAGCCAGATGAAGGCGCAGATGCCGAGAAGATAGCGCGATCCGGCAACGGCACGGACACCTTCGAGCACCCTGCCGCCCAGGGCCTGTTCGCTGCCGTCCCCCCGCAGGCCGCCGTCGTCGCGGCGGTACGACCACCGGTTGAGGGCAGCCATGCACGGCAACGTCAGTGCCAGCACGCCCGCCGCCAGCGGAAGCAGCGCATGCGGCTGAACCATCTGAACCAGTACGGCCGTCAGCCCCGGCCCCAGAATGGCCCCCGCGCTGCCGCCCGCCGCGATGGCGCCGAACAGCCGCGCAGCCTGGGCGTCGTCGAACAGGTCGACCATGAAGCTCCAGAACACGGAGACGACGAACAGGTTGAATACCGAGAGCCACACGAAGAACGCCCTCGCCCCCCAGGCCATACCCCAGTCGGAGCGCAGCCACAGCCAGAAGCCGAGGATGCAGGCGATGAAGATGCCGTAAACCGCGGGGATCAGGACGCTACGCCGGAAGCGCGCTGCCAGCGCCGCAAACACCGGCACCGCCAGCAGCATGGCGACGAACGTGGCGGTGAACAGCCACTGCATGTGCTCCACCCCGCCGCGCACCCCCATCTCGTCGCGTACCGGCCGCAGGATGTAGTAGCTGCAGAGCAGGCAGAAATAGTAGAGGAATGCCGCCGCCAGGCCCGGCAGCTCCCCGCGCCGGAACAGCAGCACCCGCGCGAGAAGCCGCGCCTGAGGGGCGCCACCGGGTTCGTCGGCCATCGCCACGCTGCCTCGGCCACGCGAAGGATCGTTCATCCAGCATAGCAGCCGCCCGCTCCGGCAACGCCGGCACCGGCCACGCGGCAATGGGCGAACGGGATCACCGGTATGGCGGCGGGCGCGTCCGCGTTAGTAACCTTGGGGCATGAACCGGAGAGTGAACGGAAACGCGACGATGAACGACGGCGACGGTGTGACGCGCCTCCCTGCGCCGCTGAGTGCCCCGGTCGGCACCGGAGGGACGGCATGACGGAGGACCATCGACAACGCAGCCCGGCCACGGCACGGAACCGCGAGCCGATCCTGGCGGTACTCCGGGAGACGATCCCGGAACGCGCCCGCGTGCTCGAGGTGGCCAGCGGCACCGGCGAGCACGCGGCGTTCTTCACTGCCGCGATGCCCGGCTGGACGTGGCAGCCCAGCGATCCGCAGCCGGCCGCTCTGGCGTCCATCAGGGCCTGGCGGCCCTACGGCGGCGACGGCCTGCTCGTGCCGCTGGAGCTGGACGTCACCGCCGAGTGGCCGGTGGCCGGCCCGCTGGACGCGCTCGTGGCCATCAACCTGATCCATATCTCGCCCTGGCGGGTCACCGAGGCGCTGATGGCCGGGGCCGGCCGTCTCCTCGCCGACGGCGGTGTTCTGGTGCTCTACGGGCCCTACCGGGAAAACGGAGAACACACGGCGTCGAGCAACGCCGCCTTCGACGCAGACCTCCGCGCCCGCGATCCGCAATGGGGCGTCCGCGACCTGGAGGCGGTGACAGAGGCCGCGGCGGTGCACGGCCTGATGCTAGAGCAGCGTCACGCGATGCCCGCCAACAATCTCACCGTCGTCTTCCGCCGTTCCGCCGGGACCGGCTGACCCGCCGCGGCGGGACCGGCTCAGTCCGCGGCGCCGGTCAGCCCGTCACTGCTGCGCAGCGCCAGGTGGACGGGCGGAGCCATTTTTCCACCGTCACCGCTCCCGCGCGTCTGCGTCTCAGTGTCGGCGACCCGGCGGCGGTCACGCACGGTCTCGAAGGCGGACGCCAGACGCGCCAGCGCCGGGCGCTCGTCCGGATGTGCGAGCGCCAGGGAGAACGGCGTAATCGCCCGGTGGTAGGCGGCGAGCTGACCGTCCGGAACGGAGGTGCCGTCCGGCAGCGCGACCTTCAGGGGGTCGTGGGGCGTGCCGTTGACCCGGATCTCGAAATGCAGGTGCGGCCCGGTGGCCTCACCGGACTCGCCGACGTAGCCGATCACCTGCCCCTGGTGCACGTGGGTCCCGCTGTGCATCCCCTTCGCGAAGCGGTGCAGGTGCCCGTAACGCGTGGCGTACGGCCCGAAGTGCCGGATCTTCACCAGCCGGCCGTACCCGTGGCTGTGCCCGGCGAAGGTCACCGTCCCGTCCCCCGCGGCACGGATCGGTGTGCCGATGGGCGCGGCGAGGTCCACCCCGTGATGGGGGCGATAAATGTGCAGGGTCGGATGCCAGCGCCGCTCGGTGAACGGCGAGCTGACCCGGGTATAGTTCACCGGCGTGCGCAGCAGCGACGGCGACAGCGACTCGCCGTCGTCGTCGTAGTAGTGGATGTCCCCGGCATCATCCTCGTACCGATAGGCCTCCAGCGTGTGGCCGCGGTTGGTCAGGCGGGCGGCGAGGACGGGCCCGGTGCCGATTCGCCGGCCACGGGCGCTGCGCTCCACGTAGGCGACGGAGAAACGCGCCCCGCGCCGGAGATCCCGGCGGAAATCGACCTTCCAGTGGAAGATCTTCGTGAACACGGCGGCGACGCCGGCCGGCACCCCGGCACCGGCCATGGCCCCGGACAGCGATCCATTGACCTGGCCGGCCGCGACACGCACGGCATAGTGCACCGGGGCCTGCTCAATATGCGCATCGACGCCGTTCGCCCCGGCCGTCACCACCAGCGTGCGCTCCGGCCCGGGCTCGTAGCGCAGCCCTGCAAAGTCGCCCGACGGGGTGGTATGGAACGAGACCTGATCCCCGGGATGAAGCGTGGCCATGGTCCGTTTCGCGAGACCGTCGTCCAGGACCCGTACGAGTACGCCGGCCCCGAAGCCGGCGCGCTCGAACAGCGCCGAGAGGGTATCCCCCGGCTGGACACGGTAATCGGACCATCGGGGTGTCTCCGTAACGCGCATCTCCGCCAGCGGCGGCGGCGGGGGATCACCGCTCAACGGCCCCGCATCCGCCGGGGCCATGGCGGGCTCCGGCGTACCGGCATCCCCGTCTTCAGCGGTGAAAGGCTCCGGCTCTGTCGCCAGGACCGTTTCCGTATCCCCGACCGTCGCCCGGGCATCGGCGTGATCGAGCAGCCGGTGCGCCGCGAAGAGTCCCGCGAGGGAGGCAAGAGTCAGGTAGGCCGCGATACGAATGCGCCGCGAAGGACGCCGGGAGCCGGGAAATGACGCCATGTTTCATGCCAGTTCGGTGTTCGGTTGCGCTGCCGGGCACGGTGACCGGGGTGCCGTTGTGCCCGCCCGGAAGCCGCGTCACCATAACATGGCCGCAAGCCGCGGCACGTGCCGCATCCGTCAAAATACGGCGGTCTCACTCGAACCGTAGCGCCTCGCCATTGCTGTCGAAGGCGAGGTACGGCGTCAGATCCCCGCCGGCGTGCACCGTGCGCACCATGGCCTTGAGCTGCTCGTCGGTCTCCGCATCGCTCGGCGGACGACCGTCACGCCCGGCGAGCGCGGCCGCGAGCAGGATCTGCCAGCGCTCGCCCTGAGCCCGGGACTCCTCGACCAGCGCCTCGAAGCTCTCGACTTCCTCGGGACGCCTGTCCACGTACATCACCGGCAGCAGCGCCCCGCCCCGGCCGGCCCGGTATCGCGCCGCCTGACCCTCATCGTGGTCCTCGGGCAGCTCGACGCGCAGGCACACGAACAGCAGCCGCTGCGGCTCGGGCTGGGCACGGGCCGCCTGCAGAAACGAGGCGAAGTCGGTAATGGCATTCATTATCAGGACCTCCCCGCGTCGTCGCTCACGCCCTGTGCCAGGCCGGCCCAGTCCCAGTCATCGCGACCGTGGGCAATCCCGGCGATCAGGCGCTGCCGGCACAGATCCGCCAGCGGCATGGGCACCCCGGCCCTGGCTGCCGCCTCGCCGGCGAGGGTGAGGTCCTTGAGGCCGAGCGGCATGGGGAAGCCCGCGGGCTGGTATGTCCGGGCCGCGATCCGTGCACCGTAGCCCTGATGAACCGGACTCGCGAACAGGGTGCTCGAGAGCAGCTCATGGACGCTGTTGCGGTCGATGCCGTGGCCCTCGCACAGGGTATACGCCTCCCCCATGGCCTCGCTCGCCGCGGCGATCATGAAGTTGCCGGCGAGCTTGACGATGTTGGCCGCGCCGAGTTCATCGCCGAAGTCCCACACGCCGGCGCCCATGGCGTCCAGCAACGGCCGGGCGCGGGCCTTGGCGGCGGCGTCCCCGGACACGCAGATATTGAGCTTCGCCGCCTCGGCCATGTCCGGGCGCCCGAACACCGGCGCCACCAGGACCTGTTCGCCGTGCTCCGCATGCCGGCTCGCGAGCTCGCGGCTGGTCTCCGCCGCCACGGTGCTCATCATGACGTGCAAACCACCCTCACCCAGCCGTCCGGCGATACCGTCCTCGCCCAGGGTCACGGCACGCACCGCGGCATCGTCGGCGAGCATGGTGATGACCACGCCACCGCCGGTCACCGTGCCGGCCGGAGTGTCGGCCACTGCGGCGCCGGCCCCGGCCAGGGGACGGGTCTTCGCGGCCGTGCGGTTATGGACCGTCACGTCGAAGCCCGCCCTGACCAGATTGGTCGCCATCGGCGCCCCCATGGCACCGAGCCCGATGAAACCGACAGCCGTATTCTCCGTCATGGCGCTTGCCTCCCGCCTCGCGGCCCGAATCAGTGAGTGGACTCATTGTCCACGCCACACCGCAAGCCCGGCAAACAGTATCGTCAAACCAAAATTGCTAATGATTTTCATTTGAATTACGGTTCGGAGCACCAGCCCTGGACAGCGGTGAGGGGAGCCGCGGGACCGCCCATCCGTGAATAACGACGATACGTACCTGGAACTCTACCGAACCCACCGCCCCGCGCTGATCGAGTACGCCACCCCACTGGTGGGCGACCGCATGCACGCCGAGGACGTGGTCCAGGAGGCATTTCTCCGCCTGGCGGGGCTGGACAGAGCCGATACCCCCGGCCAACACAGCGTTGCCCGGCCCCTTGCGTACCTTTACCGCTGCGTGCGCAACCTCTCGGTGGACTGGAACCGGCGGCGACGACTGGAAGCGGACTGCCGGGATAACGGTGCGATGGCATTGATGGGCCCGGCACCGACAACCCCGCCCGAACAACAGGCCGGGCGAGACGAGACGCTGCGGCGGGTGACTATGCTCGTCGACGACCTTCCGGACGACGCCCGCACGGCACTGCGAATGCACCGGGTCGATGGGTGCACCCTGCAGCAGATCGCCGACCGCCTCGATATCTCGGTGGCGACCGCCCATCGACTGGTCAAACGCGCCATCCTGCACGTCACCGTGGGCCTGGCAGCCAATGACTGAAAATCGCACCATACGGACTGCCGATCGTGGGCGGACCGCGTGTTCCCCTCCGCACCGATCGACTGACGGCAACACAGACACAGCACGGCAACGGAGGCATCGCGTGTCACGGCCCTCGCCCACCGAGCAGCAGGAAGCCGCGGTGGAGTGGCTTCTCCGGCTCGACGATGCCGACGAAACGGAACGCCGTGCGTTTGCGGCCTGGCTGGTTGCCGACCCGCGTAACCGGGAAGCCTGGGAACAGGTCCTGCACGCCTGGCAACAGACCGGCGTCCACTTCGCTGCGCCGGACGCCGCCGAGGCGCCCTCGACGACCCACACCTCAACGGCCACATCGCAGGAGATCCACCGCCCGGGCAGGCGACCGCGCCGACGACATACACGACTAATGACCGGCGCCGGCATGGCCGTCGCCGCCGCCGTGGCCTTGGCCGTCGCCCTGCCGGCGGTATTCCTGCGAATGGAGGCGGACTACCGCACCGGAACCGGTGAGATCCGGGAAGTCGCGCTCCCCGACGGCAGCACCCTGCACCTGGCCCCGCAAAGCGCTGTCGCCACCGATTTCTCCGGCACCCGACGCCGCATAGACCTCCTCCGCGGCGCCACCTACCTGGAGGTGCGCTCCGATGCTGGACGCCCGTTCACCGTCGACGCGGACGACGTCGAGGTCACCGTCACCGGCACCCGCTTCGGCGTCCGCCTCTCGGATCGGGCCATCGCGGTCGGCGTGCGCTCCGGGCACGTGCGGGTACGCGACACCCGCAACGCCACGCCCGGGGTTGCACTCGGACGCGGCGAACGCCTGACCGTCAGGCGTACCGACCGGGCACAGCAACGCACCGGCGTCCCGCCGGAAGCCGTCGGGCTGTGGACCGACGGCCGGCTGTACGTTGACGGCGCCACCGTCGGCGCCGCCATCGACCGGCTTCGCCCCTATCTCCCCGGTTGGACCGTGCTCGCCGCATCCGGCCTGGAGACACGTCGTATCACCGGTACCTACGACCTTACCGCCCCGGAGTCAGCGCTCCGGGCGGTGGTCGGCCCCCATAGCGGAACCATCCACCACGTCTCACCGTGGCTGAGACTGGTAACCGGTCCGGAAGACACTGCGACGACGGGGGGTGAAAAATAACGCGGCGCCATTCGTCACAGGGGGCGACAACACGAATAGGACTTATTCGTTTCACCCTGGATGGAGAGCGCCCATGACAGACATCCCGAACCGATCCACCACCCTCGCTGGGCGACACCGTCGACACCCGCGCACGGCATCCTCCATCGCCATCCTGCTGGCCGGCGGCCTGATCGCCGCGGCTCCCGCAATGGCGGCCACCGCCCCCGGCGGCACACAGACCCGGACCGCCAGCACCGAGCGCACCGCAGTCTTCGACATCCGGACCCGGGACCTGCGCCGCGCCCTCAACGCCTTCGGCCAGCAGTCCGGACTGCAGGTCACCGTCGCCACGGACATCGCCGAGGGCGTGCGCAGCCGGACCGTGACCGGCCGGCTGACGGTCGGCGAGGCACTGGACCGGCTGCTTCGCGGCACCGGCCTCGCCTGGCGGTTCACCGACGAGCGCACGGTAGTGCTGACCCGGGCGGCCGGCGGCAGCACCTCCCTGCAGCTCGACCCGGTGCGCGTGGAGGCCGCCGGTGAGACGGCGGACGGCGCAGCCGACGGCTATGTCGCCTACAGTAGCGCAGCGGCAACCAAGGCCGATGTCCCCCTGATCGAGACACCGCGCTCGGTGTCCGTGATCACCCGGGACGAGATGGCGGACCGCGGCGCGCAGGATGTGGTTGACGCCGTACGCTATTCCGCGGGCGTGACCACAGGCGCCTATGGACTCGATCCCCGCTTCGACCAGATCCGGGTACGCGGCTTCTCCGTCACCACCGTCGGCGACTACCGCGACGGGCTGCGCCAGCCCTACGCGCAGTACGGTACCTTCCGCACCGAGCCCTACAACCTGGAGCGCGTGGAGGTCTTCAAGGGCCCAACCTCCTCGCTTTACGGCGCCAGCTCCGCCGGTGGCCTGGTCAACCGGGTGAGCAAGCGCCCGACCACGGAACCGCACCGCGAGATCCGGGCGCGCTACAGCTCCGCCTCCCGCCGGGAGCTGGCGGCGGACGTCTCCGGGCCGCTGGACGAGGCGGCCCGGCGGCGCTACCGCGTCGTCGCCCTGGCCCGCGAGGGCGACGGCAACTTCCACATCGCCGACGACCGGTTGATGCTCGCCCCGTCGTTCACCTGGCAGCCGACAGCGGACACCTCGCTGACCCTCATCGGCCTGCTCCAGAAGGACGAGACCGACAGCAACGTCGCCTCGCTCAACCGCAACGGCCAGATCTACGACATCCGCGCCAGCGACCCGGACTACGACTACCAGAAGGTCACCCAGTACCAGTTCGGCTACCAGCTCGCGCACCGCTTCAACCGCGTCTTCGAGGTGGGACAGAACGTCCGCTACAGCGGCCTGGACCTCGACGCCCGCTACCTCACGGGCTCCGCGGCCGGCGGCGGCTGGGACGGCGACACCTACCAGCGCGGTGCCACCGCCCTCGAGGAGGACATGGACGCGTTCCAGGTCGACAACCACCTCAAGGCCCGCTTCGATACCGGCGCACTGCAGCATCACTCCATGCTGGGCGTGGACTACCACCACTTCGACTCCACCTTCGGCCAGGGCAGCAGCGCCGCCGATCCGCGTTACGACCTGTCCCTGGAGGACCCGCACTACGGTGCCTCCGGCCCGACGCCGGACATAACCTCGGAGACCGGGATGGAGGTTCGCCAGCTCGGGGTCTACCTCCGTGACCGCGTGCACATCGGCGGCTGGCGGCTGTCCGCGGGCGTGCGCCGGGACCGCCTGGACCAGACCTCCACCGACGAGACCGCCGGCACCACCACCGCCGACCGGGAGACGAGCCGCACCACCGGCGACGCCGGGCTGCTGTACCGCTTCGACAATGGCCTCGTGCCCTACGCCGCGGTGGCGACCTCGTTCGAGCCGGTGACCTACCGGGACAGCGACGGCGACATCCTCGAGCCGATCGAGGGGCGCCTCTACGAGGCCGGTCTCAAGTTCCAGCCCAACGACTTCAACGCCCTGTTCAGCGTCGCGGCGTATCGCCTGGTCGAGGAGAACTCGGCGCAGTACGTCGGCTACAACGCCTCCGTGGGCTCCTATTACGAGGCCGTCGGCGAAGTCGAGACCAACGGCGTCGAGCTGGAGGCGCGCGCGGACCTCGGCGGCGGCGTGGACCTCACCGCGGCGTACACCTACACCGACGCGGAGATCACCGACGACGCCGACGAGGGCGACATCGGCAACACGCCGTCACTGACGCCGGATCACTCGGCCTCGCTGTGGCTCGGCTACGAGGCGCCGGCCGGCGCACTCCGCGGCCTGTCGTTCCACGGCGGCCTGCGCTACATCGGCCGGACCTACACCGGCAGCAGCAACACCGACACCAACGACGCCCATACCGAGGTCGACGCCTCGGTGCGCTACGACCTAGCGGCCGTGGACCCGACCCTGCGCGGGGCCAGCGTATCGTTCAAGGCGACCAACCTGACGGACGAACGGCGCGAGGTCTGCAACGCCGGCTACTGCTATCTCGGCGAGGGCCGCACCCTGCTCGGCGAGTTCCGCTACCGGTGGTAACGCCCCGTACGGCGCCACGGACGGCGCCCGCCTGCGCCGATAACGCTGGAGGATCAAACCATGCCCCTGAGACCGTTTGCGGTCGCACTGCTCACCGGGATACTGGCACTCGGCGCCGGTAGCACGGGTGCAGACGGCAGATCGTCGCCACCCCCGGTCACACTGCCCGGGACCGCGCAGATCGAACTCACCGCCGGGCCGGACGGCGGCCGGCCCTACCGGCTGCTCGTCAGTGAACCCCGGGAGGAGGTCGAACCGCCGGACGACGGCTATCCGGTGCTCTTCGTGCTCGACGGCAACGCCCACTTCGCCGCCTTCCACGCCGCCAGGCGGCTGCAGAAGCGTTTCGCGGCGACGATCGTCGTCGGCGTCGGCTACCCCACCGACAAACCACTGGACTTCGAGCGCCGTTCCTACGACTTCTCGCCGCCGGCACCGCCGTCACGCAACGACCCGCCCCAGGGCGGCGACGCCGCGTTCCTGGAGACACTGTCCCGGCACATCGTCCCGGCGATCGCCGAACGCTATCCCGTCGACCGGAACCGCCTTTCGGTTTTCGGACACTCCTTCGGTGGCATGTTCGCGCTCCACGCCCTGTTCGCGCGGCCGGGACTGTTCAGCGACTACGTAGTGGCGAGCCCATCTCTGTGGTGGCAGCACGACTACCTGCTCGACGAGGAAAGGAGATTCGTTGCACGGGTGAAGGCCGGGCGGGTGGACGTGCGCGACGTGAGCGTCCTCCTCGTTGCCGGCAGCAGGGAAACGCCGCAGACGATCCAGGACGCACGGGCCCAGGCCAAACGCCTGCGCCCGCTGTCCGCCCACGGTCTGCGCACGGCGTTTCACCTCCAGCCCGGCGAGGGGCACATGTCGTTGCCGCCGGCGATCGTCACGCGCACGCTGCGCCAGGTATTCACGGCACGCCGGTACTGAACCGAGCGCGACGGATCACGGACGCAGTGCCAACGTCAGCGCCGCCCGCGCCGCCGGCCACATCACGCTGCCGTGGTCCTCGCCGGCGAAGACCGTCAGGTCCACGCCCCAGTCCGGATGCGCAGCACGGAGCGCGGCGGCCATGTCGCGGGTCCGGTCCACCATCGCGCGCTCACGCACACGGGCCGCCCGGGGTGTGCCCTGGGCGGACGGGCCGGGCGTCTGCTCGCGGGCACCGACGCCGAGCAGCACCGCCGGCGCCTGCGCGCCGTCGGCGGACACCCCGTTCCCGGCGACGGCCGGCCCCCCGGCCGGGTACCACCACAGCGACGGGCTGATCGCCGCGTAGCGGTCGAAGGCGGCCGGCCGGGTGAGCAGGGTGTATACCGCGAACAGCCCCCCGTAGGAATGCCCGAGCAGCGTCTCCCGGCCGGTATCGACCGCAAAGCGTTCGTAGATGGCAGGTTTGAGATGCGTCTCGATGAAGTCGAGGAACCGCGGTGCACCGCCGTGCGGACGTTCCTGCGGGGGCCTGTCCGGACTACCTTGCACCGGGGGCGTGTAGTCCCGGCTTCGCCGGTCAAAGGCGAACCGCTCGGTGTCCGTATAGCCAACGCCGACGATGAGCAACGGCTCCGGCGACGCCGCCGGGCCGTGGCGGGTCAGGCTCTCGCGGGCGGCAAGGAGCAGCGGGAAGCGGGCGTTGCCATCGAGCACGTAGAGCACCGGATAGCCTGCCGCCGGCGCCGGGCCGTCGGGCACGGCGACCTGGATCAGGTAATCACCACCGGTCTCCGGCGAGTGCATGGTCCATTGCCGGGTACCGGGCAGGGACACATTCCCCTCGCCCCTGCCGTCAGCCGCCATCACCCCTCCCGTCAGCAGCATCAGTAACACGCCGCACAGGGTGCGGCGCAGGTAGCGGCGCGCCACCCGGGGGCAACGCGCCATGGGTGGATCGCCGGATTCAGAAGTCATAGCGCAACGAGGCAACGACATTGAACGGCTGGCCGACCATGTTGAAGGTGTTCACGCCGCCGACGCGGGTGTAGTAATCCCGGTCGAAGACGTTGTTGAGGTTCACCTGAGCGCTGAGCCGGCGGGTGAAATCGTAGCCGACCATGGCGTCGACCACCGCGTAGCCCGGTGCCTCCACGTCCTGGCTGGAGCTGAAATCGCTTACCGCCGTGACGCCGCCACCGACGTGCAGGCCGTCGAGGGCACCGCCGGAGAACTCGTACTGGGTCCAGAGGTTGAACATGTTGTGCGGCATTAGCAGGAATATGCCGTCGTTCCGCGAGGTGGACGCCTCCTTCACCTCGGTGTCCAGGTAGGTATAGCCGGCGATCACCTGCCACTGCTCGGTGAGGTTGCCGGTGACCTCGAACTCCCCGCCCTGGATACGCATCTCGCCCACCGGCACCGAGTAGTTCGCACCGGGATCCGAGGACGCCGCTGCGCGGTTTTCGTCGTAGAGGCGAAAGGCACTGACACGGGCGTTGAGCGCCCCGCCCATATAGCTGCCCTTGATACCGACCTCGTACTGATCGCCCTCCCTGGGCTCGAGCAGATCACCGTCGGCACCGACGTCGGTCTGCGGCTTGAAGACCTGGGAATAGCTCGCGTAGACGGAGTGAGCGTAGTTCAGGTCGTAGACCACCCCGGCGTAGGGCGTCACCTCCGCATTGCCTTCCCGGTCGGCGTGGGTACCGCCCGCACGGTTATCGTAGTCCACGCTGTAACGGCTGACGCGGGCACCGCCGATCAGCGCCAGCGACGGGATCGGCCGCAGGGTGAGCTTGGAGTAGAGCCCCGTCTCGCGCAGCACGGTGCGTTCGTCACTGTAGCGATACCCGCCTGTGCCACTGCGCGCCGCCCCGAGGATATCCACGTAGGCGATGTCGTGGATCCCGCTCTCGGTAACGCGACCGGCGGTGAGGCTGCGCGTACGCCCGGACTCGGTCTCGGTGTCATAGCGCTTGTAGTCGGCGCCGACGACGAACTCGCTGACACTGCCGAACGCCTCGAAGGGCTGGCTGTAGCTGGCGTCCAGGGACAGGGACTGCTGATCGACGACGCTGCCGAGGCCGGCGACCGCGACGGTGTCGTTCGCGTCCAGTGCACTGCCGCCGAAGGCGTAATTGTAGTCCGCGTGGCGGTCGGAATAGCGGGCTGCGACACGGCCGTAGCCGCCGTTGACGAAGTCGTGGGTGAGCTCCGCGATCCAGTCGTCGCTGCGGCTGTCGAAGTCGTTCCACTCGGCGCCGAAGAAGGCGTCCTCCGACAGGTGCACCAGGTTGCCGTCGGCGTCCGTGGGCAGGCCGTTGTTGACGGTAATGTCCTTGTCGTTGTGCAGGTAGCCCAGCGACAGCGTCGTGTCCGTGCTCAGGTCCACGTCCAGGGCGGCATAGACATCGTTCTGGACGTTGTCGTTGTAATCCGCGAAGGCCGCATGCTCGTTGTGATCGGCGACGATGCGGCCGCGCACGTCGCCGTCGGCGTCCAGCGGACCACTGACGTCCGCCCCGAGATATCGCTGCTCGATGCTGCCGTAGCGGGCATCGACGTGGCCCTGGAAACCCCGGGTCGGGCGCTTGCGCACCAGGTTGACGATCCCACCCATCTCGCTGGTGCTGTTGAACAGCCCCGAGGGCCCGCGCATGACCTCGACGCGGTCGATCGCCGAGAGCGACGGCACCGTGCCGTTTATGCTCTGCATGGGCGCCGGCAGGCCGTCGATATTGAACTCGCTGTACTCGTAGCCCCGGGCGTAGATGGACGAACGCCCGTCGTCGTTGTTCAGCACCCGCATGCCCGGCGTGCGACGGCCGAGCTGATCGAGGGTGTCCAGGTTCTGGTCGTCCATCGCCTCGCGGGTGACCACGCTCACGGACTGCGGGATATCACGCAGCGCCGCCGGCGTCTTGGTACCCACGGTCGCGGCGTCCACCGCATAGCCGCCGGTCTCCTCGGAGGACGGCACCTGGTAGAGGCGGTTACCCTCGACGGTCAGCGTCTCCAGCCGCGTGCTGTCCGCGTCGACGCCCGTATCGCCGGACTGGGCCCGGGTCACGGGCACGAGACAGACAACGGCGACCAGCCCGCCCGCCGTCGCCAGGGTGATCGGCTTCACTGCTTTGCGTGCGCTCACGGTTACTCTTCCCCGCTGGTGGTGGGTGAAACGGTAACTGACATCAATAGGAATGAGAATCTGTTGCAATTGATATCAGGTCAGCGCATTCTCACACCTGCTGCCTCAACGGTGCCTTTGCGCTTTTCGCGGATGGTTTTGCGGAAACGGCGTTTCCGGCACCGTCCGGAAACTCGGGAGCGCCCCGGATGCTCAGTGTTCAGACATCACCCGTGACGACGGATAAACCCCTTGCGATCGATGCCGGCCAGCTGCGTGACGTGTCCGCGCCGGTGGCGCACCGTCATAGGCTGCAGGCTCCGAGCTGGAACCACCGTGCCCCGCTGCTCGACGGATTCATGCACCTCACGGAGATCCAGCCGGGGATGCTCCTGCGCGTGGCCGACGTCCACGACCGCTATGACCTGACCAGCCGCGCCGAGCTGCCCGCCGGCGTAAAGATCGCACTGGTGCTCGACGGCAACGCGCACGTGCGCTTCGGCGGACGTGCCATCACCCTGGGCAGGGACGAGCCCGCCACCGACCGTGCCGTGGCGGTGACGCTGGCACGGCCGGAGCGGTTCGTGCGCAACGGCCGCGCCGGCGGCCACGAGCGCACGGTCACATTGACGCTCACACCCGCCTGGCTGGCGGCCAACGGCTACGCGTGGCAACCGGACCCCCGGACCCCACCGCATCTGACCCGATGGACACCGTCGCCCGGACTGCTCGGCCTGCTGGAGGGCGTTATCGACCCGGGCGTACTCAGCGCACCGCCGCGCACCCGCCAGCTGCGGCTCACTGGCGCGGCGCTGAGCCTCGCGGGAGAGGCGCTGGCGGCGGCGTTCGACGGTGTCACCGCCACCGGTACGGAAGCACCGGTGACGAGCGACCGGCGCCTGCGGCGACTGATACGGCTGATCGATGGGGGCGCCGAACTGCCATCGACGCAGGCGCGCCTGGCGGCGCGGCTCGGCATGAGCCTGAGCAGCCTCCAGCGCCAGTTCCGCAGCCACTACGGCATGCCGCTGGGGCGCTACCTACGTCGTCGGCGACTGGCGGCCGCCGGCGAGGCGATACGCCAGAGGGGCATGAACATGGAGACAGCGGCGAACCTGGCGGGCTACACGAGCGCCGCCAACTTCGCCACTGCATTCAGGCGGGAATTCGGCATGCCCCCGAGCCGCTGCCGGGGGGCGCTGCAGGCGGATTGAGTCGACCGTGTCCCGGCAGCGCCGTCGGGGACGGCACTGCCGGGAACGGCCGGGCATGCGCGGCATCAGCCGGTGCGGAACCGGCCCATCAGCCCCTCGAGCTCGCTGGCGAGGCGGGCGAGCTCGTCGCTGGCGGTGGACACCTGGCCGGCACCGGTGGCCGTACGGCCGGAGATCTCGCTGATCTCGGTGATATTGCGGTTGATCTCCTCGATGGTGCTGCTCTGCTCCTCGGCCGCGGAGGCGATCTGCGAGGTCATGTCACTGATGCTCTGGATACCGGCGGTCACGGTCTCCAGCTGCTCGCCACAGCCGCGCACCATGGTCACGGTCTCGCCGCTCTGCTGACGCCCGGTCTCCATCAGCTGCGAGGATTCCCGCGCGCCGCTCTGCACCCGCTCGATGATATCGCGGATCTCGTTGGTGGAATCCTGAGTACGCGTGGCGAGCGTGCGCACCTCCTCGGCCACCACGGCGAAGCCGCGGCCGTGCTCGCCGGCGCGGGCGGCCTCGATGGCGGCATTGAGGGCGAGCAGGTTGGTCTGCTCGGCCACGGCATTGATGACATCCAGAACCGTGCCAATCTGCTCGGCGTCCGCCGTGAGGCGCGAGACGCCCTCGCCGGTACGGTCGAGCTGACGGGCGAGTTCCTCGACGGTGGTCACCGTGCGCTCCATGGTCGCGGCCATATCATTGGCCTCGCGGGTCGCCTCACCGGCGGATTCCGCCGCCTCACCCACGTTGCGCGCCACCTCCTGGACCGTCGCGGTCATCTCGTTGGTCGCGGTACCGACCTGATCCGTGGCGTCGTGCTGCGCATCGACGTTGCTCTGCGTCTCACGGCTGGTCGATGCCAGCTCCTCCGCCGCGGAGGAGAGCTGCTTGGTGGTGTCCGCCGCGCGGCTGACCATTTCGTTGAGCGTACCCAGGAAATCGTCGATCCGGTCCGAGAGCCTGCCGATCTCGTCCCGGGCCGGGTTCGCGAGGCGGATCGTGAGGTCGCCCTCGCCGCTGGAGAGATCTTCCACACGGGCCGACATCGCCTGAAGCGGCTTGAGCACACTCCGCGGCAGAACGATGAGGATGGCGACACAGACCGCCAGCCCGATGAGCAGCGCCGTGGTCAGCGTGATACGGCTGCTCACCGCGTCCGCCTCGACCTGCGCAGACAGCTCGGCGGCCATGTCGTTGACCCTTCCGGTCATCTGGTCGAGCTGGTTACGGGCGGTGTCGAACTGCTCGGCGCCGTCCCCGCTCGCGAGCCGGACCGCCTCGTCGGCGCGTCCGTCATCCACGAGGCTCCGGACACGACTGTTGATCTCCGCCCAGCGGTCGATCTCCTTGTCGAACTGCGCCGCGAGCTTCGCCGCCCGGGGGTCACCGAGCAGCTCTGCGGCCCTGGCCACGCGCTCACGGGCCTGGGTCAGGTTTTCGGCCTGCACCGCACGCTGCTCCTTGCGCTCCTGGGCGTTACCGGCCTGCAGGGCCCGCCGCTGCGCAATCAGGGACTGGTGAAGGTCACGGTCGGCCTCCAGGACCCGGGACCCGCCGGGCATGAGCTCGCCGGAATAGATCCGTGCGTCGTGAGCGAAAGTGCCGAGCAGCGACATGGAGAGGCCGGCCACGACCACGAGTATGAGAGTGAGCACGGCAACGGGGACGCCGAGCTTCCAGCGGAAAGACAGGTCACGCAACCAACGCATCGGTGCATTCCTCTAACGGGTAGTTCATGTTTGATAAAGCCCTTGCCGTCCCTGTCGTTTGTTTTTTATCCAGGTCGTCCCATTCCCCAATACGGTTATCGGCATCGTCGCACCACACGTTAGGGCCGACTTCGTTCCGGCAGCGCTTGAGGCCTCCCGCCGCAGAGTGATGGGTCACACACCGCCCACGTCTTACTGCCCGGGACAGCCAGCAAACGGGCAACCGGCACGCTTCCCGCCCCGACCACCGTGACCGGCAGTGCCCGCGGTGATACATTCCGCCATCACGCGTGCGGCGGTTGCCGGACGCCCGATCCCATGGGACTGCAATTCGCACGCGCCTGCTGACAAGGCACCGGCGGGCGATCGCCCCCGCACACGGGAGACCGTTCGGCGGCGGGGGGACACCACCCGTCCGACAGGCAACGGCCGGCAGAGGCGATCGATGTAAAGAACTGCCGTCCGCAGTCGTTATGCGGGGTGAGGGGTATCGATGCGGCGTCGGCGTCCGGGGATTCGCTGCCGTCAGACACCGCCCGATACACCAGAAGACAACGAACACAGACGGGGACACTCGGATGTCGCTTTTCCGTAATCTGACCATTCAGGCCCGCATTCTGCTGGTCTGCCTCCTGCCCCTTGCACTGGTCACCGCGGCTATCGTCGCCGCAAGCGCAAACAGCCTCCAGGATCAGGGTGCAAAGGACATCGCAGAGCTGCGCGATTCGCTGATCAACGCCCGCAAGGAATCGCTCAGGAACCTCGTCGACACCGCTGTCTCGGCAATCCGGCCGATCTATGAAAACGCCGGGCCCGACGATACGCAGGCGAAGGAGCGGGTGAAATCGATCGTGCGGAGCATGGACTACGGCGACAACGGCTACATCTACGTGTACAGCTACGACGGCACTGCCCGTGTCCTGCGCCCCAAACCGGAGCTCGAGGGCCAGAACCTCTGGGATCTCAAGATGGACAACGGCGAGTACCTCATCCGCGAGCTGATCGCTGATGCCAAGGAGGGCGGTGCCTTCTACCGGTACCGCTGGGATAATCCGGCCACCGGCAACGAGGAGCCCAAACTCTCGTTCACTACGGGCCTGGACAAGTGGAACTGGATGATCGGCACCGGCGTGTACCTCAACGACGTCGAAGCCAACGTCGCCGCGGCCCGCGAGGCGGTGAACACCAACGTCCGCCGCGAGGTCCTGGTAACCGCCCTGTCGGGTATCGCCGCCTTCGCGTTGATCGCCGTCATCGCCGTGATCATGACCCGCCGCATCGTCGGCCCGATCCGCGAGACCTCCCGGGCCATGCACGAGATTGCCGAGGGCGAGGGCGACCTCACCCAGCGCCTGCCCGTCGCCCGCGAGGACGAGGTCGGCGAGCTCGCCCGCCAGTTCAACGCCTTCGTCGCCAAGGTCCAGGACACCCTCCGTGACGTGCGCGGCACCACCGACCAGCTCGCCTCCGCCGCCGAGGAGCTCAGCCAGGTCGCCGCCCAGACCCGCAGCAACGTCGACAGCCAGAGCCAGGAGACCGACCACATCGCCTCGGCGATCAACGAGATGACCGCCACCGTGCAGGAGATCTCGCGCAACGCCGGTACCGTCCAGGAATCGGCCCGCGACGCCGACGAGCGTGCCCGCGAGGGTGACGGCGTGGTCCAGGAAAACCACACCGCCATGGAGACCCTCGCCGAGGACATCAGCTCCACGAGCACCGCGGTCAGCCAGCTCGCCGAGCGCAGCCGCGAGATCGAGACCGTACTCGACGTCATCCACGACGTCACCGAACAGACCAACCTCCTCGCCCTCAACGCCGCCATCGAGGCCGCCCGGGCCGGCGAGCAGGGCCGCGGGTTCGCCGTGGTCGCCGAGGAGGTCCGGGCTCTGGCCAAGCGCTCCAGCGAGTCCGCCGACCGCATCCGCACCATCATCGAGGGCCTGGTCGCTGACACCCGTACCGCGGTCTCCACAATGGAGCGCTCCCAGGAACGCTCCCAGAGCAGCCTCGACCGCTCCCACCAGGCCCGCGAGGCGCTGCAGAGCATCGCCACCGCGGTCTCGGAGATCCATGAGCAGATCACCCAGATCGCCACCGCCGCCGAGGAACAGGGGCAGGTCGCCGAGGAGCTCAACCGCAACGTCTCCGGCATCGTCGAGGCCGCCGGGCAGAGCTCCGAGGGCGTGCAGCAGACCAGCCAGGCCAGCGGCGAGCTCAGCCGCATGGGCGAGCAGCTCCGCGCCGCCGTCTCGCGTTTCCGCGTCTGAGACGCCACGCCAGCGGGCCGCCCACGCCCGGGCGGCCCTACCCCGCTCCCGCTCTCCACGCTATCCTGTGACCTTCCCGGAACCGACATTGCCGTAGTGCCGGAAACGCCCGTCGCGCGACGCCGGCACGCCGCGCAGGCCCGGAACGCAAGCGCCGAACGCGTATTATCGCGGCGGCGTGCCATCCGCCGACAACCAGGCCCCGACGCCGTGACCAGCTTTCTCAGCCCCGGACTGCTCTACGCTTTCCTGCCCACCTTCTTCCTGGTGTCCATCACGCCGGGGATGTGCATGACCCTGGCGCTGTCGCTCGGTATCACGGTCGGCGTGCGCCGCGCGCTGTGGATGATGGCCGGCGAGCTCGCGGGCGTGGCGGTGGTGGCGGTCGCCGCCGTCGTCGGCGTGGCCACCGTGATGCTGCGCTATCCCATGGCGTTCGCCGTCCTCCGCTACGCCGGCGGCGCCTATCTCGTATGGCTCGGCATCCAGCTGTGGCGCTCCCGCGGCCGGCTTGCCCTCGACCTGGACGAGACACCGGGGGCGGGCGCGGGACGGCGCGACCTGGCCGCCCAGGGTTTCATCACCGCGGTGGCCAATCCCAAGGGCTGGGCGTTCTTCATCGCGCTGCTGCCGCCCTTCATCGACACCGCCCTGCCGCTCACACCCCAGCTCGCCACCCTGGTCGGGATGATCCTGACCATCGAGTTCTCCGCGCTGCTGATCTATGCCGCCGGCGGCCGGGCCCTGGGCAGACTGCTGGCCCGCCGCGGGGGCGTCACCCTGCTCAACCGCATCGCCGGCACGCTGATGATCGGCGTCGGGATCTGGCTCGCACTGGAGTAGTCCCCCGCCGTTCGCCGGAGCCCCGTGTGCACCGTTATCATTGCCATATACCCGGCAGCAGGACGGCGGGCCGATGAGCGACGAGCAGACCTCCGGCGGCGACGGACACGCCACACGCACACCGCGACGCCAGATCGCCCTGGTGCTCCAGGGGGGCGGCGCACTGGGGGCCTTCCAGGGCGGCGTCTACGAGGGCCTGGCGGAGGCCGAACACCGGCCGGACTGGGTCGTCGGCACCTCCATCGGCGCGATCCACGCGGCGATCATCGCCGGCAACCCGCCGGAGCGGCGCCTGGAACGCCTGCAGACGTTCTGGGAGCGGATCACGCGCCCCGAATGGCCGCCGGCGCCGACGTGGGATTCCCCCTGGCGCGAGGCGTACAACCGCGTCAGCGCGGCCACCACCGCGGCCTGGGGTCAGCCCGGCTTCTTTCATCCCCGGCCGCCGTTGGCACCGGCGCGCCTGGTCCCGGACAGCGACGCCGCGCGCAGCCTCTACAGCGTCGATCCGCTGCGCCGGACAATCGCCGAACTCGTGGACTTCGAGCGGATCAACGCCGGGACGATGCGCCTGAGCCTGGGGGCGGTGAATCTGCACACCGGCCGCACCGTCTATTTCGACTCCGCACGGCGTCGCATCGGCCCCGAGCACGTGCTTGCCAGCACCGCCCTGCCCCCGGCCTTCCCGCCGGTGGCGGTGGACGGCGAGCTCTACTGGGACGGCGGCATCGTCTCCAACACCCCGCTGGAGGCCGTGCTGGACGATAACCCCCGCCGGGACACGCTCTGCTTCATGGTCGACCTCTTCGACTCCCGCGGCGAGGCGCCGCGGGACCTGGAAGAGGTGCTCGAGCGCCATAAGGACATCACCTACGCCAGCCGCTCCGGCCGCCACATCGAGTACTACCGCACCAGTCACAGGCTGAGGCGGATCATCAACGAGCTCTACCGCCGCCTGCCGGCCGCGGAGCGCGATAACCCGCGGGTACGCGAGCTCGCCGCCTGGGGCTGCACCACCAGCATGAGCATCGTCCACATGATCTACCGCAGCGGCCCCGCGGAGACGTACAGCAAGGACTACGAGTTCTCCCGGGCCTCCGTACAAGACCACTGGGCCGCGGGCCTGAGAGATGCCCGCCAGGCCCTGACGGAACGGCGCTGGCAGACCCACGACCCGGACGACCCCAGCGTGGAGGTCGAGGAGGTGGTCTCGGACGCCTACCGCAGCTACCACCGCGAGGATTGACCACTACGGGGCCGGCGGGCGGCGGGTTAAGGCAGGTGTAAGGCCGCCGGTGTATCACTGCGGCGAACCCGCAGCACGGAGGCCCCAGGGCCATGATGGATTTCGACGTCACCGAGGTGCTCGGCCTGCTCCGGCGCACCGCCCCGTTTCTCGGTTTTCGCCTGCTCGTCTATCTCGGGATCACCCTCGCCTACGTGATCGCCACCGGCGGCGGTGCGGGCATCGGCTATGCCCTCGGCCACATCGGCGGCGACCCCGGCGCGGGCGGTGCGTGGGGCGGTATCGCCGGCTTCGCCCTCGTGGGCGCGCTGGTCTACTGGTTCCGGGAATACCTGCTCTACCTGGTCAAGGCCGGCCACATTGCGGTGCTGGTCGAGCTCCTGGACGGCGCCGACCTCCCCGGCGGGCGCGGACAGATCGAGCACGCCCGCTCGGTCGTGCAGGAACGCTTCGCCGAGGCCTCGGTGCTCTTCGGCGTGGATCAACTCGTGAGGGGCGTGATCCGGGCGTTCAACCGCGTGTTCTTCAGCGTCGCCACACTGCTGCCCCTGCCCGGTGTCGAAGGGCTGGCACGGGTCGTCAACGGCATCCTCCGTTTATCGCTTACCTACGTGGACGAGGTCATCCTCGCCTACGGCGTGCGCACCCGCAGCGACAACCCCTGGGCATCAAGCCGTACCGCACTGGTGCTCTACGGCCAGAATTACCGCGCGTTCCTGCGCAACGCCGTCATTCTGGCGCTGTGCGTATGGGGCCTGACCCTGGCGGTGTTCTTGGTAGTCCTCGCCCCGGTGGCGGCACTGGTGGCCGTCTTCCCGGGGGCGGCGGGGGGACTCACCCTGCTGGTCGCACTGGTGTTCGCCTGGGCGATCAAGGCCGCAGTGATCGAGCCCTTCGCCATGACCGCGCTGATGCAGGCCTTCTTCCGGGTGACCGAGGGCCAGACGCCCGACCCGGCATGGGAGACGCGCCTGGAGGAGCTCTCCGAGCGCTTCACCGAGCTCGGTGAGCGGGCGCGCAGCTGGGCCTCTGGACACACCGTGGATACACCCGGGCCCGCGACGGCGGACACCTCAGGCGGCGAGTCGCAACCGCGTCACTGAGCCGGCCCCCCCCGGGTTCCAGTGACCGCAGCGCGTGCCTCGCTGTGAATCCACGCGGAGAAGGCGCTGACCTTGGGGCGCTCCAGCTCGCCGTGGGCGCACACGAGGTAATAGGCGTGGGTACTGGCGAGGGTGACGGAGAACGGGGCGATCAGCCGGCCGGCGGCGAGGTCATCGGCGACCAGCACCCGCTGGCCCAGGGCGACGCCCTGCCCGGCCACGGCGGCGGCGGTTAACAGGCCGGCATCGCTGAACCGGGGCCCACGCTCGGCCGCCTCCGCCAGCCCGGGGACACCGGCGGCGGCGAACCACCGCGGCCAGTCGTCCGTCATCAGGTGGAGAATGGCGTGATACCGCAGATCCGCCGGCTCGCGCAGCGGCGAAGCCCCTTCCAGCAGCGACGGACTGCACACGGGGAAGAGCTCGGTCTCCAGCAGCGGGTGGGCCTCGAGCCCCGGCCAGCGGCCGGGGCCGTAGCGCACGGCCACGTCCACGTCCTCCACCGCCGGGTCCGCCAGCGCGTTAGAGGTGGACAGGCGGACATCGATCTCCGGGTGCCGGACCTGAAATCCGGCAAGCCTCGGCACCAGCCACTTGGCCGCGAACGAGGGCGTCGTGGAGACGGTGACGATCCCCGTTCGCTCGGCCTGCACCACACGCTCCGTGGCGGCCTCGATCCGCTCCAGCGCCGGCGTCAGCGCCTCAAGATAGGCCCGTCCGGCCGCGGTCAGCACCACCCCGCGACCGTGACGCCGGAACAGCCGCGCCCCCAGCCGCTCCTCGAGCCGGCGCACGTGCTGGCCCACCGCGGCGGCGGTGATGCTGAGCTCCTCCGCCGCGCGGGCGAAGCCGCGGTGCCGGCCCGCGGCCTCGAAGGCACGGACGGCGTTGAGGGGCGGCAGGGATCGGGCCATGGGCACCACTCTAAAGTTCCACTTTACGGACTGTAGAAAGTATTGCTTGCACCATCCGCCGTCCATGCGGAACCTGTCTGCGAAGTCACCGGCATGAGCATACCGGGATGGGGACATATCAGAAAAACAAAAACTTCATTGCCGGGAGGAGGACACGCGGCAAGGTGGACGGCGATAACCCCCGCCCGGCGTGGACACCCGATTGCACAGACACCAGAGGTGAGACCGTGGAACACATCGACATCCCCGGCACGCAGATCACCGCCTCCCGCATCGGCCTCGGCACCTGGGCCATCGGCGGCTGGATGTGGGGCGGCACCGACGAGGAGCGCTCCATCCGCACCATCCTCTCCGCACTGGAGCGGGGCGTGAGCCTTATCGACACCGCACCGGTCTACGGCTTCGGCCGCTCCGAGGAGATCGTCGGCCGCGCCCTCGCCCGCCACGGCCGGCGCGAGGACGTGGTCCTGGCGACCAAGGTGGCACTGGAGTGGAACGACGCCGGCGTGGTGCGCAACGCCTCCCCGGAGCGGATCCAGCAGGAGGTCGAGGACTCTCTGCGCCGCTTCGGCACGGACTATATCGACATCTACCAGGTCCACTGGCCGGACCCGGAGACCCCCATCGAGGAGACGGCGCGGACACTGGAGCGCCTGTACCGCGACGGCAAGATCCGCGCAATCGGGGTCAGCAACTTCTCCCCGGAGCAGGCAGAGACCTTTCGCTCGGTGGCGCCGCTGCATACGGTCCAGCCGCCGTACAACCTCTTCGAGCGCGGCATCGAGTCCGGGCTGCTGCCCTACGTGCGCGAGCGGGGCCTGGTCACGCTGACCTACGGTGCCCTCTGCCGTGGCCTGCTCTCGGGACGGATGCGCGCGGACACGCAGTTCGAGGGCGACGACCTGCGCAACAACGACCCCAAGTTCCAGGCCCCGCGCTACCGCCAGTACCTGGACGCGGTGGACGCGCTGAATGCCTTCGCCGCGGAGCGCTTCGGCAAGGGCGTGCTGGAACTCGCGCTGCGCTGGCTCCTGGACCGGCCCGGTGTCGGCATCGCCCTGTGGGGGGCCCGGCGGCCGGAGCAGCTCGAGCCGATCTCCGGGGTGATGGACTTCCACCTCACCGAGACGGACTTCGAGCGCATCGACGCCATCCTCGCCGAGCACATCACCGATCCGGTGGGTCCGGAGTTCATGGCGCCGCCCAGCCGCAGCGAGCAGGCCGGCTGACCCGGCCCGTGCCGCGGGGGCGCCGGCGGCCGGCGCCCCCGCGGCGCCTGACTCACGGCACCCGGTCCCGGCCGGGACCGTACAGCCACGAGAGCAGCAGCCCCTCGACGAGCACCACCACCGCCCACAGGGCCAGCTCCAGGGTGAGCAGCGCCACCGGCTCGCGGAACATGTTGAACGGCGCGTGGAACTCGAAATACAGCGCCATCAACACCCACAGGACCACGGCGTACGCGGCCCCACGGGGGATCCGGCCCCGGGGCAGTACCGGCTCGATATAGGCGAACACCAGGCCGTGAAGCACCCCGATACCGGCGGCGATGAGCAGGTACAACGGCCCGTTGGTGAACATCAGCGGTCGCGGCGAGGCCTCGAAAAGCACATCCAGGAGCTTGGCGCTCTGCACCGCCGGATCGAAGAGCACCGGCGCCGCGAGCCCGAAGAAAAGCCCGTTGCTCACCAGGCTCGCGATCACGAAGGCGATCGCCCCGCCGACCGCCGCCCTTGCCCAGGGATTACCCGGCATGCCCGTGACCGTCAGTCCCGAAGATAGCGCGAGACCACCTTCTCCTCGCGCAGCAGCCCCTGCGGACGGAACAGCACGATGCCGGCGAGCAGCAGCGCCACCAGCAGCCAGCGGAAGTAGGCGGCTCGCCGCGGCAGATCGTCGGAGATCAGCGCCAGCAGCGGCTCGATGGCGTCGGCGAGGAAGGCGGTGCCGCTCCAAACGCCCCAGACGATGAATCCCCCGATGATCGCGCCGCGGTTATTGCCGCTGCCGCCGAGCATGAGCATCACCCACACCAGGAAGGTGGCGAACAGGGCGTGGAAGTGGCTGTAATCGATGGTCACCGTGTAGTGCGCGTACAGCGCGCCGGCGATGCCCATGATCACCGCGCCGACCACGAAGGACTGGATGCGCACGTAGGTGATGGGCTTGCCGTTCATCGCCGCGGAGGACTCCTCGTCGCGCACCGCGCGCAGCATCCGCCCCCAGGGCGAGCGGCAGGCCCGCTCGATGACGACGTACACCAGCGCCACGAACACCGCGATGATCACCAGGTAGAACAGCGGGTAATCCCGCGGTGAGAGCACGGACAGGGCCCCGTTCAGCCAGCCGGGGGCCCAGCCGCAGCCGTTCGCCTCCACGAGGCAGTGCATGGGCTGGGGGATGCCGCGCAGCGGCTGCGGGCCATTGGCGAGCCAACGCTCATTCTGGAAGATCAGCCGGATGATCTCCGCCACGCCGATGGTCGCGATCGCGAGGAAGTCCATGCGCAGCCGCAGCACCGGCACCGCGATCAGGAACGCGAGCACCCCGGAGACCACCGCCGCGGCGAGCACGCCGACCAGGAAGGGCATGTTCAGCCCGAACGCCATCTGCGTGTACTGCGCGGCGACCCCGGTAGGGGCCTCGATGGTCACCAGCGCGGAGGTGAACGCACCCACGGCGAAGAATCCGGCGACACCGAAGTTCAGGTGGCCCGTGTAGCCCCACTGGGTGTTGAGCCCCAGCGCCAGAAGCGCGTAGACGCAGCCCATGATCGCGAAGGACACCCCATAGGCGAGCAGCCCCGCCGAGAGTCCGGCCGCGGCCGCGAGGGCCACCACCGCACCGACGACCACCGCCGCCAGCGGCCGCCACGCCCGTGCCGGCAGCACCAGTCCGAAAGCCAGCGCCAGGGGCACGAACAGCAGCGTCGCCTTGACCAGGACCAGCGTCTCCATTGCCTCAGCCTCCCTCGCGCCCGAACAGGCCCTGGGGGCGAACGAGCAGCACGATCACCATGAGCACGAAGGCCACCGCCGGCCCGTAGGTGGGATCGAGGAAGGCGGTGGATACCTGGTGGGTCACACCGATCACCAGCGCCCCGACGAGGGCGCCGTAGGGATTGCCGATCCCGCCCATGATCGCCGCAGCGAACATCGGCAGCAGCAGCCAGAAGCCCATCTCCGGGCGGAGCTGGGAGGACAGCCCGTACATCGTGCCGCCGGCGGCGGCGAGGGCGCCGCCGAGCAGCCAGGTCCAGGCGATCACCCGCTCGGTGTTGATGCCCCGTACCTGGGCGAGCTCGGGGTTGTCCGCGGTCGCGCGCATGGCCTTGCCGATGCGTGTGCGCTCCAGCAGCACGTAGAGCCCGGCCATGATCGCCAGCGCCAGCAGCAGGATGAAGACCTGGTCGGCACGCACACGGATGTTGAACGGCAACTCCAGCGCCGGATTCGCCCGGCCCGGGAAGAAGAAGTGGAAGTCCGGCCCCCAGACGATGTAGATCACGCTGCGCAGGAAGAACGCCATCGCCAGCGAGGCCATGGCGAAAAGCACCAGGTGGGCGTTCTGGCGGCGCAGCCGGCGGTAGACCACACGGTCGACCGCGAGCGCCACCAGCCCCACCAGCGGCATTGACAGCACCAGCGCCACCGGGAACGTCCAGCCGAAGGACAGCGGCCGCAGCGGCGCGCTCTCCGGCAGCCAGGCCATGAACGCGTAGGTGAAGTACGCGCCGAAGGTCACCAGCGCGCCGTGGGAGAAGTTGGGGAACTTGAGCACGCCGTAGACCAGCGTGAGCCCGATGCTGCCGAGACCGATGATGCCGCCCAGCATCACGCCCCAGGCAGCCAGGGACAGGAGCCGCGAGGCACCCACCCCCTGGTGGATCGCCAGCGCCACCAGCACGATGAACAACGCCACCACCGCCACGAGCAGGAAGGCGCGGGTCTGCACCACCGCGCGGATACGCTCGGCGGGGCGCCGCTGCCGTGTAACCGCTGCCGCCTCGTCGCTCATGCTCATCCCCCCAGGTACAGCCGGGCCACGTCCGGATCGTTCAGCAGCTCGGCCCCCGAGCCCTCCACGCGGTTCTGCCCGCCGGCGAGGACGTAGCCGCGCTCCGCCATCTCCAGCGACTTGCGGGCGTTCTGCTCGACCATCAGCACCGCCAGGCCGGTGGCGTTGATGCGGCGGATGTTCTCGAAGATCTCGTCCACCAGCTTGGGCGAGAGCCCCGCCGAGGGTTCGTCGAGGAGCAGCAGCGCCGGCTCGAGCATCAGCGCGCTGCCGATCGCCACCATCTGGCGCTCGCCGCCGGACATCTTGCCCGCCCGCTGGCGGCGGCGTTCGCGCAGCTTCGGGAACAGCTCGTAGACCTGCTCCTTGCGCCCGGCAAGCTCGCGCTCCTCGAGGAGGTAGCCGCCCATCTCCAGGTTCTCCTCGACGGTGAGCTGCACGAACACGTTCGCCACCTGGGGCACGTAGCACATGCCCTCCTTGACGATGTCGTAAGGCGAGCGCCCGGCGATCTCCGTGTCGCGGAACCGGATCGAGCCCTGGCGCGGGTGCACCAGGCCGAAGACCGTCTTCATCAAGGTGGACTTGCCCGCCCCATTGGGGCCGATCAGCGAGACGATCTCGCCCTCGCCCACCTCCAGGTGCACATCGCGCAGGATCTCGGTGTCGCCGTAGCCGGCAGTGACGCCCTCAGCCTTCAGCAACGGCATACTGCCCTCCGAGATAGGCCTCGAGCACGCGCGGGTCCCGGCGCACCACCTCCGGCGGCCCGGTCATCAGCTGGCGGCCCTCGCTCATCACGATCACCGGGTCGCACAGCGACATGATCATGTCCATGTCGTGCTCGATGACCAGGAAGGTGATCCCCCGCTCGGCATTGAGATAGCGGATGTTATCGGTCAGGCGCTGCATCAGCGTCGGATTCACCCCGGCACCGGGCTCGTCGAGGAGCACCAGGCGCGGGTCGGTCATGAGGATACGGGCGAGCTCCAGCAGCTTCTTCTGTCCGCCGGAGAGGTTCCGCGCGTACTCGTCACGCACGTGGGAGAGCTCGACGAACTCCAGCACCTCCAGGGCCTTGTCGCGGTTGGCCCGCTCCTGGCGCCGCACCGCCCCGGGCCGGAACCAGGCGTTCATCAGGCTCTCGCCCTGCTGTCCGGTGGGCACGAGCATGAGGTTCTCCAGCACCGAGAGGCTCTCGTGCTCCCGCGGGATCTGGAAGGTGCGGCACAGGCCGTGGCGGAAGATGCGGTGGGGCGGGAGGTTGGTGATGTCGTGCCCGTCGAAGACCACCCGCCCGGCCTGAGCCATGTAGAAGCCGGTGATCACGTTGAACAGCGTCGTCTTACCCGCGCCGTTGGGCCCGATCAGCCCGGTGATGGTGCCCTCGTGAACGGTGATGTCCGCGCCGTCCAGCGCGCGCAGGCTGTCGAACCCGCGCACCAGCCCCCGGACCTCCAGGAGCACCTGTCCCGCGGGTGTCCCCGCGGCAGCACCCGTCGTCTCGTCGTCACCGGCCGTCGCGCTCATGCCGTCTCCCCGCGCCGTTTCGCGCCAACGTCTTTGAACGTAGCAACACCCGGGCGTGCTGTCGACGCGCCCGGGACGCGGCAGCGGTGCCCGATTGTCGAACGCCGGCCAGCGTCTACACTGAAATCCTGGGCACCACGCCCGCTGTGTGTCGCCTTCCCACGCACCCGGCGTGCGGGTTCCCCACCGGCTTACAGATGCAGGAGGGTAAGCAATGGAACGGAAACGACACTGCAGGGGCCGCACGCTCGGCGCCGTCGCCCTCGCGACCGCGCTGATCGCCGGCACCGCCAGCGCCCAGGACGCCCCGCCCGCGATCAAGGTCGGCCAGCTCGCGCCCTTCACCGGGGCCGGCGCCGAGTTCGGCGAGTTCTACCGCGATGGCGCCGCACTCGGCGTCGAGCACATCAACGCGGCCACCAAGGAGGTCATGGGCGGACCGGTGATCGCCGAGCACCTTAGCGAGGACACCAACACCCTGCCCACGCCGGCGATCGAGGCCGCGCGCAAGCTCGTCGAGGTGGAAGGCGTGCCCGCCATCATCGGCGGCTGGTCCAGCGGCGTGACCGTGGCGGTGGCGACCTCGGTGACCATCCCCGCGGAGGTGCTGCAGATATCCAACGGCTCCACCTCACCGCTGATCACCGTCCTGCCCGAGGACCGGGATGCGGACATGCTCTTCCGCACCACCGCCTCCGACGCGCTGCAGGGCGTGGTCGCCGCCCAGCTCGCCCGCGGCGAGATTTTCGACGACTACTCCTTCGACAGCGCCTCGACGATCTTCGTCAACAACCCCTACGGACAGGGCCTGTCCAACGCCTTCGCCCGGGCGTTCCAGAAACGCGGCGGGACCATCAACGCCCAGGTGCCGCACCCGGAGGAGCCCCAGCCGACGTACACCTCGCAGCTCGCCCAGGCCTTCCAGGGCGACCCGGAGCTGCTGTTCGCGGCGAGTTACCCCGGCCACAGCGCGACCTTCCTGCAGGAGGCGCGGGACATCTTCGACAGCACCAGCTGGCAGTTCGTCGACGGCAACCGCTCGGAGGAGGTCATCAACGCGGTCGGCGCCGAGGACCTGGAGGGGCTGTACGGCACCGCGCCGGGCCAGGACCCGAGCATCCCGGGCTTCAAGAACTTCGCCGACGCGTTCAAGGCGAAATTCGATCGCGACCGCATCCCGCCGTTCACCGAGTCGGCCTATGACGCGGCCATGGTCATCGGGCTGGCCACGGTCAAGGCCGTCGCCGACGGATTCGACAGCGCCGACAAGATCACCGGCACGGTGCTCCGCGACCGCATCCGCGGCGTCGCCAACCCGCCGGGCAAGGAGATCATCGCCGGCGACCCGGAGAGCATCGCCGCCGGCGTGAAGGCGATCATGAACGGCGAGGACGTGGCCTACTCGGGCGCCGCCGGACCGGCGGACTTCGACGACAACGGCGACGTGATCACGCCCATCGCCATCTGGCAGTACACGGATGGCGGTATCGAGACCGTGCAGATCCAGTCGCCGAACGACATCCCGGCGGAATAGGCGCCCGGCGGGTATAATCCACACGCCTTTGCGCCCGGGCGGTCCACCGCCCGGGCGCCCCATTCACACGCACGACCGGCACGGGTACCGGATGACCCGAGGCAATCTGTTCGCGGACGTTCCCCAAACCCTCGCGGAAGAGCGCTTCGACACCCTCGCCGAGGGTACAGGCGAGCGGATCGAGCGCATCGTCTCCACCGGCCAGGCCACACCGGCCGGGGAATGGTACGACCAGGCGTGGGACGAGTGGGTCGTGCTACTGCAGGGCGAGGCCGAGCTGCGCTTCGAGGACGGACCGGAGACCACGACACTCGCCCCGGGGGACTGGCTGCTCATCCCCGCCCATCAGCGCCACCGGGTCGAGCGCACCAGCACGACACCACCGGCGGTCTGGCTCGCCGTGCACCTGGCGGCCGGATGAACACGCGATAAGCGGAAGCGGGCGGAACGGCCGGTGAACGCACGAAACCTGCCACTCCGGCCCCCACCCTTCACGGCAGGGAATCGGGGATCGCCCGGGTAGGTCGGCTGCTCAGGGCAGCCGACCACTCCGGCATCGCCAGACCGAACCGCCCGGCCACAGGGTGGGTGGCAGGAGCAGCCGACCTAAGGGAACGGGAGCGGCCCGGCACACGAAACGCTCCCCCAGCCCGCTGCACTGCGGCAGTGGCGGCGGGAACGCGCGTAGTTCGTGCGCCGCAGGCGTGCGACATTCCGGCTCGGTCACTGAAGACGTCGCACACGGCCCGCGGCCGTGCACGACCTACCGGTCTTCCGCTCCGGAAACATGCAAGGGCGGCTGCTCCCGGCAGCCGACAGACCGGGCTGGCGCGCACGCACACGGCGGCAACGGCTCAGATAGACAGAGAGACGGCCGTCCAGAGCACCGGAAAGCCGATGAGCACGGTCAGCCAGAGAAGCACGGTGTCCGAGCACCGGTCGAGCAGCCAGAAATACGGGAGCGCGAATCCCCCCGCGATGGCCGCGTGCAGCAATGCCGGCACGCCCCCTGCCCCGAAGACGAGACCGAGGGCGAAGGAGACCCCCGAATACACCACCGCCAGCAGCACGGGCCGCCGGTACAGGGTCACGAGCCAGCCGAAGCCCACCAGCATCAACACGCCCATTAGGGTCCCGGCTCCGCCGTCCGGCCGGCAGGTACGGGGTTTCCGCGGCGCCCGTGCGGCGTCCGTGCGCACACCCCGGGCCCGGGATGACCGCGTGGACCGCCGGGACTCACCCGGCGCTTTCTCGCGACAAGGCTAGGTGTCATCCCCCGCGCCCCCGACGTGGGCCACGATCTCGCGCACCAGGGGTTTCATGAAGTAGCTGTCCGCGGGCACCAGTGCCGGCGGGAAGCCCCGCGCCGACAGCGTCTCCGCCACCACCGGCCCCACGGCGGCGATCACCGTCGCCGCCAGGCCCCGCCCGAGGGCGGCCTCGCGGCCGGTGGCCGCGGCGCAGGCGAACAGCCGCTCCACCTGGGTCTTGCTGGTAAAGGCGATGACGTCCACCCACCCCTCGGCGAGGCCGTCCACCAGTGCGGCCACCCGCTCGTCCTGAGCCGCGTCGGTGTAGATGTAGGGCGCCACCGGCAGTACGTCGGCCCCACGGCCGGCGATATAGTCCAGCAGCTGAGGGTTCGGCGCCCCGTAGAGCTGCACACCCACCCGGCTGCCCTCCAGCGCCTCGCGCTCCAGGGTCGCGATGACGCCGGCGGTGGTGGGGGCATCGGCGGCCACGTCCGCACGCAGGCCTATTCCACGCAGCGCCCGCGCGGGCTTGGGACCGCGGGTGAGCTTACGTGCGGTCTCCAGGCGGGCGACGAAGCGGTCACGCCGACCGGCACGCTCGGCGAAATCCAGCAGTCGGTACAGGCCCTCGCCGGTAAGCAGTACCAGCCAGTCCAGCCCGTACGCGGCGACATCGTCGAGCCAGCGCACAACGGCGTCGCGGTCCGGCGTGTCCTCGATGCCCACCAGCGGGCACGGCCACGTGGACGCGCCGCGCTCCTCGAGCATGCGGGCGAACAGTGCCAGCTGCCGGCTCTCCGGCAGCGCCACGGTCACTCCGCGCAATGGCTCTTTCATATCGGCTCCGTATCCTTTCGCTCGGATGCCCAGTCTACCGCCGGGTCTGCCCCGCCGGCACGGATCGGGGAACCCGTGCACCCGCGGCGATGTCGGCTATGCTCGGAGGATCTACACACACGGGGCTGCGCCTCGGGAGCGCCACGAACACGGCGCTCCGGCCCCACACCGGTTGCGCTCGCGTGTTCCGGGCGCCCGGTGCGCGCCGTTTACACCCTGACCCGGCACGGCGCGGCCCCCGAAGCAATCAACGACACGGATCTGCCATGGATGAGTCCGGGGACACGTATCCCATCGCCGCGGAGGACCCGGAACCGCCCCGGGGGTTCGCGGATCTCGTCGAGCGGCTGATCGCGCTGGCGAATACGCGCCGGCGGCTGTCCATCGAGTCCATGCTCGCGGTGAGCGGGCAGCGCTCGTTCGGCCCGCTGCTGCTGCTCGCCGGGCTGATCGCCACCTCGCCGCTGAGCGGCATCCTCGGCGTCCCCACGCTCACCGCCGCGATCGTACTGCTCGTGGCCGGCCAGATGCTCGCCGGCCGCCGCCATATCTGGCTGCCCCGCTGGATCCTGTCCCGCGCGCTGCCGGCGGCGACCACGGCACGGGCCCTGCACACGATCCGCCGCCCCGCCGCCGTGATCGACCGGCTGCTGCACCCGCGGCTGACACTGCTCACCGCCGGCACCGGCAACCGCCTGGTCGCCTGTGCCTGCGTGGCCATCGCCATCTCCATGCCGCCGCTGGAGCTGTTCCCCTTCGCTGCCACATCCGCGGGCATCCTGATCACCCTCCTCTCCCTGGCGGTGATCGCCAACGACGGGCTAATCGCCCTGATCGCCCTCGCCCTGGCGGCGCTGATACCCGCCACGGTGGCCGCACTCGCCGCACAGGTGTGACGGCTTCCGTGCGGCTACCGCGGCGGCAAGAGGTCCTGCGAGAGGATTCCGTCGCGGCGGCGCAGTGTCTCGGCGATCAGCCGCCGGTGGCAGCGCTTGGGGTCACGCTCGTAGCACATCACGCACGCCACCTCCCCTTCGACCAGACCGGCCAGCTCGGCCAGGGCATCCCGCGCCACGGCGGTGTCGAGATGTTCCCGGTAGAGGCGTTCGAAGGTCGCCATGTCGCCGGCCTTCGCGGCTGCCTGGGCCGGCGGGGGCGTACCCAGGTCGGGACGGCTCAGGTAGCGGATGCCGCGCTCGGCCATGCCGGCACCGAGGTGCTTGAGAGCGAACTCGCGGCGGCGGGAGTGGGGGCTCAGCCGCACGTCCACGAGCACGCTGACCCGCGCGTGTGTCAGCGTGTCAGTGAACGCGGCGAGTGACGCACGCTCGTAGCCGATGGTGAAGAGCCGGCTCAATCCCACCTCCCCTGACCGCGCCGGGACATCATCGCCGCAGTATGGCATGGCAGCCGGATGCACGGTTCCGCGATACTCGCCGGGGCGGAACACGGAGGACACACCATGATCGTGGCGGGAATGGACGGCTGCCGGGGGCGCTGGCTCTGCGTCTGGGGCGATCCGGGGGTCCCTGGGGCGCTCCGGGGCGGCTGCTGGACGAGCCTCCCGGCCTGCTGACCCTGGCACCGGCACCGGTGGCAGTGGGCGCGGACATCCCCATCGGCCTGCCGGAGACCGGCCCGCGCACCGCGGACCGCATGGCACGGCAACGGCTCGGCCGGCCGCGCGGCAGCAGCGTGTTCCCCGCCCCGCTCCGCCCCATGCTCGCCGCCGGCGACTACGCCGAGGCCTGCCGGATCGGGCGCTCGCGCGACGGCCGGGCCCTGTCACGGCAGACTTGGCAGATCGTGCCCCTGATCGCCGCCATGGACGCCTTCGTGCTGGCCGCGCCCGCGCGTCAGGGCTGGGTCCGCGAGGCGCACCCGGAGCTCGCCTTTCAGGCGTGGAACGGTGGGATCGCCATGGCACACGGCAAGAAACGCCCTGCCGGGCGGGCCGAGCGCGAGGCGCTGGTGGAGACGACATTTCCCGACGCACTGGCCGGACTGCGCTTGCAACTGGTCGGCCAGGGCTACGCCGCGGACGACCTGCTGGACGCGATGGCGTGCTTCCGCACCGCGGCACGGATCGCTGTGGGCGAGGCGGAGTGGCTGCCCGCCAACCCCGAACGGGATGCCCGCAGGCTGGCGATGGAGATCGTGGTGTAGGCCCGCCCCGCGTGAACGGGGCGGGCCCGGACCCGTGGCGGGGGAACTACTGGGCGAGTTCCTCGAGCTGGCCGCTGGCCGCCTGCTGCAGCACCCGCGGGGTGAAGCTGTCGGCGGTGAGTTTCGGCGTGTTGAGCTTGTCGGCGACGATGTCGATGTAGGTCGCGCGCTCGCGCTGGAAATCGATCGCCTGGGTGTGGATGAAGCCCAGCCCCGGTTCACCGTTACCGGCGGTAATGGGGCCGTAGGACTGCCGCCACATACGCCAGAAGTCGCCCTTCTTGTCGTAGATCTCGCTGTGGTAGATCAACGGGTAGTCGGTATCCATGTACAGGACCTTCTTGCCGTAGGGGTGCTCCTCCGGCGGGGTGGCCTCGATCACGAACACCTCCTGGGGACGCCAGGTCACGTTGATGGGATTCCAGTACGGCGGCTCCATCGCCACCTCTTTGTCCAGCGGGTACTCCTCGTTGGGGTTGTGGGCATCGGTGACCGTGAGGATGTAGCGGCGGTCGACGACCTTCCAGTCCTCGTACCAGAGCGGGTAGGCGTTGATACCCTGGTTGTCGTCGTTGAGCAGGTCCATCTTGGGCTGCGGGTCCATCCAGGACTGCCCACCCGCCACGCGCCGGGTGCGGCGGATGGACTTCACGTACACCCAGGCATCGTCCGCCTTGCCGGTGTTGTACTGCTTGGTGAAGATACCGAGGCCCGCGACGTCGTAGGGCTCGGTGAGCACCAGCAGGTAGTTGGCGTGCTCATCCTCGTTGCCCAGGCTCACCGGCTCGCGGGTCGTACGCCCCTCCATTAGCATTTTCGCGCTCACGGCGGTGAAGCGGTCGACCACCCCGGAATCCGCCTCCATCACCCGGGTGTCGCCGATGGCGATCCAGTTATCGCCCATGATCGGGTTGGCGTAGTAGTGGTTCCAGGCGAGCTTGTAGCCGGCGTCCGGGTCGTCCTCGGAGACGTTGGGGAAGGGGATACCCGCCACGTAGCCTTCGACCTTCTTGGTCTCCGGATTAAGGGTGGCCTTGCCGGCGTACTTCTCCGTGGCCTCGAAATAGGCCGGATCCAGCTCCGGCTCCCTGGCCTTGCCGAGCTTCATGGTCAGCCCGTAGTCCCTGATCCACATCTCGAAACGGTCGGTGATCATGTCGCCGATCCGGACGCCATCCAGGGTCCTGTCCTTGAGCGTGTCGTAGTTGTCGGCGCTGAGCACCGTGCCCTCGGCGACCTCCCCGGCGACCGCCGGGGTGGCCAGCGAGCCGGCCAGGGCGGCCAGAAGCGCCGACGAGAGCAGCCTGCGTTTCACTGCGATGGTCATGTCGTGTCCTCCTCGGCCCCGGGGGCCTGTCAGAACTGGTAGGTGATCCGGGTGTAGAACTGGTCGGCCCCGTCGAAGGAACCGAAGAGGCTGTTGCCCCCGCTGCTGCCCTGGTGGCGACCGCCGTAGAAGAGATCCAGCTCGTGCTTGATCCGCCAGTGGCGGCCGATCTGCCATTCCACCGACGGCACCACCACACCTCCGCCGTTGCTGGCGTCGTGAACGAGCACCAGCTGACCGGTGATGGTGTCGTGGCGGTACGGCAGGGTGAGGATGCCGGTCAGCCAGGTGGTGTTCTCGTCCTCGGTGCTGCCGAACGAGTTACGCACGGCCTCCGGATCGTCACGGTCCTGGCTGTGACCGTCGATATAGGTGTTGAACGCCTGCAGGCTCAGCGTGCTGGAGTTGCTGGTGCCGAACATATTCTGCAGCCGCAGGCTGGTGTCGAGGCCGAGCATCAGCCGGTAGGTGTCGTGCTCAGTGACGCCGAGGCTGAAGTTGTTGTAGGGCTGGTCGGGCACGTAGGCCAGCTCGGCACGGTAAACGCTGTCGATGCCCGGGATGTAGCCGCTCAGGGTCCCGCCGAAGATGTCGATCTCCGGGTAGACGAAAGCCAGGTTGTTGGGCGCATCGGGCCGCGTGGTCGGATACAGGACCGGGTTCTGCCCCTGGGTGTGGTAGTAATTCAGGCTGTAGGCGATGCCGTCGTATTCGCCGAACGCCCCGGACCAGCGGAAGCCGTAGTGCGGATCGTTGGTGTCGCCCTTCTCGTGGTGGTACTCGATCGGAAAGATGCCCTGGGTGTTGAAGCCGCGGTTGCCGAGCCCCGCCCATCGCCCCCCGAACAGGTCGTAGGTATTGCCCACTTGCTCCCCGGCATCCCAGCCTGGACGGAAAAGCAGCTGCAGCTCGCCGGTCAGCTCCGGGACCCGGACGTTGACGTTGGCCAGCGTCAGCGGCTTGCGCCAGTTCTCGTTCTCCGGCTCCAGGAATGAGCGCCACGACTGATCGTAGCCGTGGACCACGTCCATGGCCTGGAAGAAGTCGGTCTCGCCCCACACGACCTGCTGCTTGCCGAGCCGCATGAACACGCGGTCCGTGGGGTTGAGGTCGACATAGAACTCCCGCATCTCGAGCTCGTTGAGCTCGTCCTGGAAGTCGGCGCGCTCCCCGGTCCGGGCAGTACTGTCCTCGAGGCGGTCGAGGTAGTTGGTCATTCCCTCGTAGGTAGCGCGGCCTATCGCGGTCACCCGTGCCGGCCCGACGTCGCCGCGTGCCTGCAGCAGCGCCGTGGTACGGGCCATCGACAGATCCCCCTTGTCGTCTGCCGACGTCTCGGACACGTCGTCGAGGTTCCAGCTCAGGTACTCGCGGACGTAGCCGTTGACGTCGAATCCGCCGATCTCGGCCGCCGATACCGTTCCCGCAAACCCGAGCGACAGTGGCAGCACCACCCCCGCCACCCCCGGCGCAATCCACCGTTTTGATGCCTTCATCGTTGTGGTCTCCCCTGTTCCGGTATTTCCCGTGTCGTTGTCTCCCGCAGCGCCGAGGCGGGACGCCCCCGCCGGTGCCCGGCATCACTGCGGCTCACTCTCCCTCTCCTGGCTCGTACCGGCGGCGGCTCCCTCCACCACCGCCACGCCATCGCGTCACCGCCGGGCGGCGGCACGCGCGGGCGTCCTCCCGGTCTCCGCCGTCACGTCGGCCTCCCACGCCGTAACCGCGCCTTCGGCGGCACGCACCTCACCGTCCTGCGGCGCGGCCGCATCGCCGGCGACGCCGAAGATGAAACGGGGGCGGATCAGGTAGATCATCGAAGGGATGACCACCAGTGCACTGATGGCGGAGACGCTCATCCACAGCGCGATGAGCAGTCCCATTTCGGCCTGGAAACGCAGCGACGAGAAGAAGTACCAGAGCACCACCGAGGCGATCATGGTCGCCGCGGTGATGATCACGCCGCGGCCGGCGGTCAGCAGCGCGAAGCGGATGCTCCGCTCGACGCTGCCGGTATGGGCGTAGCCCTCGCGGATGCGGTCGGCGATGTAGAACGCATAGTCCACGCCCAGACCGATACCGAGAGCCGCCACCGGCAGGGTGTTCACATTCAGGCCGATGCCCTGCCAGCTCATGAAACTGAAGGTGATGGTGTTGGACAGCACCACCAGCGGCAGGAAGAACAGCCCCGCCTGCGGCGAACGGTAGGCCAGCGCGCAGAAGGTGAAGAGCACCAGTAACGCCAGCGCGATGCTCTGGATCTGGCCGGAGAAGATCACCTCGTTGACCGCAGCGAGCACACCGATCAGGCCACCCGCGAGCCGGTAGTGCATGCCCTCCACCGGGTGCTCGTCAGCGAAGTCCTTCACCGCCTGCACCGCCGTGCGGATGGTGTCGCCCTGGTGGTTGCGGAACGCCATCTGGACGGCGCCGTTGCGGTACTTGGTGTCGGCGAAGCGGGCGATATCCCCCGGGTCCGATCCGGACAGGGCGATGAACAGGATCTCCCCGTTCACCATCTTGCTGTCGCCGATCTTGAAATAGCGGGGGTTACCCTCGTGGAGGATCATGTTGACCGGCCGGATCACGTCGGCCAGGGACTGGGTACCGCCGACGCCGTCCTGCGCCTCCATGTAGGCCTGAAAGCGCGTGATATTGCGCAGCACGTCCGGGCGCTTGAGGGTGTTCTCCTTCTCGCCCTCGACCGCGACGAACATGCGGTCGCTGCCCGGGAAACGCTCGTTGATGGCGGCATCCGCCTGGTTGTACTCGGACCCCGGCCAGAGGATCGGCGAGCCCGGGTTGGCGTCGCCGACCTTGATGTCCCGGGCGTACCAGCCGGAGAGGGCGAGCACGAGCAGCGCCACACCGAGCACGGCCAGGGCACTGCCCCGTCGCGTGGTCAGCCGGGTGCAGCCCCCGAGGAAGGCGGTCATCGCGCCATCCGCGCCCACGTCCACGAGCCGCCGCTCGTGACCGGCGCGCACCCACGACAACGCCACCGGGATCATGACGATCGTCCCGATCACCATCGCGCCGATCCACATCGCGCCGATGACCGCCGCCTTCTCCAGCAGCGGGATAGGGGTGAGCGCGACCACCAGCATGGCGCCGGCATCCGTCGCCAGGCCCAGCAGGCCGGGACGGAAGAGCTTGTGCAGGGTGACCTCCGCGGCCCGGCGCGCGTCCAGCACGCCGTTGCGGCGTTCATTGTCGAAGCCGGCATTGAGCTGAACGGCGTGGGAAATGGCCCGCGCGGAGATCAGGAAGGTGATCACGATCGCCAGCGGGTCCAGGTTGATCCCCAGCAGGCTGATCGCGCCAAGCACCCACACGCCGGTGACCGCGCTGGAGACCAGCGGCAGCAGCATACCCCGCAGCGTGCCCTTGGCGATGAGGAGAATCAGCGCGATCGCGAGCACGATCATGCCGACGATGCGGAGGGTCTCCGGCAAGTGCTCGATCACCAGCCCGGCAAGCACCGGCTGGCCGACCATGCGGACCTCCAGCCCGTCGCGGCGGGCCCGGTTCACGACCTTCTCGAGCTGCGGGTAGACCTTGTCGTAATCGATGAGCCGGTCAATGAAATCGACGGTGATGACCGCCGCCTTGAGGTCCCGAGACACATACTGGCCGTAGACCGTCGGATTGGCGATGACGGCCTTGCGCAGGGCCTTCACGCCCTCCTCGTCCTCGGGCAGGTCCGGCCACATCAGCGGCAGCGACTCGATGCCGTAGGTCGAGGCGCGCACGTTCTTGAGCTTCTTGGTGGCCAGCGAGACGATCTGGAACTGGTTGACCGCGTCGACCTGCTGAAGGTCACGGGTGATCTGCTGGATCGTGCGCAGCACCGGGAGCCGGAATATGTCCCCCTCGTCCACCCGCACCATGATGGTCACCGAGTTGGCGCCGCCGAAGGTCTCCTTGTAGCGCTCGTTGGTCTGGATATACGGGTGCCCGGCGGGCTGGAGGTCGGTGAAGATCGTGCGCACGTCCAGCCGCGTGGCGAACACGCCCATCACCGCCGTCACCGCCACCATCACGGCCATGAACACCACCCGGTGGCGGATGCACGCCCTGGCAATACGCTCAACCATTACGGGAGGCCTCCTCATCGTTGCCCGGGGCCGGCCGGCCGCGGAAAGCGCGCCACCGCCCGTCGGCGAGCGTCCCCAGCGTCTGGCCGGTGATATAGGTGTGGCCGGCCACCGGGGTCACCTCCGTGTACCAACCGAAATCGCCCGGGGCGATCGACCCGGCCTTCCAGCTCCCGCCGTCCGCGCTCCCGGTGACCAGGACACCGCCGTTGCCCACGGCGAGGTAACGCGCCCCGTCCCAGGCGACGTCGAACAGGTGTGCCCCGGTCCCGGCCTGACGGCGTTGCCAGTGCGCGCCGCCGTCCGAGGTGGTCAGCACCGTCCCGGAGAGCCCCACCGCGACGGCGTGGTCGGTGTCCGAGAAGGTCACGGACATCAGGCTCGAATCGGTGGGGGAATCCACCGCCTGCCAGCTTGCGCCGCCGTCGCCGGAACGCTTGATCGTGCCGAACTCGCCGACGAGCCAGACGGTCCCGTCCGGGGCCACGGTGACGTCGTTCCAGCCAATGTCCTGTTTCGGGTGGGTAAGCCGCCAGCTGCGGCCGTTGTCGCCGCTGACCAGCAGCACGCCCATGGTCCCGGTGATCCAGGCCCGGTCCTGCGTGTCGATGCGCACGCGCAGGAACTGGCTGCCGCCCCGGGGCCGGGTCGGCGCGTCCACCGAGCGCCAGTGGCCGCCGCCGTCCTGCGTGATCAGCACGGTGCCCTGGTCACCTGCGGCGACCGCGGTATCCGCGTCCCAGGCGGCGATATCCTGGATGTGGTGGAACACCGGGGTCTCCTGGGCACGCCAGTGCTCACCGCCGTCGTCGCTGCGGATGATCTTGCCCGCCCGCCCGGCGGCCCAGACCACGGCACCGTCGTCCCCCGGCGAGGCGACGCCGTAGAAATTGTCGCGGGGCTCGATCGCCGAGCGTCGAACGTCCGGGACCTCCACTGACGGCTTCACGAAGAAGGCGACGTAGAACAGTCCGGCGAGAATAAGCGCCGAGAGCGCTATCTCCAGTGCATGGGCGATGTGCTGTCTGGCCATGTGTCCTCCGGATCGGGGTGAGTGCGGCGGCGGGGACTCAGCCGGCGACAGGCACGGCTCGGCGTGCCGGCGACGCGGGCCGGGACAGACACACGGGGGCACGGCAGGCGCCGTGCGGACGGGACAGGGCCATGTTGTCTCCTCCACTCCGCCATGGATTCGGTGCCACGGGGATCGTGCTTGTCGTTATATGCGGCGGGCCGCCGGGGCGGGACAGTCCCCGGGCATCAGTGCCCGACCGAATGTGGCGATAAATTTCGAGCAAATCGCCAGCGAATCTTTATGGTTTTATCTAATACCTAAAATTTTTAGACGTCAACATCTGAGCAATAAAATCATTCCGGCCCAGCCGGGAACGGCAGTAAGGGGGCGGGACACGGGGAATACCGGCCGGTGGCGTCGACGACCCTCGACAGGCGCGCGCAAATACCTGAAGATACGCGCCCATTCTGCGGCACCGAGGCCCCCGGCAACGTGATCGACAAGCTTCGCAACATCGCCATCATCGCCCACGTGGACCATGGCAAGACCACCCTCGTGGACAAGCTCCTGCAGCAGTCCGGCACCCTGGCCACCCGGGGAGACGCGCCGGAACGCGTCATGGACTCCAACGACCTGGAGCGCGAGCGCGGCATCACGATCCTGTCGAAGAACACCGCCATCCAGTGGGGCGAGTACCGCATCAATATCGTCGACACTCCCGGCCACGCCGACTTCGGCGGCGAGGTCGAGCGCGTGCTCTCCATGGTGGATTCGGTGCTTCTGCTCGTGGACGCGGTGGACGGACCGATGCCGCAGACGCGCTTCGTCACCCAGAAGGCGCTGGCCCAGGGCTTCCGCCCCATCGTGGTGATCAACAAGATCGACCGGCCCGGCGCGCGCCCGGACTGGGTGCTGGACCAGACCTTCGACCTGTTCGACAACCTCGGCGCGGACGACGACCAGCTCGACTTCCCGGTGATCTACGCCTCGGCGCTCAACGGCTACGCCAGCATGGATGCCGAGGCCCGCGAGGGCGACATGACCCCGCTGTTCGAGGTCATCCGCGACCGCGTCTCCGCCCCCACGGTGGACCCCGAGGGGCCGTTCCAGATGCAGGTCAGCTCGCTGGACTACAGCAGCTACGTCGGCGTGATCGGCATCGGCCGGATCAAGCGTGGCCGGGTGCGCCCCAACCAGCAGCTTGCCGTCGTGGACCGTGACGGCAACCGCCGCAACGCCCGCCTGCTGCAGGTGCTCGGCTTCCTGGGGCTGGAGCGCGTCGAGGTGGACGAGGCCCAGGCCGGCGACATCATCGCCTTCACCGGCATCGACGGCGTGCACATCTCCGACACCCTCTGCGACCCCAAGACCCCGGAGGCACTGCCGGCGCTCACCGTGGACGAGCCCACAGTGAGCATGACCTTCCAGGTCAACACCTCGCCGTTCGCCGGGCGCGAGGGCAAGTACATCACCTCCCGCCAGATCCGCGAGCGCCTCGAGCGCGAGCTCCAGCACAACGTCGCCCTGCGCGTCGAGGAGACCGACGATCCGGAGAAGCTGCGGGTCTCCGGCCGTGGCGAGCTCCACCTGGCGGTGCTGATCGAGAACATGCGCCGCGAGGGCTACGAGCTCGGCGTCTCCCGGCCCGAGGTCATCGTCCGCGAGGTCGACGGCGTGAAGCAGGAGCCCTACGAGCAGCTCACCGTCGACACCGAGGAGGACTACCAGGGCGCGGTGATGCAGAAGCTCGGCGAGCGCGGCGGCGAGCTCACCAACATGCTCCCGGACGGCAAGGGCCGCGTGCGTCTGGACTACACTATCCCCGCGCGCGGGCTGATCGGTTTCCGCACGGAGTTCCTCACCGCGACCTCCGGCACCGGGATGATGTATCACGTCTTCGACCACTACGGGCCCGTGAAGACCGGCGATTACGGCCAGCGCATCAACGGCGCGATGATCGCCAACGCCCCCGGCAAGGCCATCGCCTACGCCCTGTTCAACCTCCAGGACCGCGGCGAGATGCTCATCGGCCCGGGCGACGAGGTCTACGAGGGCATGGTCATCGGCGTCCACAACCGGGACAACGACCTGGTCGTCAACCCGATGAAGGCCAAGCAGCTCACCAACGTGCGCGCCGCCGGCTCGGACGAGAACATCATCCTTACCCCGCCGACACGCTTCACGCTGGAGCAGGCGCTCGAGTTCATCGACGACGACGAGCTCGTCGAGGTCACCCCGGTGGCCGTGCGCCTGCGCAAGAAGCTGCTCACCGAGAACGAGCGCAAGCGCGCCTCCAAGAAGGTGAGCAACGGCTGAGGCCGGTGGCAACCGTACCGGCCAACCGGCCCGGGATCCCGGTGCGGGAGGCCGGCCCCGGGTGAAGCGTCGAGTCCGTCACGGGGAATGTCGGCTGCCGTGAGCAGCCGACCTACGTGACCGGTCACCGCCCCGGGCCTCTGCTGTAGGTCGTGCGCCGCAGGCGTGCGACATCCCGCTCGGTCATTGAGGACGTCGCACACGGCCCGCGGCCGTGCACGACCTGCCGGTCTTCCGCTCCGGGAACATGCAGGCGCGGCGGCTCAGCGACGACAGCCGACGGCCGGGCCAGAGACGGAGCCGAGCCGCGCAACGTGGCCGGAAACCGGCACGGCCTGTCCAGAACCACGCCCGGCTCAGACGTCCGGCCCCAACGCCCCGCTATCGAGCGCCTCGGAGCGCGCCCGCCAGTCCGGCAGGGCTTCGTCCATCAGGGCGTAGAAGCGCCGGGAGTGGTTGAACTCGAGCAGGTGGCAGAGCTCGTGGACCACCACCAGATCGATCAGCGCCTCGTCGCGCTCGACGAGACGCACGTTGAGGGTCACCTCGCCGCTGCGGGAGCAGCTCCCCCAGCGGCGGCGCATCCGCCGCAGACGCAGCCCCGGCTGGCCGATGGGCCAGTGGGCAAGACGGTCGCACCAGTGTGACAGCCGCTCGGCGAAGACCCGTTCCGCCCGGGTCCGGTAAAAGCGCCGCAGCGCCTCCGCCACCCGGCCCTCGTCCAGCCCCGGCAGCGTCAGCCGCAGCGTCCCGTCGCGGACCTCACCCCCGTAGCGCCCCGCACGCTCCAGGCGTAGCGGGTACTCCACGCCGAGCACCGGGTGCGGAGCCCCCTCCTCCAGCCGCCGCGGCACGGGCAGCCCCGGCAGCGCGCGCTCCACCCAGCTCCGGCGGCTGTCCAGGAACCGCCGCACCACCGCCTCGGGACAGCCCCGGGGCAGGCGCAGCTCCAGCACCGGCCCGGGCAGCAGGTGCAGCGCGATGGTGCGCCGGCGCTGGACGCGCCGCCGCAACGGGATGACCGTCTCGCCGACGGTGAGCGTGCGCGGCAGCACTCAGACCACCAGCACCGGCTCCTGCAGGGCAGCGAGCTGCTCACGCAGGCCCAGCAGGTGTTCTTCCCAGTAGCGCTGCTCCGCGAACCAGGGGAAGGCCCGGGGGAACGCCGGGTCGTGCCAGCGCTGGGCGAGCCAGGCGGCGTAACGCATGACCCGCAGGGTGCGCAGCGCCTCCACCAGGTTGAGCTCGCGGCGGTCGAAGTCACGGAAGTCCTCGTAGCCGGCGAGGATGTCGGAGAGCTGGCCGGTCATCTCGGCGCGGTCGCCGGAGAGCAGCATCCACAGGTCCTGGACCGCGGGCCCGGTGCAGCAGTCGTCCAGGTCGACGATGTGCGGCCCCGCCTCGGTCCAGAGGATGTTGCCGGGGTGGCAGTCGCCGTGGATGGCGATGGACGCGACGCCGCCGGCACGCTCGAAGGCGGCGTCAATGCCGGTGACCAGCTCCGCGGTCACGCTCTCGTAGGCGTCGCGGAGATAGTCCGGGATCCAGCCGCCCGATAACAGGTACTCCCGCGCCGTCGCCGCCGTGCCGGGGTCCAGCTGCGGCCGGTGGCGGAACGTGGTCGCCTCGCCCACGGTGTGGATGCGCCCGAGATAGCGCCCCAGCCACTCCAGCGTGTCCGCGTCGTCGAGCTCGGGGGCGCGCCCGCCGCGACTCGGATACACCGCGAAGCGGAAACCGGCGACGGTATGCAGGGTCTCGCCGCGGTGGCGTATCGGCGCGACCACGGGGATCTCGGCGGCGGCCAGGGCCTCGGCGAAGGCATGCTCCTCGAGGATCGCCGCCTCGCTCCAGCGCTCCGGGCGGTAGAACTTCACCACCACCGGGCGCTGATCCTCGATGCCCACCTGGTAGACCCGGTTCTCGTAGCTGTTGAGCGGGAGCAGGCGGCCATCCACCTCGAAGCCGACGGACTCCAGCGCGTCCAGCACGGTATCCGGGCCGAGGCGGGTGTAGGGATGATCGTCGGCCTGTTCGCTCATCGCCCTCGCCTCGCTGATACCGGACCGCCAGCATGCCGGGCCGGTGCGGCACGCGCAACGCCCGCGGCGGTAACGCTCGCCGTCGCCGGGCGCGTAGAATGCGCACCATGCTGTTACAACTGCGAGACGCCACCGTCACCCTCGGCCCGCGCACGCTCATCGACGGCGCCGGGTTCACCCTGGACGCCGGCGAGCGCGTGGCGCTGATCGGCCGCAACGGCACCGGCAAGAGCACCCTGCTGCGCGTGCTCGCCGGCGAACTTCAGCCCGACCACGGCGAGCGCGAGACCCGCCGCGGTCTGCGCGTGGCCACCCTCGACCAGGAGGTCCCCGCCGGCACCGCCGGCCGGGTGTTCGACGTGGTCGCCGACGGCCTCGGCGAGGCCGCCGCACTGCTGCGCCGCCACCACGACGCGGCCGCCGCCATGGCCCGGGGCGAGTCCGGCGCCGAGACCCTCCTGCAGCGCCTGCACGACGAGCTGGAGGCGGCCGAGGCCTGGCAGACGGCGTACCGCGTGGACGCCGTGCTCGAACACCTGGCGCTCCCGGCGGACGCGGAGTTCGAGGCGCTCTCCGGCGGCCTGCGCCGCCGTGTGCTCCTCGCCCGCGCGTTGGTCTCGGCACCGGACGTGCTGCTGCTCGACGAGCCCACCAACCACCTGGACGTGACCACCATCGACTGGCTGGAGGACTTCCTCACCAGGCTGGACTGCGCGATGGTGGTGGTCAGCCACGACCGGCGCTTTCTCGAACGGATCGCCACGCGCATCGTCGAGCTCGACCGCGGCTGGCTGACGAGCTGGCCGGGCAGTTACGCCGAGTACGAACGGCGCAAGGCCGAGGCGCTGGCCGCGGAGGAGAAGGCCAACGCCGAATTCGACCGCAAGCTCGCCCAGGAGGAACGCTGGATCCGCCAGGGGATCAAGGCCCGGCGCACCCGCAACGAGGGCCGGGTACGCAACCTTCAGGCGATGCGCCGCGAGCGTGCCCAGCGCCGTGAACGCACCGGCCAGGCCCGTATCGCCATCCAGGAGGCGGAGCGTTCGGGGCGCCTGGTCGCCGAGGCGGAGCACGTGGACTTCGCCTACGACGGCACCCCGGTGGTCAAGGACTTCTCCACACTGCTGATGCGCGGTGACCGCGTCGGCCTGGTCGGCCCCAACGGCGTGGGCAAGAGCACTCTGCTGAAGCTGCTCCTCGGCGGACTGGAGCCGGACAGCGGCCGGATCCGCCGGGGCACCAACCTCGAGGTGGCGTATTTCGACCAGCACCGCAGCACCCTGGACGAGCAGGCCAGCGTGATCGACAACGTCGCCGGCGGCAGCGAGCAGATCACCGTCAACGGCCGGCGCCGCCACGTGATCAGCTACCTGGGGGACTTCCTCTTCGCCCCGGAACGGGCGCGCACCCCGGTGGCCTCGCTCTCCGGCGGCGAGCGTAGCCGGGTGATGCTCGCGCGGCTGTTCGCCGAGCCGGCGAACGTGCTGGTCATGGACGAGCCCACCAACGACCTCGACATCGAGACCCTCGAGCTATTGGAAGAGCGCATCGCCGCCTTCCAGGGCACCGTGCTGCTGGTCAGCCACGACCGCCGGTTCCTGGACGACACGGTCACCAGCCTGCTGGTATTCCAGGGCGGCGGGCGGATCACCGAGTTCGTCGGCGGCTACAGCGACTGGGCCGAGCACGAACGCCGCCGTACCGCGGAGCAGGCCCCCGCCGGTGGCCGAAGCGCCCGCCCGGCGGCGTCATCGGAGCAGCGCGGCGGACGCCGCAACCGCAACAAGCTCAGCTACAAGGACCAGCGCGAGCTCGACGCCCTGCCCGCGCGCATCGAGACGCTGGAGGGGGAGATCGAGGAGACCCAGCAGGCCCTCGCGGACCCCGCGCTCTACCAGGGCGATCACGGCGAGCGCATCGCCGAACTGAAGGAGACGCTCGCCCGGCTCGAGGACGAGCTCGGCGAGGCCTACGGACGCTGGGAGACGCTGGAGGCCGGCGGCGAGGCCTGACGCGGCTGCCGCCTCAAATGGCTTGGCGCGCCAGACCGCGGGCGTCGGTCAGCACCTCGACCCGGTCCCAGCCCTGCCAGACCGGGACGAGCTCGCCGGGCAGCGGGCGCAGGTGGCCAAGCTCGCGCCAGCGCTGAGCGGGCTCGTGGAAATCGGAGCCCAGCGACGCCGTCAACCCCAGGCGCAACGCCCGTGAGCGCGCGGCGTCCAGGTCGCCGGGCCCGCCCCCGCCCACCACCACCTCGATCCCGTCGCCCCCGGCCTCGGCGAAGGCGGTGCACGCCCGGCTGAGCTTGGTGGCGGTGAGACCGTAGCGCGTCGGGTGGGCGAGCACCGCGCGTCCTCCGGCGGCGTGAATGGCCTCGATACCCTCGGTCATGGCGACCCAGCCCGAGCCCACATACGCCCGCCGGCCCCGGGCAAGATAGCGCCGGAAGGCGGCCTGGTGGGAGTCCACCACGCCCCGGGCCACCAGCGCCCGGGCAAAATGCGCGCGCCCGATGGCACCCTCGCCGGCCTCCGCCCGGGCCGCGTTCAGGGCACCGTCCACCCCCGCGCGCTCGAGCTTGTGCGCGATCCGGGCCGCCCGGTCGTCGCGGGCGGCGACCTGGCCGTCGAGGAGCCGGGTCAGCGCCGGGTGCGTCGGGTCCACCCCCAGGGCCACGACGTGCAGGTCGCCGCCGGCCCAGGTCACCGACAGCTCCAGCCCGGGCACGAGCTCGACGCCATGCCGCTGCGCGGCGGCGCCCGCCTCATCGAGACCGGCCACCGTGTCGTGATCGGTCAGTGCCAGTACCCGTACGCCGTTTGCCGCGGCTCGCGCGACCACCTCCGCCGGTGCCAGGGCACCGTCGGAGGCCAGACTGTGGCAGTGCAGATCGATGGCGGACAATACGCCCATTTTGCGCCTTTCCCGGTTACTGCCGCCGGACGGCGGACCAACCAGTCTGCCACACCCCGGTTTCACGCAACACGGCGTCCCGATGAACCCCGTTCACGCTCATCGGGACCGGGATGACGGCCCCGGCGGCGTTGGCTACCGTTGTCAGTGGGAACACCCCAGTGGAGGACAGCAAATATGGCCATCAAGAGTTGGGATCCCCGCAAGCTCCAGGACCACGACATCCAGGGCAGTCGCTTCGAGCATCTGGTCGCCGACGCCTGGGCCGAGGTCCATGAGGACGACGGTCTGCCCGGCCAGTCCGCGGAGGCTTCTTACACCGAAACCGCCTCCGCCAGCGAGAACGGCTCCGACTGGCACGCCACCCATACGCCCTTTGCCAACCTGCGGGACCAGCTCACCCGCCACTGACCTGCGAATCAAGCCCGCCTCCGGGCGGGCTTGAACTCGACCTTCCCCGCCCCCACCTTCCCGGACGCGTGTTGCCTCGCGTCAGCCCGGCTGACTAGACTGCGACGACACACCGTCATCGCCGCCGCGCGCGGCAGACCGGCACCATAAAGAGCGATCCATCCGTCCCGGCTTGCGCGGGGCGCTACAAGCAATCCAAGCACAGGAGCTGCAAGATGAAGATCGAACTGCCCGAACTCCCCTACGCGATGAACGCGCTCGAGCCCCACATCTCCCAGGAGACCCTGGAGTACCACTACGGCAAGCACCACAAGGCCTACGTGGACAAGACCAACGCGCTCATCGAGGGCACGGAATTCGAGCAGATGCCCCTCGAGGACATCATCCGCAAGGCCAGCGGCGGGCTGTTCAACCAGGCCGCCCAGGTCTGGAACCACACCTTCTACTGGAATTCCATGAGCCCCAACGGCGGTGGCGAACCCACGGGCCCGGTCGCCGAGGCGATCAACCAGGCGTTCGGCTCCTTCGAGGACTTCAAGAAGGAGTTCAACGAGAAGACCGCCGGCAACTTCGGCTCCGGCTGGGGCTGGCTGGTCAAGACCGCCGACGGCCGCGTCGAGATCCGCGAGACCGACGACGCGGATACCCCGGTCACCGACACCAGCGTGACCCCGCTGCTGACCTGCGATATCTGGGAGCACGCCTACTACATCGACTACCGCAATGCGCGGCCGAAGTACCTCGAGGCGTTCTGGAACCTCATCAACTGGGAGTTCGTCAACCGCAACTTCAGCGGCTGACAGACCGCGGCGGGGCGGCTTGCCGCCCCGCCGGCGTCTCCCTATAATCGCCTGCAAGGCAGCCGCGCCGTGGCTGCCTTTTTTATTTTCGTCACCCGGGCCCTGTGCAGGCGAAGGGACGCCCCGGGCCGATCCCCTGGCGGGACAGACAGCGAGGCAGGACGAGCATGCAGCCGCGACACTTCCTGACCCTGGACGACTGCACCCCGGAAGAGCTCCTCGGCATCCTCCGGCGCGCCTCCGAGCTGCGCCGGCTGCACGCGGACGGCGCGGTGCACACACCGCTGACCGGCCGCGTGCTCGGCATGATCTTCGAGAAATCGTCGACACGCACCCGCGTGTCCTTCGAGGCGGGCATGGCCCAGCTCGGGGGCTCGGCGCTGTTCCTCTCGCCGCGGGACACCCAGCTCGGCCGCGGCGAGCCCATCGAGGACACCGCCCGGGTGATCTCGCGCATGGTCGATGCGGTGATGATCCGCACCAGCGCCCATGACACGGTGACCCGCTTCTCGGACCACTCCCGCGTGCCGGTAATCAACGGCCTCACCGACGACGCCCACCCCTGCCAACTGCTCGCCGACCTGCAGACCTACTTCGAGCACCGCGGCGACATCCGCGGCCGCACGGTGGCCTGGCTCGGCGACGGCAACAACATGTGCCTGTCCTACATGCGGGCCGCCCGGCTGTTCGACTTCCGCCTACGCATTGCCGCCCCCGAGGGCTATGCCCCGGATCCGTCCCTGGTGGACGGCGACCGCATCAGCCTGACCACCGACCCGGCGGCGGCGGTGACCGGCGCGGACCTCGTGGTCACCGACGTGTGGGCAAGCATGGGCTTCGAAGCCGAGCAGCAGGAGCGCATCGCCGCGTTCCGCCCCTACCAGGTGGACGCCGGACTGATGGCGCAGGCCGCGGAGGACGCGCTGTTCATGCACTGCCTGCCCGCACACCGCGGCGAGGAAGTCACCGCCGAGGTCCTGGAGGGAGCGCAGAGCGTGGTGTGGGACGAGGCGGAGAACCGCCTGCACGCCCAGAAGGCACTGCTTGAGTTGCTGCTGCTGAAGGAATGATCGTGGGCCGGTGGACGACGGCAACGGCCCGTGCCCGACGACGTCCGCTGGCCTTGATCCGGGATGTCGCACGCCTTCGGCGCACGACCTACGGCGGCTGAGGGAATGATCGTCCCCGGCGCGGTGACCGGCCATGCGCCCCGACGCACCGGGACGATCCATGATCGCCGTAGGCTGGCAGGAGCGACCTGCCTGCCCGGGATCGCGGCGGATCGGCCTCTGCCGTAGATACCGTCTCGCGTATCAAGCGATTTGCGGGGTATCCGGTGTCTGTTTTTTGATGACGCCGAAGCGGATGTGGACGAGCCTGCGCATGACCGCCCCCGAGGCGGCCATCCTGGCGTTGCCCCGCCGGCGAAGCGCGCGCACGCCGGGGGCGTATGGTCGGCCGCTCAAGGCGGTCGACGTCGCCGGCACCGCAGGACGGGATGTTGGCTGCCGGGAGCAGCCAACCTACAACGCCGGTCTACTCCACGGGCGTTCCGCAAAGGATTCCCGCCAGCAAACCCGGTAACCCGCCCCTACCGTAGGGGGGGTGGGCCCCGCAACCGCGCACCCCCCCCAAAAACCCCCGCCCAAAAAAAAAACAAACAAACAACAAAAAACCGAAGAAACAACACCCCCGGAATACCCCCCCGGCGTACCGCAACGTATTCCCGCCAGAAACCCCGGTAACCCGCCCCTACCTTAGGTCGGATGATCCCGGAAGCCGACATCCCGCCAGATCGGCCGCGAACC
>NZ_JBHFPQ010000030.1:0-93295 GCF_041949875.1 Arhodomonas sp. KWT2
ATGAAAGATCAGCGGCTTTTCTGAAGAAGGCATGGGAGAAAGGGGCTGCGGATGCGGCATTGACGCTTGGTCTCATGTACTACGGCGGATACGGCGTGGAGAAAAATAATGAAAAGGCTGTGGAGTTGCTTGTCGCATCGGAAAAAGGCGGCCATGTCCGTGCGCAAAGGGAGCTGGCCCGCGCTTATTGGGGGGAGAAAATGCAGGATGTTTTTTCAGAAGATATACACAAGGCCCTGTATTGGTTCGAGAAAGCCGGGACTGCTGGAGATCACCAATCGGGCTATGCGGCTTCCAGGATCTATCGAGGGGGGCAAGGAGTCGATCGTGATGAAAGAAAAATTTTCTATTGGGCCAAGCGTTCCGCTGAGGCCAAGTATGGTGACAGGATGTTCAGTTTTCCGTGGTTGGCCGAGCTTTATGAGAAAGGAGTAGGGACAAAAAAGAGCCTGGTGCTTGCATATAAGTATTATGACCTGAGTGGTACTTCAGGTGTTGAGGGAAAGAGTCGCCTAGCCAAAAAAATGACACAGGAACAGATCAACAAGGCAGTCCGCTTGTCCCGTCAATGGCAGGAGGAGCATCACATTTACTTCCCGAGCTACCGTGGCCTCAAGCACCAGCCGGACGGAAGTTACCGGTAATTCGTAAAGGCGCTGCTTTTGGGGAGTGTGGTCTGGCTGAAGCCTCTTCGGCCAGCACCGCGGCCAGCTCGAGCCGTACCGCGGCGTCGCCGAAGCGCACGATGCTTTGGCCATGGTGTTCAAGGGGGTGACCGTGGAGTTCACCTGGACCCCCGACCCCGCCCGCCTCGACTGGGCGGCCGGACCGGTGCCGACGGGGCCTGCCCCCTTTCCCGTGGCGGTGCCGCAATCGCCCGATTCCGGGGTGATGAATAGTCCGGCTGGCTGCGGTCTCCCTGCGTGGCTGGTCCCGTCCTATGGCGACTCCGGGTCGCGCCACGCCAGCCTATTCGTGGGAATGGTATCCCCCGTGCGACGAGATGAGGCTGGCGCCGCAGGCCGTTTTGTGTCCGTGCAGGGCGACGCGCCTGCCGCCCACGGTCATGGTCGGATGGCCTTCGATGATGGTGGTTGTCCCGTGTCCCTTGATCGGGCAGGTGACCTTGTCCCCGACACAGGCAACGGGCTTGCCGTCGATACGGTACTGACTTTGGCCGGTGATCACGCGGCCGCCGTGACTGGTGGTATCGCCCACCACGATGACTCCTTTCATGGGGCTGCATCCCTGCAAGTCGGTCGGAAGACAGCGGCGGCCTTTCCCGGCGCCGCATCAGGTCATCAATTTAGCGGCCGGGAACGTGTGCCGGCAAGGTCGTTCTGGTCGACGGCGCAGGCGGAGTGTGTCGTCAGTCTTAGGCAGGGGCCCCGGGGTGGTGGCTTGATGATGTCGCCCCGCCGCTGTCTGACGCGATTAGGGGTCGTGGCGACGGTCACCGAGCACCCGCCTCACCGCACGCGGCGCTTTTCCAGCTTTCGGGCGAGCGTTCGCCGGTGCATGCCGAGTCGTCTGGCGGTCTCGGAGATGTTGAAGCCCGTCTCCATGAGGGTCTCGTGGATGCGCTCCCACTCCAGTGTCTTGATGGAGGTGGTGCGTGAGGGGGCCTCGGTGGAGACGTCGTCCGGTGTCGAGCTGAAGGCGGCCTCGATGTCGTCAGTGTTCGAGGGTTTGACGAGGTAGTTGCAGGCGCCGAGTTTGACGGCGTTGACCGCCGTGGCGATGCTCGCAAACCCGGTCAGTACCACGATCCGCGTGGCGGGGTCGTGTTCGTGGAATGCCTGCACGGCCTCTAGCCCGGATTCGTTGCCCAGCTTCAGGTCCACCACCGCGTAGCCGATGCGGGTCGTTTGCAGCAGACGTCGGGTCTCCTCGATGTCCGACGCCAGGTGAACCCGGTAGTCGCGGCGCTCGAACGAGCGCTTCAGTGCCCGGGCGAAGCCGGCGTCGTCCTCGACGATTGTCAGAGTACGTTCAGTCTGTGCCATGGTCGGGTGTCGAGATTGCGGCCAGGGGGAGCGCCAGCGTGACGGCGGCGCCGCCCTCCGCCCGGTTTTCCGCGTTGAGCCGTCCGCCCAGCTTGCGTACGACGTTGAAGACAAGGAACAGGCCAAGCCCGCCGCCGGGCCGCCCCTTGCTCGAGTTGTAGGGCGTGCCCAGCTGTTCGAGGGTCTTCTGCGTGAACCCCGGCCCGCGGTCGCGGACGGCGATATGCAGAGTGTCGTCCTCGATCCGGCCGGTCATGCCGATCCAGTCGGGGGATGCCTCCTGGGCGTTGTCGAGGAGGTTGTGGATCACCTGCTTGAGCACGGCATCGGAGACGATGGTCCGCTCGCTGCTGAAACCGGGCTCGTAGACGAGGCAGTTGGTGGACCGGCTGGTCCGCCATTCGTCCACGGTCTCGTCGAGGAACCCCCTGACCGTGGTGATGGCCGATGCCTCCCCGGGGGCCTCGCCGGCGGAGCGCAGGATGCCGTTCACGATCTGCTTGCAGCGCTGGACCTCGTTCTGCATGTCGCCGACTTCCTGGTTCAGCTCCGGGTCGTTGCGGAAGACGTCCATGCGCTGCCAGTCACCCAGGATGACCGCCATGGTCGCCATGGGGGTGCCGAGCTCGTGGGCGGCGCCGGAGGCGAGCAGCCCCATGCGCACGATGTTGTCCTCCTCGGCGGCGCGCTGGCGCATCGCCGCCAGACGCTGGTCGCGCAGGCGGAAGTTGCGGTTGATGCGGCTGATGAATACCGCGAGCAGGGTGGCGTCGAGGACGAAGCAGACGAACAGGCCGATGACGTGGAGCTCGAAGAGTTCCTCCACGCCGCCGTTGGGCAGCGCCAGGGGTACGTACCAGAGCGACAGCCCGCCGAAGCAGAGCGTGGTCGTGGCAACGATGAACCACTGGGCCCAGCCCTCCAGCAACACGGCCCCGAGTGTGACCTGCAGTGGGTAGAGGAAGATGAACGGGTTGGTGACGCCGCCACTGAAATACAGCAGCGCGGTGAGCGCGGCGACATCGGCGAGCAGCCCGGCCAGCAGCTCGACATTGCCCACGCCGATGCGCGAGAGCGCGCGGACCCGGTATGTGGTCGCGAGATTCAGCAGCAGCAGGGCGAGGAGCACCAGGCTCATCGCCTGAAGCGGCAGCCGGATGCCGAACCCGTAGGCGACGACGGCGATGGTCAGGAGCTGGCCCAGCAGCGCGATCCAGCGCAGCTCGATGAGCTGGACCAGGTTCTGGCGCCCGGAGGCGTCGCCACCGGGTTTCGGTGGCATCCGTGCCTCGGGGCCCGGAAACAGGAATGTCGGTAGTGGGTGTATCCGCATAGCAGGAGCGGAGCAATCCAGTGGAGACGCCTGAGGGACGGACCGGGACTTCTGGCTCGCCCGTGCACGGCTGCGCGGGGGAGGCCGGGGGACCGTCAGGCGCTTGCCCGTCGTTAGTCGGGCAACAGTTGCGTTGACATATAACAATAACGCGCGCGGTTCGGGAAACCAATAGCGGCATTGGCTGCAACCGCGGCGGTGACGCTCCTTTGATGGCGAGCCGCCGTCGGTCCCGGGTAAACAGAGCATGTGACGCACATCATTTACGGGGCGGCGCACTCCGGGCGAAATCTCTTTACCGGGGCCCGTTCACTCTCGTGCCCCCGTGAATGACGCGTTCGGCGTTTCGAACGCGGATGTGGTGGTGAAATGCGCCAGCTGACACGTATCCACGGCCTCTCCCGCAGCCCGGTCTTCGGCCTGCATCCACGTCCCCGGCGGTCCGTGCGCGGACCCTGCCCTGAGTGCGTTGCCGTCGTTCCGGTCGCCGGCGAGGGGGACGGGAGCTACGGCCACGATTCCTTCATCCGCTCTGCGCCCGGCCCCGTGCCGTTCCACTGACCGCTATGCTGCTTCTCGACGCACTCAGTCCCGCCCCGCGCACGGTGCGCATGTACGTGGCGGAGAAGAATCTCGCCCTGCCGATGCGGCAGGTGGACGTGTTTGCCGGCGAGAACCGCCGGCCACCGTATCTCGCGCACAACCCGGCCGGGCAGACCCCGGCACTGCTGCTGGACGGCGGCACCTGCATCGCCGAGTCGGTGGCGATCATGGAATATCTGGAAGAGCTGCATCCCGACCCGGCGCTGATCGGTGCGACGGCCGGCCAGCGTGCCGAGACGCGCCAGTGGCAACGGCGTGTCGAGCTCAACATCACCGAGAACATCCACAATGCCTACCACTATGCCGAAGGGCTGGCGCGCTTTCGTGACCGGATTCCGGTCGAGCCCGCTGCCGCCGACGGCCTGAAACGCGTCGCCCGGGACCGGATCGCCTGGCTGGACGGCATGCTCGACGGGCGCACTTTCCTCGTCGGCGACCGGTTCACCATCGCCGATATCTGGCTGTACGTCTGGCTGGACTTCGGCGATTCCGTTGGCCAGCCATTCGACCGCGCCCTGGCCAACATCGCACCCTGGTTCGCCCGCGTCTCGGCACGGCCTTCCGCTGCCGCCAGCCTGCATCCGGACTGCCGTCCCGGTGGCGTACGCGGCTGACGCGGGGCCGCCTGGCGGTGGGGCAGCGGTGCGCGGGCGGTACCGCACATTGACTACGTGTTCGGCCACTCCTTTTCCTGCGGGTGCCGGCGGCGCAAGGCCAGCAGCACCGCGGCGGGGGCCGCGAGGGCCATCGCATACCAGGTGATGGCATAGCTCAGGTGGTGATTGGGGAAGTCGACGACCGTGAGCCCGCCGGCGGGCCAGCCCTGCGGGCCGGGCCGTTCACCGGCGTCGATGAAGTAGGGCGCGACCCGGTCGGCGGGCAGCCCCGCGGCGGTGGCAATGGCGGCGACGTCCCGGGAGTACCATGCGCCTTTCGCCGGGGCGTTGGCGCGGAAGACATCGCCGCCGGGTTTCGACAGCCGAAGCAGACCGCCGACCGTCACTCGACCCTCTGGTCTTGGCATGGTGCGGAATGCCGGGGTGCCGGGCAGCGATTCGGGGATGTGGCCCCGGTTCACCAGCACGGTGAAGCCGCGCCCGGTGCGCAGCGGGGTCATGACCCAGTAGCCGTAACCCAGGCGGCTGGTACCGTGGACCAGGGTCTCGGCGTCGTGGAGGTAGTGCCCGGTGACGCGCACATGGCGGTAGCGCGCGTCCCCCGAGCCGATGCCCTCCCACTGCGCCGGACCGGGCGCCGCGACCGCCGGGGCGTCCGTGCGGGCCTCCACGGCGGCGATCAGGTGCCGCTTCCAGGCCAGGCGCTGGAGCTGCCAGGTCCCGAGTGCGGCGAAGCCGGCGAACAGCCCCACCGCCACGATCACCCATGCGGCCGATACCCGGGCACCGCGCGCGGGCCGGCCGCCGCGCGGCCCGGTCACCGGTGCAGCATCTCCTCCGCGCCCATCGGCGGCAGGTGCATCATGTTGGCGTTCATGTTGTGCATCACCCATAGCGCCCCGGCGAGGGTCACGCCGACGATGATCAGGGTGAACAGCATGGCCATCAGGTTCCAGCCGCCCTCGGAGCGGGAGTTCATGTGCAGGAAGTACACCATGTGCACGACGATCTGCACCGCGCCCAGGCCGAGCACCAGTAGCGTGGTGACCGCTGCGCTGTCGAGCACGTCGCCCATGACCAGCCAGAACGGGATCACCGTGAGGATCGCGGCCAGCACGAAGCCGGTCAGGTAGCCCCTGAGCGTGCCGTGCTCCGGCTCGGGCGTGCCCTCGTGGCTGTGCAGGTAACGGGGATCGGACTGATAGCCCTGATCTTCGGGTGCGCCGCTCATCGCAGAACCCCCACGAGGTAGACGAAACTGAAGACACCGACCCAGACTAGGTCCAGGAAGTGCCAGAACATGCTCAGGCAGGACAGCCGCCGCTCGTTCTCCGCGGTCAGGCCGTACCGGCCGACCTGGATCATCAGCGTTGCCAGCCAGATGATGCCGGAGGTGACGTGCAGGCCGTGGGTCGCCACCAGGGCGAAGAACGAGGAGAGGAACGCGCTGCGCCACGGGCCGGCGCCCTCGGCGATCATGTGCGCGAACTCGTTGACCTCGAAGCCGACGAAGGCCACGGCAAACAGCCCGGCGACGGCGAGCCAGGCGAGGGTGCGGGTGCGCCGGCGCTGGGCCATCTCGAGCATGGCGAAACCATAGGTGATCGAGGAGAACAGCAGGATCGCCGTGTTCAGCGCGAGCCCGTGGAGGTCGAAGACCTCCCCGGGGGTCGGGCCGCCGGCGTAGCTCCCGCCGTATACCGCGTAGCAGGCGAACAGCACCGCGAAGATCAGGCAGTCGCTCATCAGGTAGATCCAGAACCCGAGTAGCGTGCCGTTATCCGGATGCGGCTCCTCTGTCGCGTAGAAGATGGAAGCGCCGGGCCCCACGGCGCCGGACGCGGTGGTTTCGCTCATACCGCCCCCTGCTCGGCAACCCGCCGGGCGAACGTCTGCTCGACGTCGCGCACCTCGTCGGCGGGGATGTGGTAGTCACGGTGATAGTTGAAGCTGTGGCCGATGGCGACCGCGATCAGCGCGAGGAAGGAGGCCCCCGCCATCCACCAGATGTGCCAGACCAGGCCGAAGCCGCAGACGAACGACAGGAACGCGAGCACGAAGCCGGCCCCGGTGTTCTTCGGCATATGGATGGGGCTGAAGCCCGCCGTCGGGCGCTCGGCGCCGCGCCGTTTCATGTCCGTCCAGGCATCGCGGTCGTGGACCACCGGGGTGAATGCGAAGTTGTAGTGCGGCGGCGGCGACGAGGTGGACCACTCCAGCGTGCGGCCGTCCCAGGGGTCGCCGGTGGTGTCCGCCAGGGCGTGGCGGTTGCGGATGCTTACCGCGATCTGCACCAGGAAGGCGGCAATGCCCACCAGGATGATCGCGGCGCCGACGCCGGCGATCTCGAACCAGATCTGCAGGCTCGGGTCGGTGAAGTGGCTGAGCCGCCGCGTCACGCCCATCAGGCCCATGACGTAGAGCGGCGTGAACGCGACCCAGTAGCCCACCAGCCAGCACCAGAACGAGACCTTGCCCCAGAACGGGTCGAGACGGAATCCGAACGCCTTGGGGAACCAGAAGTTCATCCCGGCGAAGGCGCCGAACACCACGCCGCCGATGATCACGTTGTGGAAGTGTGCCACCAGGAACAGGCTGTTGTGGAGCACGAAGTCCGCCGGTGCCACCGAGAGCATGACGCCGGTCATGCCGCCGATCACGAAGGTGAACAGGAAGGCGAGCGACCACAGCATGGGCACCTCGAAGCGGATGCGCCCCCGGTACATGGTGAACAGCCAGTTGAAGATCTTCACGCCCGTGGGGATGGAGATGATCATGGTCGTGATCGCGAAGAACGAGTTCACGTCCGCCCCCGAGCCCATGGTGAAGAAGTGGTGCAGCCACACCAGGTACGAGAGCAGGGTGATGGCCGCGGTCGCGTAGACCATGGACGAGTAGCCGAACAGCCGCTTGCCCGAGAACGTGGAGATGACCTCGGAGAATACCCCGAACATCGGCAGGATCAGGATGTACACCTCCGGGTGGCCCCAGATCCAGATCAGGTTGGTGTACATCATCGCCTCGCCGCCGGCACTGTTGGTGAAGAAATGCATGCCGAGGTAGCGGTCCAGCGACAGCAGCCCGAGGGTCGCGGTCAGGATCGGGAACGCGGCGACGATGAGGATGTTGGTGCACAGCGCCGTCCAGGTGAACACGGGCATCTTCATCATGGTCATGCCCGGCGCACGCATCTTCACGATGGTCACCACGAAGTTGATGCCGGAGAGCAGTGTGCCGACGCCGGCGATCTGCAGCCCCCATATGTAGTAGTCCACGCCCACACCCGGACTGTAGGCCGCCTCCGACAGCGGCGCCATCGCCAGCCAGCCGGCGCGTGAGAAGCTGCCGATGAACAGCGAGACCATGATCAGCATGGCCCCGGAGGCGGTCATCCAGAAGCTGAAGTTGTTCAGGAACGGGAAGGCGACGTCGCGCCCGCCGATCTGCATGGGCACGACATAGTTCATCAGGCCCACCACCAGGGGCATGGCCACGAAGAAGATCATGATCGTGCCGTGGGCGGTGAAGATCTGGTTGTAGTGCTCCGGCGGCAGGAAGCCCATGTTGCCGCCGAACGCCATGGCCTGCTGCAGACGCATCAGGATGGCGTCGGAGAAGCCGCGCAGCAGCATGATGACCGCCAGCACCAGGTACATGATGCCGATCTTCTTGTGGTCGACGCTGGTGAACCATTCGCGCCAGAGATAGCCCCACCAGCCGGCGGCGGTAATGGTGCCGAGCACCGCGACGGTGAGCACCGCCACCACCACGCCGGTCCAGAAGATCAGCGGGACGTCGTAGGGGATGGCGTCGAGCGTGAGTTTGCCGAGCAGAACGTGCATCAGCGCGGAACCGTGTTCCATCGGGCTGCCTCTCGAATTCGTTACTTCGCGTCGGCGCGGGCGAGCGCCTCCACGGACACCGCAGTCGCGGCCTCCTGCGCGCCCGCAGGTTCATCGTCCGGCCCCGTCGCCCTGGTGCAGGGGGTGTCCGGGTCGACACAGCGATGGACGATGTCCCGGTAGAGGTGATCCGCGTAGTCCGAGTAGTAGTGGACGGGCTCGTCGCGGGTGGGCTCCTGCAGGGCCATGTAACCGGTGCGGTCGAGCTCGTCGCCCTGGGAACGGACCCTCTCGATCCACTGCCTGAAGCCCTTGTCCGTCATGCCCTTGAAGCGGAAACGCATGTCGGTGAAGCCCTCGCCGCTGATGTTGGCGGAGAAGCCCTTGTAGTCGCCGACCTCGTTGATCACCGCGTTCAGCTCCGTCTGCATGCCGGCCATGGTGTAGATCTGACCGGCCAGGGCGGGGATGTAGAAGGAGTTCATGACCGTGTCCGAGGTCAGCCTGAACTCGATCGGCCGGTCGACGGGGGCGGCGAGCTGATTCACGGTCGCGATCCCGTAATCCGGATAGAAGAACAGCCATTTCCAGTCCATGGAGACCACCTGGACGTGGAGCGGCTCCGTCTCCCCGGCCGCCGCGGTCTGCTCCACCGGGCGGTACGGGTCGAGCTTGTGCGTGCCGATCCAGGTCAGCGCCCCCAGGGCGATGATGATCAGCAGCGGCGCCGACCAGATCACCAGCTCCAGGGTGATGGAGTGCTCCCAGTCAGGCTGGTAGTCCGCCTCCCGGTTGGAATGGCGGTAGCGGTAGGCGATGACCGCGGTCAGCACCATCACCGGTACGATGATCAGCAGCATGAGCACGGTGGAGGCGATCAGCAGGTTGCGCTCGCCCATGGCCACCTGGCCGGCGGGATCGAGCACCACCATCTGACAGCCGCCCAGGCTCACGAGGAGGAGGGCGAGTAACGGGATGCGGAGCGGTTTCAGCATGCGTGCATCGAAGTTGGAATGGTTCAATCGTGAAAGGGAGGCTACCGGCGAGCGCCGGGGATGGCGATTGGACAATTTGTCCTATGGTTTCGGCCCGGTACCCGTGCAAGGCTTGATCGATCTCATGGAAACACCGCCCCAATCGCGCCTACGCAGCGCCCGGTCGGCGGTGTGATGGACGCACGGCCCGCGCCCGCCAAGGGCGTCGGGCACGGCGGTGACACCCGCGCAGAGACGATTCGGACGGACCAATGTCGAGCTCCCACGCAAACCCGGCCATGTCTTCCCCGGGCGGTCCGGCGGCCGGTGCCGCCGATACGCACGCCGTCAGGACGGGCGAGATCGCCATCGGTGTGATCATCGGGCGGATCTCCGAGTTCTTCGACTTCTTCGTCTTCGGGATCGCCTGCGTGCTGGTCTTCCCGGCGGCGTTTTTCCCCTTCACCGACCATGTGAACGGGATGTTCTGTGCGTTCGCGATCTTCTCGCTGGCGTTCATCGGCCGGCCGCTGGGCTCGGTGCTGTTCATGCGGCTGCACGACTGGTACGGCCGCGGCGCCAAGCTGACCGTGGCGCTGTTCATGCTGGGCACGACCACCGCCGGGATCGCCTTCGTCCCCGATTACGGCGCGATCGGGGCGTCATCGATCGTGCTTCTGGCGGTCCTTCGGCTGCTCCAGGGAATGGCCACCGGCGGTAGCTGGGACGGGCTGCCGTCGCTGCTCGCCATGAACGCACCCAGCAACCGGCGGGGCTGGTTCCAGATGATCCCGCAGCTCGGGGCCCCCATCGGCTTCATCGTGGCGGCGGCGCTGTTCGCCTACCTGCAGATGAGCCTGTCGGACACGGATTTCCTGGAGTGGGGCTGGCGTTACCCGTTCTACGTGGCCTTCGCCATCAACGTGGTGGCGCTGTTCGCACGTCTGCGCCTGGTGGTGACGCCGCAGTTCGCCAGCCTGCTCAGGACCCGGGAGCTGGAGCCCTCGCCGGTCGGCGAGCTCGTGCGCACCCAGGGCCGCAACATCGGCCTCGGCGCGTTCGCCCCCCTGGGCAGCTACGCCCTGTTCCACCTGGTGACCATCTTCGCCCTGTCCTGGGCGCTGCTGTTCAACGGCCACACGGGGGCCGACTATCTGCTGGTGCAGATCCTGGGGGCGGCGATCTCGATACCGTGCATGCTGCTCTCCGGGGTCATCGCGGATCGCATCGGCCGCCGCGCGACCCTGGGTATCTTCGCGGTGCTGATCGCGGTGTACAGCGGCTGGACGCCGCTGCTGCTCGCCGGCGGGACCATGGAGGGCTACCTGTTCATACTGATCGGGTTCGCCCTGCTGGGGTTCTCGCACGCCCAGGCGGCCGGCGCGGTCAGCTCCACGTTCCAGGCCGAGTTCCGCTACAGCGGGGCGATGATCACCTCCGATCTGGGCTGGCTGTTCGGCGCCGGTTTCGCGCCACTGGTGGCGCTGGCACTCACCGTCTATCTCGGTGTGGGCTACGTCGGCCTGTACCTGCTCTCCGGCGCCGTCGGCACCCTCGGTGCGCTGTGGGCCAGCCGCACCGTCGGCCTGCCGAACGACTGAGGCCATCCGGACGTCATCGGCCCGGCGTCACTGCCACGACCTGTCATGCGTCGGTCCGCGCCCCCTGGCGGGGCGTGTAACCGTCGTCTCCTTCGCCGCGGGTGAGTCCGGCTCCGTTGCCGTGCCGTTGACCACGGTCAATCTCCCGTGCGGCATCAGCATTCACAGTAGCAGGCGCGTGGTCGGCCCCGGGCTGCATCGTCACGCCGGCACGTCGGGTTTGTGAACGATTGCCGCGCACCGCCGCCCATCAATTAGCACGCTATCCATTCAGTCATTCCCTCCATTCTGAGGAGCGCTGTTATGTCCGTTGAAGGTAAGGTCGCTTTGGTGACGGGTGCCGCGCAGGGCATCGGTCTGGGCATCGCGAAGCGTCTGGCGAAGGACGGCTTCAGTATCGCGCTGGTGGATCTCAAGGAGGACAAGCTCGCCGGCGCGGCCCGAGAGGTCGAGGCGCTGGGTGCGAAGACCACCACGTTCGCGGCGGACGTCGGTGACCGCGATGCCGTCTACGCCGCGGTCGACCACGCCGAGGAGGCGCTCGGGGGCTTCGACGTCATGGTCAACAACGCCGGCATCGCCCAGGTGAATCCGATCGTCTCGGTCACGCCGGAGGAGGTCGAGCGGATCCACCGGATCAATGTCGAGGGCGTGCTCTGGGGCATCCAGGCGGCCGCCAGACGTTTCCGGGAACGGGGCCGGAAGGGCAAGATCATCAACGCCAGTTCCATCGCCGGCCACGACGGCTTCGCCATGCTCGGCGTCTACTCGTCCACGAAGTTCGCCGTGCGCGCGCTGACCCAGGCGGCGGCGAAGGAGCTGGCGAGCGACGGCATCACCGTGAACGCCTACTGCCCCGGCATCGTCGGCACCGACATGTGGGTGGAGATCGACGAGCGCTTCGCCGAGCTCACCGGCGCGAAGAAGGGCGAGACCTACGACAAGTACGTCGGCGGTATCGCCCTGGGCCGTGCGGAGACGCCGGACGACGTTGCGTCCCTCGTCTCCTACCTCGCCGGGCCGGACTCGGACTACATGACCGGGCAGGCCCTGATGATCGACGGCGGTATCGTCTACCGCTGAGCCGGCACGCCGCCCTGCCGGGCCGAGCCGACAGGGCGGCATGGCGGAGCAGGGGCCGGGGAAACCCGGTGGCAGGGACGAACACACGGAGGCGGGATGCAGATCGAATCGGGCAGGACGGCGTTCGTCACTGGCGGCGGCGCCGGCATCGGGCTGGCGGTGGCGCGGACGCTGCTCGACGCGGGGATGAACGTGGCCGTCGCGGACCTCAGCCGGGCACACCTGGACGAGGCCCGCGCGCATTTCGAGGCGGCGGGCCCGCGGGTGCGGCTGATCGAGCTGGACGTCACCGACCGCGACGGCTGGGCGGCGGCGGTGGACGAGGCCGAGGCCGCGTTCGGGCCGATCCATCTGCTCTACAACAACGCCGGCGTGAATGTCATACGCGACGTCAAAGACGCCACGGCCGAGGACTTCGAGTGGGTCATGGGCGTGAACTACGGCGGCACCGTCAACGGGGTGCTCACCCTGCTGCCGCGCATGAAGGCCCACGGCGGGGTCGCGCACATCGTCAACACGTCCTCTATCGCCGGTATCGCCGCCGGCCCCGGGGCGGGTGTGTACGCGGCGAGCAAGTTCGCGATCCGCGGTTTCTCCGATGCCCTGCGCTGTGACGTGGCACCTTACGGGATCGCCGTCTCGCTGGTGTGCCCGGGGACCGTGGCGACGCGGCTCTACGAGAGCGAGGATCACCGCCAGGCCCGTTTCCAGGGCATCGTGGACGAGCGGACCAGGGCGGTGCGGGCGCAGGGCGGCGAGCTCTTCCGCCGGGTACTGCCCCAGGGCATGGACCCGGCGGTCGCCGCTGCGCGGGTCCGTGCCGGCATCGAGCGGGAGGCGTTCTACATCTTCACCCATCCGGAGGTGCGGCCGGACGTGGAGGCCTCCTGCGCCGAGCTGACGGCGGCCTTTACCGATGACCCCGTCGATCCGGACCAGGAGCGGCTCGAGGAGGGGCGGCGCCAGGCCCGCCGGGACGCCCTTAACGGCCGATAGCCGGGGTGGCCGGCGGTCAGGCGGCCTCGATCCCGACGCCCGCCTCCCCGGCCAGACGGCGGATCTCCTCCAGGTGCCGGCGGTATTCCCCGGAGTCCAGCGTCGCGTAGTTGAGGTTCTTCATCGCTGTGGCGAGGTTGGTGAAGTAGGTGCGGATGCGCTCCTTGTCCTCCAGCGCGTAGTCCGCGGCGACCAGGCGGTAGACCAGCGCAAGGCTGCGCCGCTGGCGCTCCGGCGGGGTCGAGACGTCGACCTCGTCGAAGGCGTCCTGCTGGAGATACACCAGGTCCAGGAACGCCGCCTTCTGGTAGGTGATGAAATCCCCGGTGGTTATGCCCTCCTCGCCGGTGACCTGCATCATCTGGGCGACGTCGTCGCCGTCGTGGAGGAGCTGGAGCAGCTCGTCGATACGCCCCGGCCACTCCTGCCCGAAGGTCGCGGCGATGTGCGCCGCGAGCTCGTCGCGGTAGCGCGACCACGACAGCAGCGGGTCCACCGCGGGGTAGAAGCGCTTGTACGCGCGATCCGCGGACAGCCCCAGAAACGCCTTCACCGTGTTCAGGGTCGCCTGGGTGACCGGTTCCTCGAAGTTGCCGCCGGCCGGTGAGACGGTGCCGATCATGGTCAGGCTGCCGGTGTCGCCGGCACCGTTGCGGATCACCCCCGCACGTTCGTAGACGCTGCGGATGGCCGAGTCGAGATAGGCCGGGTAGGCCTCCTCGCCGGGGATCTCCTCCATGCGCCCGGAGGTCTCGCGCATGGCCTGGGCCCAGCGGGAGGTGGAGTCGGCGATGAGCAGCACGTCCAGGCCCATCTGGCGGTAGTACTCGCCGATGGTGATGCCGGTGTAGATGGAGGCCTCCCGCGCGGCGACCGGCATGGACGAGGTGTTGCAGATGATGACCGTGCGGTCCATCAGCGAGCCGCCGGTGACCGGGTCGCTGAGCCGCGGGAACTCCGTGATCGTCTCCACCACCTCGCCGGCGCGCTCGCCGCAGGCGACGATGATCACGATGTCCACCGTCGAGTAGCGGGCGATGAGGTTCTGGAGCACCGTCTTGCCGGCGCCGAAGGGGCCGGGGATGCAGGCGGTACCGCCGGTGGCGATGGGGAAGAACGTGTCGATGACGCGGATCGTGGTGGTCATCGGCCGCTCCGGGTAGAGCCGTTCGCTGCGGTGCTCGCGCAGCAGGCGGCGGGGCAGCGGTGTGCGCACCGGCCAGCGCCCGGCGAGGGTAACCGCGTGCTCCGCCCCCGAGGCGGAGACCAGCCGGGCCACGGGCACGTCCACGGTGAAGCTGCCCTCCTGTATCCAGTCCACGGTCAGCGCCCCGGTGAGGTCGAAGGGCACCATGATTCGGTGGGTGAAGCGGCCCTCCTGGACCGTGCCCAGGGTGTCGCCGGGCTGAACGGTGGCTCCCATGCGTACCGTCGGCGAGAACGACCACTGGGCCCCGGCGGCCAGTGCCGGCATCTGCCGGCCCCGGGGCAGGAAGAAGCCCGATTCCAGCGCGAGCTGCTCCAGCGGGTTCTGCAGGCCGTCGTAGACCTGCCCCAGCAGCCCCGGGCCGAGGGTGACCGAGAGCATCTCGCCGGTCTGGGTCACCGGGTCGCCCACGGCCACGCCGCCGGTATCCTCGAAGACCTGCACGTCGGCGCGGTGGCCGCGCACCCGCAGGACCTCCCCGGTGAGCTGCTCGTCGCTGTCGCCGCCGTCGGGCCGGATGAGCACCACCTCGTTCTTCATCAGGCCGGGGGCGCGCTCGTCGGCCTCGATGACGACGATGTCGTCCTGTACGGCGACGACGGTGCAGTCGACGGCGGGGCGGTCGGGGGCGGCGCTCATGGGTTCACTCCGCGGTGTCCTGGTGGGCGAAGAGGTTCCGGAATCCGCCGAGGCCGTGGTGCACCCCGGCGCGAAGCCGCTGCTCGGCGGCCTCGGCGTTGTAGCGGCGCCACGCGGCGGCGATCCGCCAGCGCAGCACGTAGACGGTGACCGCGCGGAAGTCGAACCTCCCCGCCCGGCGGGCGCCATCCAGCAGCCGCCACTCCACGGTCATCAGCAGCCGCTCCAGCGCCAGGGGGCGATCGCCCTCCAGGTGCGCGCGGGCCTCGGCGAGCCAGGGGAAGACCGCGCCCACCCCGAGCAGCGGCTCGTCCCAGCGGGTGCGCATGTGGGCGATCCGCGGGCCCACACCCCAGCGCGTGCCCGGCGTGGGTCGCTGATGGCCCCGGCGGCGGGCGCGCAGGGCGGCCACGACCGTGCGGATCTCCAGCAGGGCCTCCGCCAGGTCCGCAATGCCGTGCGCCGCCAGCCGGGGCATCGCCGCGTCTGCGCGGGTGGCGAGGGCGGTGTCCGCGGGCTCCGGCGCGGGGCGGCACCAGTCCAGCAGGCCCAGCAGCGTGTCCAGGCTCTCGCGGTGGGCAGCCCCGAGCAGTCCCAGCCGGCGATCGAGGCGCAGCCGTGAGAGCCCCAGTGTCTCCCGGCCGAAGGGCTGCCCCGGCAGGGCCGGCAGGCTCGCCAGCAGCATGACGTACTCGTGGCGCTTGCTCATGGCGGCTATTTCACGATGCCTTCGAGCATCGCGCGGAAGCGGGGCTGGAGGTGCTCCAGCAGCAGCGCGGCGACCGCATCCTCGGTGATGTCGAGCTCCATGTCGTGGTCGTTCAGGCGCACGCGCAGACCGTGCTCGTGCTCGCCGACGGTGAAATCGACCCCCTCACGCAGGACGTCGCGCGCCTGGGCGACCACGAAATGGGCGAGGCTGCCCTCGCGCAGGGCCTCCGGGTGTCGGCGCAGTTCCTCGAGCCCCAGCACGTCCCGCGGGAGCAGGATCTCGGTGTGCCCGTCCGCCTCCAGCGGCGTGTCACTGCGCTGGCGGGCGGCCAGCTCCAGGATCAGGCGCTGGAGGAAGGCCTCGTCCGAGAGGGCGTCGCGTACCAGCCAGCGCAGGTGCTCGCGGAAGCGATGGGTGAGGGTGGTCTGCATCTCCAGGACGCTGTCCCGCGCGGCCACGCGGATAGCCTCGCGGGCCGAGGCCTCCAGACGCTGCGCCTCCTCCCGGGCCTGGGCGCGCAACCGCTCGGCGTCCTCCTCGGCCTGTTCGATCATCCAGCTCGCCCGGCTCTCGGCATCGGCGACGATACGCCGGGCCTCCTCGCGGCCGGCCTCCACACCCTCCTCGCGCAGGCGCTCGATCAGCGCCTCCACGCCCGAGGACGGTCCGGTGGTGTCGTGCTCGTTCATACGCGGCCCCTGTCCCGTTCAGCCGGCGGGGATGTTGCCGGCGATCACCAGCGCGAAGATGAAGGCAAACACACCGAAGCCCTCGACGATGGCGGCGGGTGCGATGGACAGCCCGAAGACTTCCGGTTTGCTCTTGGCGGTGTTGATCGCCGAGGCGCAGCAGCTGCCCTGGTGGACCGCGCTCAGCAGCAGCGCGGTCCCGGAGAGTATCCCCACCGCGAACAGCCCCGCCGCGGTATCGGTGGTGACCGGGCGTTGCAGCGAGAACATCACCACGATGCCGTAGATGGTCTGCGAGGAGGGCATCGCCGAGAGCCCGATGAACCGGCCGTGGCCGGACTCGGTCTCCAGCAGGGCGCCGATGGCCGCCTGGCCGGCGATGGCACAGCCGATGATGCTGCCGATGGCGCCCAGGGCCATGGGGCCGTACAGCCCGGCCCAGCCGAGGGTGAGGATCAGTTGTTCCACAGTGTCTTCTCCGTTCGCGCGAAGGGCCGGAAAGGGTAGCCCTCGTCGGAAATGCCCCAGTTATAGAACTCGATGACGTTGAGCCGCAGCCCGTGGACCACGCCGCTGAGCACGGCGAGGGCGAAGTTCAGGGCATGGCCGGCAGCGAGTATCAGCACCTCGAGGAGCACGCCGAGGCCCGGGTAGGCCGCTGCAGCGTCGGCGGCGAGCTGGTTGAAGGTCACCGCCAGCGACGCGCTCGCCAGGCCCAGGGCGAACAGCCGCAGGTAGCTGAGGACGTCGCCGAACGCGTTGGTCACGCGGGCCAGCCCGAGCAGTCCGCCGGCGGCGCGGCGCAGCAGGTCGCCGGCGTTGTGGATCGGCCGGGTGTCGCTGAACACCGCGACGGCGGCGAGCCCGGCGGCCAGGACGATGCCGGCACCGGGCAGGCCGAGGTACAGCGCGGCGCCGGCGAGCAGGGCCGCGATCCAGCCCACGGGGGCGAGGGCAGCGGTGTGACCGCGCCGGCGCCAGGCGACGATGGCGTTGGCGAGCACCAGGTGGGCGAGGCCGACACCCACCGACAGGGTCATCATCTGGCCGAAGTCGCCGGTATCGAGCACGCGGAGCACCCCGGGCAGGCTGCCCGGCGGCGGCTGCCAGCCGAAATAGCTGCCGGCGAGGACGCCGTAGACGCCGGCGGTAGTCGCCAGCGCCAGGCCGAGGTTGCGCAGCCGCCGGCCGCGCCGGCTCGCACCGAGCCGGGGTGCGGCGGCGAGCACGATGCCGCCGAGGACGGCGGCGTAGCCGGCGTCGGCGAGGATCATCGCGAAGAACACCGCGAACGAGAAGAAGATCACCCGGGATGGGTCCCAGCTGCGGTAGCCGGGGAGCTGATAGAAATACACCACCTCCTCGCCGCCGGCGGTGGCTTCGTCGTTGTCCAGCAGTGTCGGCGGCCGGCTGTCCGCGTCCGCGGGCTCGACCAGTACGGCGAGGTCACGCGCGGCGGCGAAGTCGTGTACCGCGGCCCGGTCACGGATCGGCACCCAGCCCTGCACCGCGAACAGGGCGTCGTCGTCCAGGGTGCAGTGATGGGCCCGGGCGAGGTCGGCATCATCCTCCGCCCGGAAGAGTTGGCGGTGGATCAGGTGGATCCAGCGCGTGAGTGCCTCGCGCTCGGCGGCGAGCTCGTCCAGGCGCACCGCGAGGCGCTGGAGGCGCTCGCGCAGCTGCGAGCGGGGGATGCTGCCGGTGTGGGTGCGCGGTACCGGCAGGGCCTCCGGCGGGGGTTCCTCGCGGGCGATCACGGCGACGTAGCTGTTGCGGTTGTCGCGATGGACCTCCTGCCACGGCAGGGTCAGGGTCCCGAGCTGGTGCCGGCGGTAGTTCGGGACCTCGTAGAACCACAGCCGGTAGCCGGCGAGGGCGTCCTCGGGGGGCAGCCGGAAGTCGCCCCAGGGGGCGAGGTCGTCGAGGCGGCGCTGGACGAACTCGCGACTGTCCTCCAGCTCGCGGCTGCGGCGCTGGTTCTCCAGCACCCGCTCGACGGTCGTGGCCAGGTCGAAGTCCGGGTCCTCCGGGACCTGGTGGCGGCGTACCGGGCAGTCCAGCAGGTACTGCAGCGCGCGCCGGGTGTGGGCCGGCGCGGCCGGGGCGGCCTCCTCGCCGGGGCTCTCGCGCAGCGTGACCAGGTGCATGATACCGAGCTGCTGGAGCCCGGTGAGGAGGGTGTCCTCCTCGCGCCGGCTGCCGAACAGGGTCACCTTCTCGAGCGCCACGATGGTCATGGGCCCATTCCCGCGTGCTTGCGCTTGGCGATCTTGGCGCGCACCACAGCGGCGCGCTCGTTGTCGGCGATATGGATGCGGATGCGGCGGATGTTCTCGCGGGCGCGGGGGATGAGGACCTTGTCGAACAGATTCACGCGCTGCGTGACCCGCGTGACGGCGCGCTCCAGCCGTCGCAGCCGCTCGCGCTCGACCATGAGGCGGACGTTCAGCCTCAGGGCCTCGGCAAGCCGGTCGGCATAGATGTCGAGCCAGTGCGGGGTGGCCAGCAGGGCGTAGCCGGAGGTCTCCACCGCGACGTCGTCGAGCAACGGCAGGTGCACGCCGAGGAGGTTGTGCTCGTGCATCCGCACGTCGGTGACGCGGACGAGCCCGTCCATGACCACGCGCTCGTCGCCGGCCATCGGCAGTGTCCCGCGGACGTCATTGGTGAGCGCGGCCAGGTCGCGCTCGGTGGCCGCGAGTACGCCCTGCTCCCGGCTGCGCTCGGCGATGAGCTGGCGGCGCTTGAGGTCCAGCGACGGCAGGATGCGCTGGAACCGCCGCAGGCGTGCCTGCTCGTGGTGCAGGGCGGTCTTGTTGAGCGACGTCCGGGCCACGGTCTGCTCCGAGGCTCAGTCGCCGCCGGCGGCGGTCCGGCCGCGGCGGGGGTAGTACTTGTCGATCAGCGACTGTTTCATGACCAGTTCCTCGGGCTCGAAGCACTCCGCCAGCGTCTCCCAGCCCCGGTCGAGGGCGCGCTCCAGGGGCAGGGAGACCTCGACGTCCATGAAGCGCTCCTCGAAGCGCTCACCGAAGCGCAGGAGCTTCTCGTCGTAGGGCGAGAGCTCGAAGGCCATGGCGCGCTTCTGCTCCGCGTCCCGGGCGCCGGCGTACAGCCGGATCATGGTGTTCATCAGCTGGCCGTGGTCCTCGCGGGTGGTGTGGCCGATCACGTGCTGCTTGAGCCGGGACAGCGAGCCGAACGGATCGATGCGCCCGTCGCGCAGGTAGAGCTGCCCCTCGGTGATGTAGCCGGTGTTGTCCGGCACCGGGTGGGTGACGTCGTCCCCCGGCATGGTGGTGACGGTGAGCACCGTCACCGAGCCGGCGCCGCGGAAGTCGCACGCCTTCTCGTAGCGGCGGGCGAGCTGGGAGTAGAGGTCGCCCATGTGGCCGCGGTTGGAGGGGACCCGCTCCATGCTGATGCCCACCTCGCGGATCGCGTCGGCGAAGGCGGTCATGTCGGTGAGCAGCACCAGCACCCGCTTGCCCTCCTCGACGGCGAAGCGCTCGGCGACGGCGAGGCACATGTCGGGCACGAGCAGCCGCTCGACCACGGAGTCCGAGGCCTGGTTGACGAACATCACCGTGTGCGCGAACACCCCCGCGTCCAGGAAGCGCTGGCGGAAGTAGTGATAGTCGTCGAAGATCAGCCCCATGCCGCCGAAGACCACCACGTCCGCGTCGGCCTGGATGGCGATGCGCGCCAGCAGGGCGTTATAGGGTTCGCCGGCGACCGAGAAGATCGGGATCTTCTGGCTCTCCACCAGGGTGTTGAAGACGTCGATCATGGGGACGTCGGTGCGGATCATGCGACTGGGCATGACCCGGCGCACCGGGTTGACCGAGGGGCCGCCGATGGGCACACGGCGGTCCTCGGTGAGTGCGGGGCCGCGGTCTAGCGGCTCGCCGGTGCTCCCGAAGACGCGTCCGAGGATGTTCGGCGAGCAGGTCGCCGACATGGGGTGGCCGAGGAAGCGTACCGTCGCCCCGGTGGTGAGCCCGCCGGTGCCGCCGAACACCTGCAGGGAGACGACGTCGCCGTCGATACGGATGATCTGGGCGAGCACGTCCTCGCCGTCAGCCTTGCGCAGGACTGCGAGGTCGCGGAAGCGCGCCGGCGAGCCGCTTCCGCCGCCGGGCACGCGCACGCGCACGATGCCACCCACGATGCTGAGGATGTTGCGATAGTGACTCAGCGGCTGACTCATCCGTGTGTGCCCGCCTCCCGGTTGTCCTTGCACTGCATCATTACAGCTTGTCGAGCGCGCCATCAAGCGCGCTCAGCCGCGTCGATGTGCGCCTCGTCACAGCATGCAGGCACCAGTTTCCTTGCCCACACGGGGGCGGGTTGCTAGATTACGCGTTTTCTCGCTCGGCTGGATTCTCGGGATGTTCAAGGGCATTCGTGGACTTTTCTCCAACGACCTCTCCATCGATCTCGGCACTGCCAATACGCTGATCTACTCCCGGGGCCAGGGCATCGTGCTCAACGAGCCATCGGTGGTGGCGATCCGCCAGGATCGCGACGGCGGACCGAAGCACATCGCCGCGGTGGGCCAGGAGGCCAAGCTCATGCTCGGGCGCACGCCCGGCAATATCCGTGCGGTGCGTCCGCTCAAGGACGGGGTGATCGCGGACTTCACGGTCACCGAGAAGATGCTGCAGAATTTCATCAAGAAGGTGCACGAGGCGCGGTTCTTCAAGCCGAGCCCGCGTGTGCTGGTGTGCGTGCCCTGCGGCTCGACCCAGGTGGAGCGCCGCGCGATCAAGGAGTCGGCGGCGGGTGCCGGCGCCCGGGAGGTCTTCCTGGTCGAGGAGCCGATGGCGGCCGCGATCGGGGCGAACATGCCCGTGGACGAGGCCCGCGGCTCGATGGTGCTCGACATCGGCGGGGGTACCTCCGAGGTGGCGGTACTCTCGCTCAACGGCATCGTCTACTCCGCCTCCGTGCGTATCGGTGGTGACCGCTTCGACGAGGCCATCATCAACTACGTGCGCCGCAATTACGGCATCCTCATCGGCGAGGCGACGGCCGAGCGCATCAAGCACGACATCGGCACTGCCTTCCCGGGTACCGAGGTCCACGAGCTGGAGGTGCGCGGACGTAACCTCGCCCAGGGCGTGCCGCGGAGCTTCACGCTCAACTCCAACGAGATCCTCGAGGCGCTGCAGGAGCCGCTGTCCGGTATCGTCGGTGCGGTGAAGACGGCCCTGGAGCAGACCCCGCCCGAGCTGGGCGCGGACGTGGCCGAGCGTGGCATCGTCGTCACCGGCGGCGGTGCGCTGTTGCGCAATATCGATCGCCTGCTCATGGAGGAGACAGGTCTCCCGGTGGTGATCGCCGACGAGCCGTTGACCTGCGTGACCCGCGGTGGCGGCCGGGCCCTCGAGCTCATGGACGAGCGCGGCACCGATCTGTTCGTCGCCGAGTAGCGACGGGGCGGACCGGCACCGGCGGGGAGGGAACACCCCGCCGGGGATCAATGGTTCACCCATCGCCCCCGGTTTGGCGTTATCCTGTCGGGCAGCGATCTGAGTTCGGGGGAAGCCATCAAACCGCTGTTTGCACGAGGACCGTCGATAACGGCACGTCTGGTGCTTCTGGCACTGGCGTCGGTGGCGCTGATGACCCTGGACCACCGGGAGGGGTACTTGCAGCCGGTGCGCTACGCACTGACCACGGCGGTCTATCCGGTGCACGTCGCCGCCGAGCTCCCGGCGGAGATCGGGCGCTTCTTCTCCCGCGAGTTCCGCAGCCGCCGCGCACTGGTCTCCGAGATCGAGCGGCTGCAGGACAAGCTCCTCCTCAGCCAGGCGCGGCTGCAGAAGCTTGACGCCCTCGAGGTCGAGAACATCCGGCTGCGAAAGCTCCTCGACTCCTCCTACGAGGTGGGCGAGTCCGTGCTGATCGCCGAGCTGATGCGCGTGGATTTCGATCCGCACACCCATCTGGTGCGCATCGACAAGGGCGCGCGTGACGGCCTGTTCGCGGGGCAGCCCGTGCTCGACGCCAACGGCGTGGTCGGCCAGGTGGATACCGTCGGGCCGTTCACCGCCACGGTCCGGCTGATCTCCGATCCCAGTCACGCCATCCCGGTGCAGGTCAACCGCAACGGCGTGCGCGCCGTGGCCGTGGGCACTGGGGATCTGAGCGCGCTGAAGTTGACCAACCTGCCGAACAACACCGATATCCGCAAGGGCGACCTGCTGCTGACCTCCGGGCTCGGCGGGCGTTTCCCGTCCGGCTATCCGGTAGGCCGGGTCTCCGCCGTGGACAAGAAGCCGGGGCGGCCGTTCGCGGAGGTCACGGTGAAGACCGCCGCCTCCCTGGACCGGCTCCAGGAGGTGCTGCTGGTGCGCCGCGAGGGCGATGTGCCCCAGTTCGCGGGCGGATCGGCGGTGCCGGAAGAACAGGCGCCGGGGTCCTGAATGCGCGTGGGGCGCTAGCATATGGCGACGTCGACGCGCCACGGCGGCTGGGTGATCCTGGTGAGCGTGTTCCTCGCGCTTATCCTTTCGGTGGTGCCGATGCCGACCTCGCTGGAGCTGGTGCGCCCGCCCTGGACCCTCGTGGTCATCATCTACTGGGTACTGGCGTTGCCCGAGCGGGTCGGTGTCGGGGTCGCATGGGGCGGGGGGCTGTTCGTCGACATCCTCCAGAGCATGCCCCTCGGCGCGCACGCGCTGGGGTTCGCGCTGGTGGCGTGGCTCACGCTCAAACTGCACCGGCGCCTGCGGATCTTCCCGATGTGGCAGCAGGCGATGACCGTGCTGGTGCTGAGCCTGCTGGTACGGGTGCTGCTTTTCTGGGTCGACGGCATAACCGGCCGGGCGAACCCTGGTTGGTGGCACTGGATGCCGGCGTTCTCGGCCACTGTGGTGTGGCCGGTGGTCTTCTTCACGCTGCGCGAGGCGCGGCGGCGATTCAACGTGCGCTGAACCCCGCGCCGGCCGGCGCTGTCGACCGGGGGGCCGTTTGTCTCAAGTGATCGTCCAATGACTGTGCAGCAGCTCCAGGATCCCGTGCGCGAGCGCCGGCTCGTGCGCTCGCGGCTGGTCGTGGCCGCGCTGGCCGTGCTGGCCGCGGTCGGCGTGCTGGCGGGGCGGATGTGGTGGCTGCAGGTTGCCGGCTACCAGCATTACGCCACCCTCTCCCAGGAGAACCGCGTGCGGGTGGTGGGCGTGCCGCCGACCCGCGGGCTGATATATGACCGTAACGGCGTGCTCCTTGCGGAGAATGTGCCCACCTACCGCCTGGTGGTCACGCCGGAGCAGGTGAGCAACATGGACAACCTGCTCACGCGTATCCGCAAGGTCGTCTCGCTCCGTCCCACGGACCTGGAGCGCTTCCATGAGCTGCGGCGCCAGCGTCCGGGATTCCAGGAGATCCCGCTGAAGTTCGACCTCACCGAGAAGGAGGTCGCCCGGCTGGCCGTGAACCGTCACCGTTTCCCCGGCGTGGAGGTGAAGGCGCAACTCACCCGGAACTATCCCCTGGGCAGCACCGCGGTCCACGCCGTTGGTTACGTCGGGCGGATCAATCAGCAGGAGCTCTCCGGCCTGTCCGCCGCCGAGTATTCCGCCACCAGCCACATCGGCAAGACCGGGATCGAGCGGTACTACGAGAAGCGCCTGCACGGGCACGTGGGCGTCAAGCGGGTGGAGACCAACGCCATGGGGCGGACCCTGCGCGTGCTCGACCGTGATCCGCCGGTGCCCGGCGAGGACCTGCAGCTGAGCCTGGACGTGCGGCTGCAGAAGGTCGCCGAGGGCGCTCTGGGCGAGGAGAGCGGCGCTATCGTGGCCATCGACCCGCAGACCGGCGAGCTGCTGGCGATGGCGAGCACACCGACCTTCGACCCCAATCTCTTCGTCAACGGCATCTCGCTGGAGGACTACCGCTCGCTGCAGCAGGGCAAGGACAAGCCGCTGTTCAACCGCGTGCTCCGCGGGCAGTATCCGCCGGGCTCCACGATCAAGCCCTTCATGGGGCTGGCGGGACTGGAAACCGGTACTACCACGCCGGAAGAGACGGTCTACGATCCCGGTTACTACAGCATCCCCGGCGTTGATCACCGCTGGCGCTGCTGGAAGCGCGGCGGGCACGGCACCGTGAACATGCACGATGCCATCGAGGAGTCCTGCGATACGTACTTCTACGATCTTGCCTACAAGATGGGCATCAACGCCATGCACGACTTCCTGCTGCCCTTCGGCATCGGCCGGTCCACCGGCGTGGACCTCTCCGGCGAGCTCTCCGGGCTGATGCCCTCGAAGGAGTGGAAGCGCCGGGTCAAGGGCAAGCCGTGGTATCACGGCGAGACCATAATCGCGGGCATTGGCCAGGGCTACATGCTGGCCACGCCGCTACAGCTCGCCTATGCCACGGCGACGATGGCGAACCGGGGCAAGCGCCTGCGTCCCCACCTGCTGCGCTCGGCGACCGGACCGGACGGCAAGGCGGTGCCGGTACCCGATCCCCATCAGCGCCCGCCCATCCAGCTGGACAAGCCGCAGCGCTGGGAGACCATCATCGATGCCATGCACGACGTGGTGCAGGGGCCCCGTGGCACGGCCCGTCGTGTCGGGCGCGACGCCCCATACCAGTTCGCCGGCAAGACCGGTACCGCGCAGGTGTTCGGGATCGCCAAGGGCGAGGAGTACGACGCCGAGGAGCTCGCCAAGCGGCTGCGCGACCACGCGCTGTTCATTTCCTTCGCGCCCCTGAAGGATCCCAAGATCGCCGTGGCGGTGGTGGTCGAGAACGGTGGCGGCGGCAGCTCCACGGCGGCGCCGATGGCACGCACGGTGATGGATGCCTGGCTGCTCAGGCTGCGGCAGACCGCACAGGGGTACGGCGATGAATGATGATGTGGTGGGGCCGGCCCGGGACCGGAGCTTCGTGCAGCGCTATCTTCACCTGGACATGCCGCTGCTGGTGCTCCTGGCGCTGGTGGCAGCGGGCGGCCTGGTGGTGCTCTACAGCGCCTTCAACGGCGATTTCGAGGCCTGGGAGCGGCAGTGCTGGCGCCTGGGTGTGGCCTTCTTCGTGATGCTGGTGCTTGCCCAGGTGCCGCCGTCGCTGCTGCGGCGCTGGACGCCGCTGCTTTACCTCGCCGGCGTGGCGAGCCTGCTCGCCGTGATGCTGTTCGGCACCAGTGCCGGCGGGGCGCGTCGCTGGATCGACCTCGGTGTGATGATGGTCCAGCCCTCGGAGTTCATGAAGCTGGCGTTGCCGATGATGGTGGCCTGGGTGCTCGCCCGCGAAGACGTCCCGCCCCGGGTGCCGGTGATCCTGGTGGTAGTCGCGGTGATCGGGGTGCCCGTGGGCCTGATCGCCGTGCAGCCGGACCTCGGCACCGCGCTCCTGGTGGCGGCGGCGGGTGTGTTCGCTCTGTTCCTGGGCGGGCTGAGCTGGCGCTATATCGCCGGCGGCGCGGTGCTCGCCGGTGCCGCCGCGCCGCTGCTGTGGTTCTTCGGCATGCGCGATTACCAGCGTCAGCGCGTGCTGACCTTCCTCGATCCGGAGCGCGACCCGCTCGGGGCGGGCTACCACATCATCCAGTCCAAGATCGCCATCGGCTCCGGCGGTGTCTACGGCAAGGGCTGGATGGCCGGCACGCAGTCGCACCTGGAGTTCCTCCCGGAGCGGCACACGGATTTTATCTTCGCCGTGCTCTCCGAGGAATTCGGTTTCTTCGGGGTGTGCGTGCTACTGGTGCTCTACATGGCGGTCGTGGGACGCGGCCTGTGGATTGCCGGCCACGCCCAGGATCGCTACAGCCGGCTGCTGGCGGGCAGCATCTCGCTGACGTTCTTCGTCTACTTCTTCACCAATATCGGTATGGTCTCCGGGTTGCTGCCGGTGGTGGGGCTGCCACTGCCGCTGGTGAGCTTCGGGGGAACGTCAATGGTGACCCTCATGGCCGGCTTCGGTATTCTCATGTCCATTCAGACCCATCGCCGTCTGTGGTCATCCTGACCGCCAGGGCATCGACCGGAGGAGGGCCGATGAGACACCGCCCCGCACCCGCCCGCGTCCGTTCCGCCATGGGGGCCCTGGCCGTGACGGCCGCCCTGCTCGCCGGCTGCGCGGTTGCCGGCGCCCCCGAGCCCGCGGACGACGAGGCCGCCTTCGACCGTTTCGCCGAGCAGATGGCCCGGGAGCACGGCCTCGATGCCGACCGGGTGCGCGAGGTGCTCGCGGCGAGCGAGCGCCAACAGGACATCATCGATGCCATGGAGCGCCCGGCGGAGGCGCTGCCGTGGCACCGCTACCGCGGCATATTCCTCAAGCAGGCGCGCATCCAGGCCGGTGCCGACTTCTGGGACGAGCACGAGGCGCTGATCCGGCGCGTGAGCGAGGCGTATGGGGTGTCGCCGGCCGTGCTGGTCGCCATCGTCGGCGTGGAGACGCGCTACGGCACTTATACCGGCCGTCACCGGGTCATCGACGCCCTGCGCACCCTGGCCTTCGATTACCCGCCGCGCAGCGGGTTCTTCCGCGGCGAGCTGGCAGACTACTTCCTGCTCACCCGCGAGGAGGGCATCGATCCGCTCGGACCCAAGGGCTCCTATGCCGGTGCCATGGGCATGCCGCAGTTCATCGCCAGCAGCTACCGCGCCTACGCCGTGGATTTCAACGACAACGGCCGGCGGGACCTGTGGGACGAGCTGCCGGACGTGCTCGGCAGTGTCGCCAACTACTTCGCCCGTCACGGCTGGCGCAGCGGTGAACCGGTGGCGGTGCCCGCGGAGGTGGACGGCGACGACTGGCGCCCGCTCGCCGATGCCGGCGGGCTCAAGCCGAACACCACTGTCGGCGAGCTCGCGCGTCGCGGCGTGTACCCCCAGGAAACGCTGCCGGCGGATGCCCCGGCGCGCCTCACCGTGCTCGAGGGCGAGGATGGCCCCCAGTACTGGGTGACCCTGACGAACTTCTATGTCATCACCCGCTACAACCACAGCCCGCTATATGCGATGGCGGTGCATCAGCTCGGTGAGGCGATCCGCGAGGCGCGGGGGCCCGGGGCATGAGGGCGGTGCCGCTGCTGCCCGCGCTGACGGCGGTGGCCGTGCTGGCGCTGGCCGGCTGTGCGTCGTCACCTGGCGACGGTCCGGGGGAGCCGATCTCCGGCGCCTCGAGCCTGCCGGATGCGACGCCGAAGGAGGTGCCCCGCAGCCGCTACGGCAACCCGGATAGCTACGAGGTGCTGGGGCGGCGCTACCATGTGATGTCCGATGCCTCCGGTTTCCGGCAGCGCGGAATCGCCTCCTGGTACGGCAAGAAGTTCCACGGCCGGCGTACCTCCAGCGGTGAGCCGTACGACATGTATGCCATGACCGCGGCCCACAAGACCCTGCCGCTGCCGTCGTGGGTCGAGGTGACCAACCTGGACAACGGGCGCAAGGCGGTGGTGAAGGTCAACGACCGTGGTCCCTTCGCGAAGGGGCGGATCATCGATCTCTCCTATGCCGCGGCGACCAAGCTCGGTGTGGTGTCGACCGGCACCGCACCGGTGTCGATCCGGGTGGTGGGGCCGGGCTACGAGGCTGGCGGGAAGGATGCCCCCCCTGACGGCGGACAGGAACGCCAGCCGGACACCGCCCGCGCCGTGGCGGTCGATGACGATACCCCGGACGACGGTGCCGTCGACGGCTCGGCGCAGCTCGCCTCGGCTGCCGGTGATGATCCGCAGTCCCTGGACGGGGCCGTCACGGCGGATGCCGGCGGTGGGGCAGGGGCGGCGAGAGCGCCCGCAGAGGGCGCCGTGGGCGACACCGGTGACGGGGCAGGGCGCACATCCTCGGCGTCGGCAATGGACTACTATATCCAGCTCGGGGCGTTCGGTGTGCGTCAGAATGCCGAGCGCCTGGTGGCGCAGCTCCGCGATTCCGCCATCGAGGTGCCGGTGCGCATGGAGGCGACGACCCAGCAGGGGCGTGAACTTTATCGCGTCCGGGTGGGTCCCCTCGATGGTGAGGCGGCGGTCCGGGAGATCGGAGGACGCCTCACCGCCAAGGGTTATCCGTCGGGTCACGTGGTGACCGAGCCCTGAGGGGCGGCGGATGGCCGGATTTACCGCAGGCACAGTAAATAGGGATCATGGCTAAACTGGCTCTTCGATTCAGCGTATTCGCTCTCGTTCTCGCGACCCTGCTGGGCGCCGGCCGTGTGCTCGCCCAGACTCAGCCGATACCGGTGCCGGATCCCCCGAGCCTCGGCGCGCAGAACTACGTGCTCATGGACTACCACAGCGGCCGGATGATCGCTTCCAAGGATCCCGACGCCCGGGTGGAGCCGGCGAGCCTGACCAAGCTCATGACCGCCTACGTGGTGTTCAAGGAGCTGGACGCGGGCAACATCGCCATGGACGACATGGTCCGTGTCTCCGAGCGGGCGTGGCGGGCCCCCGGCTCACGGATGTTTATCGAGGCGGGCGACCAGGTCAGCGTCGCCAACCTGCTGCGCGGGATGATCATCCAGTCGGGCAACGACGCGAGCATCGCGCTGGCCGAGTACGTCGCCGGCACCGAGGACACCTTCGCCCAGGTGATGAATCAGTACGCCGACGCCCTGGGCATGGACAACACCCACTACGTGAACGCCACCGGCCTGCCCACGGAGGAGCATTACTCCTCCGCCCACGACACGGCCATCCTGGCGCGGGCGCTGATCAGCGAGTTCCCGCAGTACTACAAGTTCTACTCGACGAAGACGTTCAAGTGGAACGGCATCGAGCAGAGCAACCGCAACAAGCTGCTGTGGCGGGACAAGACCGTGGACGGGCTGAAGACGGGCCACACGGAGGCGGCGGGCTACTGCCTCACGAGCTCCGCCGAGCGCGACGGCATGCGCCTGATCTCGGTGGTGATGGGCACCTCCAGCGCCAACGCGCGGCTCGACCAGAGCCAGGCGCTGCTGAACTACGGCTTCCGCTTCTTCGAGACCCACCGCCTCTACCAGGCGGGCAAGTCCCTGACCGACGCGCCGGTCTGGAAGGGCGCCACGGATACCGCCCCGCTGGGTGTGCGTCACGACCTCTACGTCACCATTCCCAAGCGCCAGTACGATCGTCTCGAGGCGAGCATGAGCGTGGACGGGCGCATCATCGCGCCGGTGGAGGAGGGCAAACCCTACGGCAAGGTGCAGGTCACCCTCGGGGAACGTACCGTTGCGGAGGTGCCCCTGGTGGCGCTGACCGGTGTCGAGGAAGGCGGCTTCTTCGGGCGGGTCATGGACGAGGTCATGCTTTGGTTCTACTGACCACCGATGATGCCCCCTGCTACCTCAACGGCGAATGGCTCGCGCTCTCCGAGGCGCGGGTCTCGCCGATGGACCGGGGGTATCTCTTCGGTGACGGCGTCTACGAGGTGATCCCCGCCTACGGCGGCCGGGCGTTCCTGCTCGACCGTCACCTCGCGCGGCTGCGCGGCAGCCTCGCGGCGATCGGGCTGGATGCCGGCACCCTGGCCCCGGAGGCTGTGGTTTCCGGACTGCTGGAAGGGGCCGAAGTGGATTGTTCGGTCTACCTGCAGATCACGCGGGGCGTGGCCCCGCATCGTGATCACCGCTTTCCCGCACAGCCCGAGCCCGGGGTGTTCGCCTACCGCGCACCGATGCCGCCGCCGGTGGTCGAGGGTACCGACGGGGTTGCCGTGATCCTGCGCGAGGACATCCGCTGGGCGCGCTGCGACATCAAGGCCGTCTCGCTGCTCGGCAACGTGCTCCTGCGTCAGGCGGCGGAGGAGGCCGGCGCGTTCGAGACGCTGCTCCAGCGCGGGGGCCGGATTACCGAGGCCTCGACGAGCAACGTCTTCGCCGTGATCGACGGCACCGTCGTCACCCCGCCGCTGGGGCCGTCGCTGCTGCCGGGGGTGACCCGTGCCTTCGTCCTGGCGCTCGCCCGCGAGGTCGGTGTCCCGGTGGCGGAGCGCCCCATCGATGCCGACGGGCTCGCCGCCGCCGGGGAGGTCTGGCTGACCAGCTCCACCAGGGAGATCGTGCCGGTGACGCGGATCGACGGCGCCAGGGTGGGCGACGGCAGGCCCGGGCCCGTGTGGCATCGGCTGCGCGAGGCGTTCGACCGGCACAAGGCCGCGTTCCGGGGCACGCCGGCGACGGAGGTACCGGCATGAACAGCGAGGACACACCGCTCACCTTTCCCTGCGACTTCCCGATCAAGGCCATGGGCCGGGCCGGTGCCGATATCGAGGCCACCGTGCGCCGGCTGGTCGCGGCCCACGTCCGCGGCGAGCTTGCGGAGGCGGACGTGCGCGTGGCGGAGAGCCGCAACGGCCGGTTCCTGTCGGTGACCGTGACCGTGCGTGCGCACAGCCGAGAGCAGCTCGACGCGATCTACCGCGACCTTCACGCCCACGACGATGTCCTGATGACGCTGTGAGCGCCGTGGTCGCCGACGATCCCGCCCTCAGGGTGCGCCGCCTCGGCCGCGTGGCCTACGAGCCCACCTGGCGGCGGATGCAGGCGTTCACCGACGAGCGCGGTCCTGAGACCGGCGACGAGCTCTGGCTGCTGGAGCACCCGCCGGTATTCACCCAGGGGCTGGCCGGCCGGCCGGAGCACCTCCTCGCCCCGGGGGATATCCCGGTCGTCGCCGTTGACCGCGGTGGCCAGGTCACCTACCACGGCCCGGGGCAGCTCGTGGCGTATCCGCTGCTGGATGTCCGCCGCCGCCGTCTCGGCGTGCGGCGGCTGGTCTCGCTGCTGGAGGACGCGGTTATCCGCGTGCTCGCCGACGACGGCATCACCGGGCACGCCCGGCGGGACGCCCCGGGGGTATACGTGGCGGGTGCCAAGATCGCCCAGGTCGGCCTGCGGGTGCGCCGGGGCTGCAGCTACCACGGCCTGTCGTTCAACGTGGACATGGACCTGGAGCCCTTCTCCCGGATCAATCCCTGCGGCTATGCCGGGCTGGAGGTCATCGACCTGCGCAGCCTGGGCGTGACGCTGCCCATGGCCGAGGCCGAGGACCGCCTGCTGGCGGCCATCCAGGCTGGCCTGGCAGCGGCGGAGTAGGGCGCCGGCCGCGCGGGTCAGCCCGACGCGCCGCCGCAGACCGGGCAGTCCGGATCCCGCACGAGCGAGAGGGTGCGCCAGCGCATCCGCATGGCGTCCAGGGTGAGCAGCCGCGACTCCAGCCCTTCGCCGAGCCCGGCGAGCAGCTTCACCGTCTCCACCGCCTGCAGGCTGCCCACCACGCCGGTGAGCGGGCCGAGCACGCCGGTCTCGCTGCAGGTCTCCGCCGCCTCGCCGGTTTCCGGGAACACGCAGCGGTAGCAGGGTGCGCCGGGGCGGTCGCTGCGGTAGACCGCGATCTGGGCCTCCATCCGGATCACCGCGGCGGAGACCAGCGGCCGGCCGCCGGCGACGCAGGCGCGGTTGACCGCGAAGCGTGTGGCGAAGTTGTCGCAGCCGTCGGCGACCGCGTCCACCCCGGCGACCAGGTCGGGGAGGCTGGCGTCGTCCAGGGGGTCGGTGACCGTCTCCACGCGCACGTCCGGGTTGAGGGCGTTCAGCCGCTCGCGGGCCACCTCCGCTTTGAGCGCGCCCACGTCCTCACTGCGGTAGAGGATCTGGCGCTGGAGGTTGGTCAGTGCCACGCGGTCGAAGTCGGCCAGCACCAGGCGCCCCACGCCGGCGGCGGCGAGGTACAGCGCCGCCGGCGAGCCCAGCCCGCCGAGGCCGACGATGAGCACGGAGGCGTCGAGCAGCCGCTGCTGGCCCTCATAGTCGAGGCCGGGAAGCATGATCTGGCGGCTGTAGCGCAGGAGCTGGTCGTCGTCCATCAGGGTATCCGGTCGCGGTGGATCAGGGCCGGCGCCCGCCGGTGACCCGCTCGTGTCCGGCGAGGTCCCGCCAGGTCTGCACGGCCGTGTAGCCGGCGTCGGCGAGCAGCCCGCGGACCGCCTCGCCCTGGCGCCAGCCGTGTTCCAGTATCAGCCAGCCCCCGGGGGCCAGCCAATCCGGCGCGTCATCGACGATCGTGCACAGGGCGGCCAGGCCGGCGTCCGCGGCGATCAGCGCGCCACGCGGCTCGTGGGCGGCGTCGCCCTGCCAGGGTTCGGGCTCTTCGGCGCCGATGTAGGGCGGGTTGCTCACCACCAGCGGGTAACGCCGTGCCGGCAGGGGGGCGAACCAGTCGCCCTCGAAGACGCTGACGCGGGCGTCGAGGCCCAGGCGGGCGGCGTTCTCCCGGGCGAGCGTTGCGGCGTCGTGGCTGCGCTCGGTGGCGTCCACCGCCGTTCCCGGCCATTCGCTCGCCAGCGCCAGGGCCACGGCGCCGCTGCCGGTACCGAGGTCCAGAAGCCGTTCCGGCGGGGCGGGGCAGACCGCCAGCGCCGCCTCGACCAGGGTCTCCGTCTCCGGGCGTGGCACCAGGGTGTCCGGGGTGACCGTGAGCGCGAGGCTCCAGAATTCCCGCTCGCCGGTGAGGTGGGCGATAGGTGCGCCCCGGGCGCGGGCCGCGAGCAGCGCCCGGAAATGCTCGACCTCGCTGGCCCCCGGGTAATGCTCCGGCCAGGTGTGCAGCCACGTGCGGCTGCGGCCCAGGGCGTGGGCCAGCAGCAGTGCGGCATCGAGGCCCGGGCTGTCGCCGCCGGCCAGCCGCCGGCGGCCCTCGGCCAGCAGCCCCGTGACGGTGGCGTCCTCCGCGATGGGGGGGTGGTCAGCCACCGATGCCGAGCTGACGGACGAGCATGCCACGCTCCTCGAGCATGACGGGGATGCCGTCATCGACGCGGTAGACACGTTCTCCGTTGCGCGTGACCAGGCCTTCCGCGAGGGGCTCGTTCACCGGGCTGTCGTCCATGTAGTGGAGCGTGCCGCCGGAGATCAGCTCGTTGACGCGCTTGAGCTCGTCGCGGCGCAGCGGGCGTACCGGCACCTTGGTGACGGGGCAGCAGAGGATGTCCAGGAGTTTCCGGTCCAGGGGCATTCGGGGCCTCCGACGGTGAGCCGCGTTCGATCTGGTTCTCAAACCCGTAGTGTACTGCCTGTGCCAGGCGTTGGGACAGTTGCGCCGTACGTGCGCGTGACCGGTGTCCCGTTTCAGAAGCCGAAGGCCCGGTGGCGGGGGGCCGGGGCGCTGGCATGCGTGGACAGGCGTTCTATAAATGCACTATGGGGGAGACGAACACCGCCCCCCGGCGGCAGGCAAGCATAGGGGGAGGCCGGCATGGTCCGCAGCGCTGAGCGAAAGACGATCGGTGACGGGCATCGCGGGGCCACGGCGTGTGCCTTCTGCGGCAGCGTCGAGAGCGCCGCCAATACCCTGGTGGCGACCGGGGCGGTCTCGATCTGCGCGCGCTGTGCCACCGAGTGCGCGCGCATCCTGGCCGAGGAGGGGGCGACGGAGCGGGCCCTGGCGCCGGCCCCGCTGCCCACGCCGTCCCAGATCCATGCCTTTCTCGACGAGTACGTGATCGGCCAGACCCGGGGTAAGCGCAGCCTCGCCGTGGCGGTGTACAACCACTACAAACGCCTGCGCCGGACCCGTTCGCCCGGCGAGCCGGAGATCGGCAAGAGCAACGTGCTCCTGCTCGGCCCCAGTGGTTCCGGCAAGACCCTGCTCGCCGAGACCCTGGCGCGCTCGCTGGCGGTACCCTTCGTGAGTATCGATGCCACCGGCCTCACCGAGGCGGGCTACGTGGGCGAGGACGTCGATGTCATCGCCGAGCGGCTGCTCCAGGCCGCCGACGGGGATATCGGCCTGGCCGGCTGCGGCATTGTCTATATCGACGAGATCGACAAGCTCGCCGCCGGTGCGGACAGCCCGGTGCACGGCCGTGACGTCTCCGCGGAAGGGGTGCAGCAGTCGCTGCTGCGCTTCCTGGAGGGGACCCGCGTGCCGCTGCCCCAGGCCCGGCGGAGCCCCCGTGCCCCCATCCCGGAGCTCGACACCCGCGAGGTCCTGTTCATATGCGGCGGGGCCTTCGACGGCATCGACGCCCTCGTTCGTCGTCGCCAGCTCTCCGGTGGTGTCGGCTTCGCCGCGGATCCGGCGGGGGAGATGGCGGAGACGCCGCCGTTGGCCGAGGCGCTTTCACCGGAGGATCTCATGGCCTACGGCCTGATCCCGGAGCTGGTGGGGCGGTTGCCGGTCACCGCGGTGCTCGACCCGCTGGACGCCGCGGGGCTGTGCGCCATCCTCACCGAGCCGCGGAATGCCCTGGTGGCGCAATACCAGTCCCTGATGGCCATGGACGGCTGCCGGCTCACCTTCGGCGACGATGCCCTGGAGGCCATCGCCGAGGAGGCGCTGGCTTCGGGTACCGGCGCGCGTGCCCTGCGCGGTGTGCTCGAACGGGTGCTCCTCGAGCCCATGTTCGTCGCCGGTCCGGGGACGCTGCATGTCGACGCCGCGCATGTCGCCGACAGCCGCCTCGGGGCTTGCCGCCGGGCGGGCTGAACGCCCCGGTGCGTACCGCCGGCATGCATGGAAACTTCATCGGGCGCCCCGTATCATGGGAGTCGTCTTCACGCGGAGCCGTGCGAATGCCGGCCCCGCAAGCGATATGACCCGTCGGGGAACGCCCAATGAGCGAAGTGAAAATCGACGACATCAACGTCCTGGCGCAGGAGATCCTGCCGACCCCGCTCGAGGCCAAGCGCAAGCTGCCGCTGAGCGAGGCCGCGCGCAAGACCGTCGTGGACGGCCGGCGCACCGTCGAGAACATCATCGACGGCACGGATCACCGCCTGCTGGTGGTCGTGGGGCCATGCTCGGTGCACGACATCGAGGCCGCGAAGGACTATGCCGCGCGGCTCAAGCGCCTCCACGACGAGGTGGCGGACAATCTGTTCGTGGTGATGCGCGTGTACTTCGAGAAACCGCGGACCACCGTCGGCTGGAAGGGGCTGATCAACGACCCCTACATGGATGACTCCTTCCACATCGAGGAGGGGCTGTTCCGGGCCCGCGAGCTGCTGCTGCACCTCGCCGAGATCGGCCTGCCGGCGGCCACGGAGGCCCTCGATCCGCTGACGCCGCAGTACATCGGCGATCTCATCACCTGGACCGCCATCGGCGCCCGGACCACCGAGTCCCAGACCCACCGCGAGATGGCGAGCGGCCTGTCCACGCCGGTTGGCTTCAAGAACGGTACCGACGGCAGCCTGGACGTAGCCATCAACGCCCTGCGCTCGGCGGCGAGCCCGCACAGCTTCCTGGGCATCAACCAGGAGGGCCAGTCCGCCGTTATCCGTACCCGCGGCAACAGCTACGGCCATGTGGTACTGCGCGGCGGCAAGCAACCGAACTACGACTCCGTGAGCATCGCCCTGTGCGAGAAGGACCTGCGTGAGGCGGGGCTGCGCACACAGCTGGTCGTCGACTGCAGCCACTCCAACTCCAACAAGGATCCGGGGCTGCAGCCGCTGGTGGTGGAGAACCTGATCAACCAGATCCTCGAGGGCAACCGCTCGATCACCGGCATGATGATCGAGAGCAACATCGGCTGGGGCAACCAGAAGCTCAAGGGCGATCCCTCGGCGCTGGAATACGGTGTCTCCATCACCGACCCCTGCATCGACTGGGAGACCACGGAGACGGTGCTCCGCGACGCCCACCGCCGCCTCGGCGGAGCGCTGCGCAAGCGCGCCGCGTGATGCCCTGTGCCCGGTCTCCGGGGTTGACGCCCCGGGGGTCGGGAGGGTAAATGAGCGTTGGCTTTTCGTTCGCCCCCGCGGCGACGGATCACGGAACGGTGCACCGGAGGTGCGCCGGAGGCTGAACGCCGGCGCCGCCGTCGGGTGGCGGCTGCCGGATAGGGAGGAGTCATCATGGCCGACAAGTCCAACACCCTGCCGGTTCGCGGGATCGAGCCGTATCAGCCGGCGGAGGGCGAGGAATACATGAGCGATGCGCAGCTCGAGCACTTCGAGCGGCTGCTCACGGCATGGAAGCGCCAGCTCCAGGAGGAGGTCGAGCGCACCATGAGTCATATGCGCGACGACGCCAACAACTACGCGGACCCCGCTGACCGGGCCACCCAGGAGGAGGAGTTCGCGCTGGAGCTGCGCACCCGCGACCGTGAGCGCAAGCTCATCCGCAAGATCGACCAGACCCTGGAGCGGATCCGCAAGGACGACTACGGGTTCTGCGAGCAGTGTGGTGTGGAGATCGGCCTGCGCCGTCTCGAGGCACGCCCCACCGCGACGCTGTGCGTGGACTGCAAGACACTCGAGGAGATCCGCGAGAAGCAGCGCGTGGCCTGATCCCCCGCGCGGCTTGTCGCCACCGGGGCCGGCGCAGTCACTGCGCCGGCCCTTTTCGTTGGTGCTTCGCAAAGTGGCGGGAGGGGGCGGTTGCGGACCGGCGATCGCCGGTGGTCTGGCGCAGCCGGTCCACGGTCGAAACGTTCCCCGCGCAGGTCGCACGCCTTTTCGGCGCACGATCCACGTGTCCGGGCGCTCCCGCTCCCCGGCCCCTCCGCCGTGAAGACGGTGCGGCCACGGGTGCGGACCGGGTGGCTCAGGGGGCCACGGTCTGTCGCGCGCCGGGACGTGGGAAGGGTTAGAGCGCCTCGTCGGCCATCGCCGCGAGCTGGTCCGCCTGGTGCTCGCGCATCAGCGGGCCTATCACCGGGTCCAGGTTGCCGGCCATGATCTCCTCGAGCTTGTAGAGCGTGAGGTTGATGCGGTGGTCGGTCACCCGGCCCTGGGGGAAGTTGTAGGTGCGGATGCGCTCGGAGCGGTCGCCGCTGCCCACGAGCTGCCGCCGGGCCTGGGTCTGTTCGGAGACCTGTGCGTCGCGTTCCCGGGCCATGATCTTCGCCTGGATGAGGCTCAGCGCCTTGGCGCGGTTCTTGTGCTGGGAGCGCTCGTCCTGGCACTCCACCACGATTCCCGTGGGCAGGTGGGTCATGCGCACGGCGGAGTCGGTCTTGTTCACGTGCTGACCACCGGCACCGGAGGCACGGAAGGTGTCCACCTTGAGGTCGGCGGGATTGATCTCGATCTCCTCGATCTCGTCCGCCTCCGGCAGGACCGCCACCGTACACGCCGAGGTGTGGATCCGTCCCTGGGACTCCGTCTCGGGTACGCGCTGGACGCGGTGGGCGCCGGACTCGAATTTCAGCCGCGAGTACACGCTCTCCCCGCTGACCCGGGCGATGAGCTCCTTGTAGCCGCCGTGCTCGCCGGGGCTGTCGGAGACGATTTCCACCCGCCAGCCCTGGTGCTCGGCGTAACGCGAGTACATCCGGAAGAGGTCGCCGGCGAACAGCGCGGCCTCGTCGCCGCCCGTGCCCGCGCGGATCTCCAGGTAGATGTCCTTGTCGTCATTGGGGTCGCGGGGGAGCATGAGCACCTCCAGCTCGCCCTCCAGCGACGCCAGGCGCTCGCCGAGCCCGGCGATCTCGTCCTCCGCCATGGCCCGCATCTCGCTGTCGTCCTCTTCGCGCATCTCTTCGGCGGCGCGGAGGTCGGCCTGGGTGCGGCGATAGGCGTTGAGCGTGCGGACCAGGGGTTCGAGCTGCGCGTACTCCCGGGACAGGCCGGTGAAGCGGCGCTGGTCGCCGATGACCTCCGGGTCCGCGAGCAGGGCCTCTATCTCCTGGTGACGCTCGGCGAGCTGGTCGAGCTTGCGTTGCAGGGAGTCCTTCACTTCGTGTCGCCCTCGTCGTCGTCCAGTCCCAGCACCCGCCGCGCCGCGCTCAGGGTGGCGCCGTCGCCCTGGCGGGCGGCCTGGCGCAGACCGATGGTCGGGCTGTGGAGGAGTTTGTTGGTCAGCGTGTGGGCGAGGTATTCGAGCACGTCGTCCGCATCGTCGCCGCGTTGCAGGCGCCGCCGGGCGCGGTTGAGCACCGCCTCCCGGTCCTGGTGGGCGCGCCGGCGCAGCGCCCGTATCGCCGAAACGGCGTCGAGTCCGCGCAGCCATTCCATGAAGCGTTCGGTCTGCACGGTGACGATGGTCTGCGCCTGCTCTGCCGCCGCCTGGCGTGAGCGCAGGTTGTCCTCGATGACCTCGCGCAGGTCGTCCACGGTGTAGAGATAGACGTCCGGCAGCTCGCCCACCTCGGCCTCGATGTCCCGCGGCACCGCGATGTCGACCATGAAGATCGGACGGTGGCGCCGGCGCTTGAGCGCGCTCTCCACGCTGCCCTTGCCCAGGATGGGCAGGGTTGCGGCGGTGGAGGCCACCACGATATCGGTGCTGTGGAGCCGGTGGGGGATCTCGCTGAGCCCGATGCCCTCGCCGCCGAGCTCCTCGGCGAGCTGCTCGGCGCGTTCCGGGCTGCGATTGGCAATAACGAGGCCGCCGATGCCCTGCTCGCGCAGGTGGCGAGCGGTGAGCTCGATGGTCTCGCCGGCGCCGATGAGCAGCGCGGTCTGACGTTCCAGGTCGCCGAAGATCTGGCGCGCCAGGCTGACCGCCGCGAAGGCCACGGATACCGGGTGCGCCCCGATTTCGGTCTCCGTGCGCACCTGCTTGGCCACGGAGAAGGCGTGCGTGAACAGCCGGTCGAGGGTCGGTCCGACCACCCCGGCGTCCGCCGCGGACTGCCAGGCAACCTTGGTCTGGCCGAGGATCTGGGGCTCGCCGATGACCAGCGAATCGAGACCGGCGGCGACGTTCATGAGATGGGTGACCGCCGCCTCGCCGCGGTGGACGTAGGTGTGCTCGGCGAGCCAGTCCGTCTCCAGGCCGTGGGCGCGTTCCAGCCAGCGGCGCAGCGTCTCGGGCCCGCAGTCGCCGTCCAGGACGGTGTAGAGCTCCGTGCGGTTGCACGTCGACAGCAGCACCGCTTCCTCGATGCCGGGCTGCCCGGTGAGCTCGCGCAGTGCTCCGCCCAGGCGTTCCGGCTCGAATACGACGCGCTCGCGGACCTCGATCGGCGCGGTCTTGTGGCTCAGTCCGAGGGTGACAACAGGCATGTGCAACCGGGCGGAGTGCGGAAAGCCGAATTGTAGAGCACTCCTGCGCTGATACAAACCACCGCCGCGGTATGCTCCCCGGCAAGGATGTGCTCGTGCCTGCGGGCGGGAAGGCAGTACACTGGGGCGCGGGTGGCGTCAGGGAAACAGCGAGGAGCGCATGCCACGATTCATCTTCCTGGTCGCGCTGGCGGCCGTCATCGCCGGTTGTGCGACGAACCGTGAGGCCGCGGAGCCGGGGCCGTCGCCGGTGGCGGAGGACGCCGCGGCGAGCGATCCCCACCAGGAACTCATCTACCAGCTGCTGGTGGGCGAGTTCGCGGGCAACCGGGGTGCGTTCGACCAGGCGGCGCAGGCCTACGGTGACGCGATGGCGCTTACCGACGACCCGGCGGTCGCCCAGCGGGCGGCCCGGGTGGCGCTGTACGCCGAGCGTTTCGATCTCGCCCGGACTGCCGCGCGGCGCTGGCTCGCGCTGGCGCCAGCCGCCCGGGAGCCCCACCGCATCCTCGCTGTCGTCGCCCTGCGGGAAGGGGATCCGGAGGCCGCGACGGAGTCCTTCCTCGCGTACCTCCCCGGTGACGGGGACACGCGGGACCAGGCGCTCTCGCGCCTGGGGGCGGCCCTTGCCCAGGAAGGCGACGCGAACGCGGCCATGGCGGTCGCCCGGGGGCTGGCCGGGCATTTCCCCGAGAGCGCGGCCGCGCAGTTGATGGCCGCCCGCGTGGCGCTGTCCACGGGTCGTGCCCGGTTGGCCCTGCAGTCTGCGCGCGCGGCGCTGCAGCTGCGGCCCGGCTGGCGGGCCGCAGCCCTTGTCGAGGTGGAGGCGCTGCGGCGCAGCGGCCGTGCGGGCGAGGCGCTGAAGCGGCTGGATGGCATGGTGGCCGATTCCCCCGGTGATTACGAGCTGCGGCTGGAGTACGCCCGGGCGCTGGCCGCCGCCGGCCGTTCCGGTGACGCCCTCGGCCAGTTCCACGCGCTGCTGGAGCGCCAGCCCGACGACGACCGTATCCTGCTATCCGGTGCGCTGCTGGCGCTTCAGTCCGGCCATCACGATCAGGCGCGGCGCTGGCTCAAGCGCCTGCTCGCGATCGAGACCCGCACCGACGCGGCCAACTACTATCTCGGCCGGCTCGCGCTGGACGAGGGGGATGCCGGTCAGGCGGTGGAGTACCTGCGCCGGGCCGGCGGCGAGTACGCCGTGGATGCCGCCCTGGCCGAGGCGACGGCTCTGGCCGCGGACGGCCGGATCGACGCCGCGCGCCAGCGGCTGCGCACGCTGCGGGACGACAACTCCGATGCCGCGGTGCAGGCGTATGCCACCGAGGCCGAGCTGCTGCGGCGCTCGGGGCGCCAGGCCGAGGCGCTGTCGGTGCTCGACGAGGCCCTGCAGGCACACCCCGGTGACGCCGATCTGCGTTATGCCCGTGCCATGGCGCGGATTCAGGCCGGCAGCCTCGAACAGGCCATCACGGACCTGGAAGCGGTCATCGATGCGGATCCGCAGAATGCCGCGGCGCTGAACGCGCTGGGCTATACCCTGGCCGACGGCAACCGCGACCTCGACCGTGCCGCCTCGCTGGTCTCCCGCGCCTACCAGCTCTCCCCGGACGATCCGGCGGTGGTGGACAGCATGGGCTGGGTGGCCTACCGCCAGGGGCGCCTCGAACAGGCCCTGGATTACCTGCGCCGGGCCGAGTCGCTCTCCGGCGGCGATCCGGAGATCGCCGCCCACCTGGGCGAGGTGCTCTGGCAGCTCGGCCGCAAGGACGAGGCGCGGCGCGTCTGGCGGGAGGCGCTCGAGGCCTATCCGGACCACGAGGTGCTGCGCAGCACCGTGGAGCGCTTCCAGCCATGACGGCGGTGCGGTTCCTGCGTGCGTTTGCCGCCGCGGTGCTGACGGCGGTGCTCGCCGGTTGCAGCGTCGCCCCGCCGACGCCGGGCGACGGCCGAGTGACCCTGCCGGTGGCGGACTGGCAGCCTGCCCCCGCCCCGGAGGCCTGGCGGCTGACCGGCCGGGCCGCTCTGCATGCCGGTGACGACGGTGGCACCGTCTCGGTGTTCTGGGAGAGCGGCGGGGATCGCTACCGGCTCACGCTCAACGGCCCCATCGGCTCCGGTGCGGTGCGCCTGGAGGGGAATGCCGGCGGCATCACCCTGCGTACCAGCGACGGCCGCGTGCGCCGTGCGGGCTCCGCGCGGGCCCTGCTCCGCGCGGAGACGGGCTACGACCTGCCGGTCTCTTACCTGCGCTGGTGGGTGCGGGCGCGGGCCGTCCCGGAGCTCGGCGGCCGGGTGCGCCTCGACGATGACGACCGCCCGGTGAGCCTTGTGCAGGACGGCTGGCACGTGACCTATGACGAGTTCCGGCGCGTGGACGGCTACTGGCTGCCCCACCGGCTGTCGGTGGAGCGCGGCGACGTCAGCGTGCGCCTGGCGGTGCGGGAGTGGCGCGCGGGACCGTCGTCGTGACCGCCGCTGCGGCGGAAGTATCTGCTGGCTGGCCGGCCCCGGCCAAGATCAACCGCTTCCTGCACATCGTCGGCCGGCGCGCGGACGGCTACCACGAGCTGGAGACGCTGTTTCAGTTTCTCGATCTCGCCGACGAGCTCGCATTCACCGTGAACGCGGCCGGCGGGGTCACCCGCGAGGGCGGCCCGCCGGGGCTCGCCGCGGAGGCGGACCTGGTGGTGCGGGCGGCAAGGGCGCTGCAGCAGGCGACCGGCTGCCCCCTTGGCTGCCATATCCGCGTGGACAAGCATCTGCCCGCCGGCGGCGGGCTCGGCGGTGGCAGTTCGGACGCGGCGACGACGCTGGTCGCGCTCAACGAGCTCTGGGGGACCGGGCTCGACACGGCGGCACTGGCCGCGATCGGGCTAACACTGGGGGCGGACGTGCCGGTGTTCGTCCACGGCCATGCGGCCTGGGCGGAGGGGGTGGGCGAGACCCTCACCCCGATGGCGCCGGACGAGCCCTGGTTCGTGATCATCGACCCGGCCGTAAGTGTCTCCACCGCGGAGGTATTCGGTGCGCCGAAATTGACACGCCATACGCCTCGTATCAGAATACCGCGCCTTGACACGGGGTCACTCGGCAATGACTGCGAAGCGGTCGTTCGCGAACGTTACCCGGCGGTCGGCGAGGCACTCGACTGGCTCGGCCGGTTCGCCGGCGCCCGCCTCAGCGGGACAGGCGGGTGCGTTTTCGCGCCTTTCGCCCGCGAGGACGAGGCGCGGAGCGTGTGCGCGCGGGTGCCGCCGCACTGGCGCGGCTATGTCGCCCGGGGCTTGAACCGTTCGCCGCTCGTCGCGCGGCGGGACGCGGTGCGTGCCGGTGACCCTGCGGACTACTGGGGCGTGGCCAAGCGGTAAGGCACGGGGTTTTGATCCCCGCATTCGCAGGTTCGAATCCTGCCGCCCCAGCCATTTTCCATCCTCGCCGCTGCAATCGACAGGTAGACCGTCGTGATTGAAAACGGACGCATGATGGTGTTTGCGGGCAACGCCAACCCGCAACTCGCCAACGCCGTTGCCGCCCATCTCAAGACCCGACTCGGCAATGCCCTGGTCTCGCGCTTCAGCGATGGCGAGGTGCAGGTGGAGATCAACGAGCACGTGCGCGGGCGCGACGTGTTCATCGTCCAGCCGACCTGCGCCCCCACCAATGACAACCTCATGGAGCTGCTGGTCATCGCCGACGCGTTGCGGCGCTCCTCGGCGGCGCGGATCACGGCGGTGATCCCCTATTACGGCTATGCGCGGCAGGACCGGCGCCCGCGCTCCCAGCGCGTGCCGATAACCGCCAAGCTCGCCGCGGACATGATCTCGGCGGCGGGCATCAACCGCGTGGTCACCGTGGATCTCCACGCCGATCAGATCCAGGGGTTCTTCAACGTTCCGGTGGACAACGTCTACGCCTCGCCGGTGCTGCTCGGCGACATCTGGCGCCAGGTCCATCCGAACAAGATCGTGGTCTCGCCGGACGTCGGCGGCGTGGTCCGCGCCCGTGCCATCGCCAAGCGCCTCGACGACGCGGAGCTGGCGATCATCGACAAGCGCCGGCCGCGGGCGAACGAGTCCAAGGTGATGAACATCATCGGCGACGTCAGCGACAAGACCTGCATTATCGTCGACGACATCGTCGACACCGCCGGCACCCTGTGCGAGGCCGCCAAGGCCCTCAAGGACAAGGGCGCCGGCAAGGTGGTGGCCTACATCACCCACGCGGTGCTCTCCGGGCCCGCGATCGACCGGATCAACGAGTCCCATCTCGACGAGCTGGTCGTCACCGACAGCATCCCGCTGTCCGAGGCCGGCGAGGCCTCCGGGAAGATCCGTGCGCTGACCCTCGCCGAGATGCTCGCCGAGACGATGCGCCGGGTGAACAACGACGAGTCGGTGAGCGAGCTGTTCGTCGAGTAACCACGCCGAACCTGGTCGCGGGGGAGGCGGCCGCCCGAAGGGGCGGTTCATTTCATAAACCAGGAGTAACACACCCATGAGCAGTGTCGAACTGAAGCTGGATGCCAGCGTTCGCACGGAGCAGGGCAGAGGTGCGAGCCGCCGCCTGCGCCGTGAGAAGCGGCTGCCGGCTATTGTCTACGGCGCCGGCAAGGGCGCGCAGGCCATCACGGTCAGCGAGCAGCAGGTCGGTCGCCTGATGCGCGAGGAGGCCTTCTTCTCCCAGATCATCGATCTGGCGGTGGACGGCAAGTCCGAGCAGGTCATCCTCAAGGACCTGCAGCGCCACCCCTTCAAGCCGCTGGTCAGCCACCTGGACTTCATGCGTGTGAAGGCCAACGAGAAGCTGCGCACCCACGTGCCGCTGCACTTCCTCAACGAGGAGACGGCGAAGGGCGTGAAGCAGGGCGGCGGTGTCATCCATCACGACCTGATCGAGGTCGAGGTGGAGTGCTACCCGCGCGACCTGCCGGAGTTCATCGAGGTGGACGTCCAGGACCTCGAGCTCGACAGCGCCATGCACCTCTCCGAGGTCAGCGTGCCCAAGGGCGTGACCCTGCCGGCACTGGGTGAGGACGCCGAGCACGACCCGGCGGTGGTCAGCATCCATGCGCCGCGCAAGGCGAAGGAAGAGGACGAGGAGGCCGCCGAGGAGGCGGAGGGCGGCGAGCAGCCGTCCGCCGAGGCCGAGGGCGGCGAAGAGGAGGGCGGCGAGGACTGATCATTCCTCGCGCCCTTCCGCGGCAGCGGAGGTCGGTTCATGGCGGGTGGCGACGCGCGGATCCGGTGCATCGTCGGGCTGGGCAATCCCGGCCCGCGCTACGAGCGTACCCGCCATAACGCCGGCTTCTGGTTTGTCGACGAGCTGGCCCGCCGCCACGGCGGGCAGCTCCGTGCCGCGCGCCGGTTCCACGGCGAGCATGCGCGCGTGTTCGTCGACGGCGTCGACGTGCACCTGCTCAAGCCCACCACGTACATGAATCACAGCGGCCGTGCCGTTCAGGCCCTGGCCCGGTTCTACGACATCGACGCCGCGTCGATGCTCGTCGCCCACGACGAGATCGACCTGCCGCCGGGCACTGTCCGGCTCAAGCGCGACGGCGGTCACGGCGGTCACAACGGCCTGCGGGACATCATCAAGGCCCTGGGGGCGCGCGACTTCGCCCGCCTGCGTCTGGGCGTCGGTCACCCGGGCAGCGCCGACCAGGTGATCCCCTACGTCCTCTCCAACGCCGGGCGCGACGAGCAGGCGGCCATCGACGGAGCCATCGACGAGGCGGCCTCGGTGCTGCCGTGGCTGCTCGCCGGCGACTGGGACCGCGCCTTCCAGCGTCTGCACACCGCCGCCTGAGGGCGACGGCCCGTCCCATTCAGCCTATTCCGGGAGCACAGTCGAGATGGGTTTCAAATGCGGCATCGTCGGCCTGCCCAACGTCGGCAAGTCGACCCTGTTCAACGCGCTCACGCGCAACGAGATCCCCGCCGAGAACTACCCCTTCTGCACCATCGATCCGAACGTGGGCATCGTGCCCGTGCCGGATCCGCGCCTGGAGCGCATCGCGGCGATCGTGCAGCCGGAGAAGGTGATCCCGACGACCATGGAGTTCGTCGACATCGCCGGGCTCGTTGCCGGGGCGTCCAAGGGCGAGGGGCTGGGCAACCAGTTCCTGGCCAACATCCGCGAGACCGATGCCATCGCCCACGTGGTGCGCTGCTTCGACAGCGGCGACGTCCACCACGTCGAGGGCCGGGTGGACCCGGTGTCGGACGTGGAGACCATCAACACCGAGCTCGCGCTCGCGGACCTGGAGACGGTGGCGAAGGCGCTGCAGCGCTACGAGCGCCAGGCCAAGTCCAACGACAAGACGGCCATCGCCTACCGTGACGAGCTCAAGCGCATCCACGCCGCCCTGGACGAGGGCACGCCGGTGCGCGCCCTGAGCTTCGCGGAGCATGTCCGCCCGCTGCTCGGCGAGCTGCACCTGCTCACCGCCAAGCCGGTGCTCTATGTGGCCAACGTTGCCGAGGACGGCTTCGCTGACAACCCGCACCTGGACGCGCTGCGTGCCTATGCCGAGGCCGAGGGTGCCGGCGTGGTGACCGTCTGCGCGGCCATCGAGGCGGAGCTCGCGGTGCTCGACGACGATGACAAGGCGGACTTCCTCGCCGAGTACGGCCTCGAGGAGCCGGGCCTGAACCGGGTGATCCGGGCCGGCTACGGGCTGCTCGGGCTGCAGACCTTCTTCACCGCCGGACCCAAGGAGGTGCGTGCCTGGACGGTGGCGATCGGTGCGACCGCGCCCCAGGGGGCCGGGCGGATCCATACCGACTTCGAGCGCGGCTTCATCCGGGCCGAGGTCATCGCCTACGACGATTTCATCGCCTGCAACGGCGAGCAGGGGGCGAAGGAGGCGGGGCGCCTGCGCCTGGAGGGCAAGGAGTATGTCCTCCAGGAAGGCGACATCTGCCACTTCCGCTTCAACGTGTGAGCGCGCACCGCGCGCCCACACCGGCCGCCCGGGTCAGCGCCGGGGTGCGTCGATCCGCGAGAATCCCGACGTGATCGGGTAACGGCGGTCCCGGCCGAAGGCCTTGGTGGTGATCTTCACCCCCGGCGGCGCCTGGCGGCGCTTGTACTCGTTGCCATGGAGCATGCGTACGACCCGACGGACCGTGGTCTCGTCGTGGCCCGCGGCAACGATCTCGTCGATGCCGGCGTCCTCCTCGACGTAGGCGGCGAGGATGCTGTCGAGCTCCGGGTACTCCGGCAGGCTGTCGGAGTCGCGCTGGTCCGCGCGCAGCTCGGCGGTCGGTGCCTTGGCGAAGATATTCTGCGGGATCACCGCCGAGCGCTCGTTGCGGTAGGCGGCGAGCCGGTAGGCCTCGGTCTTGAACACATCCTTCAGCGGTGCGAAGCCGCCGACCATGTCCCCGTAGAGGGTGGCGTAGCCCACCGCCAGTTCGCTCTTGTTGCCGGTGGCAAGCACCAGTCGGCCGAACTTGTTGGACAGCGCCATCAGCAGTGTGCCGCGGCTGCGGGACTGTAGGTTCTCCTCGGTGACGTCGGGCGGGGCGTCGCCGAATACCGGCGCCAGGGCCTCCAGGAAGGCGCCGAAGATCCCTTCGATGGCGATGCTGTGGTAGTGCACGCCGAGGTTTCGGGCGAGCTCGGCGGCATCGGTGTGGCTGGTGTCGGAGGTGTAGCGGCTCGGCATCATCACGCACTCGACGCGTTCCGGGCCGAGGGCGTCCACGGCGATGGCCGCCACCAGGGCGGAGTCCATCCCGCCGGAGAGGCCGATTAACACCCCGGGAAAGCCGTTCTTCTCGACGTAGTCCCGCACGCCCCAGACCAGGGCGTCGTAGACGCAGGCCTCTTCAGAGACATCCTCGCAGATATCGCCGTCCACCGGGCGCCAGCCGCTGCCGCCGCGGGCGAGATCCACCGGGTAGAGTCCGGTCTCGAAGCGCGGGGCGCGCACGGCGAGTCCGCCGTCGGCGTCGAAGGCGCAGGAGCCGCCGTCGTAGACGACCTCGTCCTGGCCGCCGGCCATGTTGCAGTAGACGATGGGCACGCCGGCCTCGCCGATGCGCTCGCGCAGCACTGACTCCCGCGCCGCCCACTTCTTGTGGTCGAACGGCGAGGCGTTGAGGTTGGCGACGACGTCGGCGCCGGTCTCCGCGGACAGGGTTACCGGTCCCGGGTGCCAGGCGTCCTCGCAGATGGTGACGCCGAGGCGGCAGCCGTCGATATCGACGACGCAGGGTGCGCCGCCGGCGTCGAAGTAGCGCCGGTCATCGAATACGCCGTAGGTCGGCAGGTGGTACTTGTCATAGACGTCGGTCACGCGCCCGTCGCGAATGACGTAGGCGCTGTTGTACAGCGCGTCGCCGTCCTGGCGGGGGGCGCCGACCACGAGGGTGACACCGTTCACCTCGGCGCACAGCCGCTCGATGCCCCGTTCTACCGCGCGGATGAAGTCATTGCGCAGCAGCAGGTCGTCCGGCGGGTAGCCCGTGAGCGTGAGCTCCGGGAAGATCACCGCGTCGGCGGCCAGCTCGTCCCGGGCACGGGCGGCGGCGCGGACCACGATCTCGGTGTTGCCCGGCACGTCCCCCACCAGGAGGTTCAGCTGGGCCATGACGAGGCGGATACGGTCGCTCATAACGGTGCTGTCTGCAGGCCTGTTGTGTGTGCGGCAATGCTACCGAAAAAGCGGCGCGGACGCGCGTCCCGCCATGCCCGCCGGCCCGTTCGGCGCCGGCGGCGCTTTCGGTCGCCGCCCGCCAGGGGGTAAACTCGCGGCTTACCGGGGAGACGACTCAGGAGCCACCCAATGAAGAAGGTTGAAGCGATCATCAAGCCGTTCAAGCTCGACGACGTGCGCGAGGCGCTCTCGGAGATCGGCATAACGGGGATGACGGTCACGGAAGTCAAGGGCTTCGGGCGTCAGAAGGGCCACACCGAACTCTATCGCGGCGCGGAGTACGTGGTGGACTTCCTGCCCAAGATGCGCGTGGAGATCGTGGTCGCCGACGGCCAGGTGGAGCGTTGCCTGGAGGCCATCAACCAGGCGGCGCAGACGGGCAAGATCGGCGACGGCAAGATCTTCGTCACGCCGGTGGAGCGGGTGATCCGCATCCGCACCGGCGAGGAGGACGAGCAGGCGATCTGACCGCCGCCGCGGCGGGCCCGGTTCAGGCGTCCGCCGCGCTCATTCCGTTGCGCTCGAGCACGCGGCGTACGTCACGCCGCAGCGACGGCATCTCCAGCCGGCCGTAGACCCGTTCCAGCAGACTGAGTGCCGGTGCCACCGCCGGGGCCCCCTCGTACTCGCGGATGATATGCGTGGCGCGGTTTGCCGCCGCCACCCAGGCCTTGCGGTCGGCGTAGAACGAGGCGATCTGCATCTCGTGCTCGGCGAGCTGGTCGCGGATCGCACGCATGCGATCGCGGGCATTGGCGACGTAGTCGCTGTCCGGATAGCGCTCGATGAGCGTGCGGAAGGCGTCGAACGCCTTGCGCAGCGGTTCCGGGTCACGCGCGGCGCGGTCGATATTGAGCAGGTCGTCCAGGAAGCCCTGGCCCTGCTCCTGCTGGGCCACACCCTTCATATACCAGGCGTAGTCCACGCGCGGGTGGCGCGGGTTGAGCCGGATGAACCGCTCCGCGGCGGACACCGCCGAGGCCGGCTCCTCGTTCTTGTGGTAGACGTAGATGATGTCGAGCTGTGCCTGCTCCGCATAGGTGCCGAACGGGTAGCGCGCCTCCAGCGTCTCCAGACGGTTGGCGGCGAGGTCGTAGTCGCCGCGCTGCCAGGCGGCCCGCGCGTTCTGGTAGAGCGTGGCGGCGGACAGGTCCTGATCGGGCTGCTTCTCCGGTCCGCTCGCACAGGCGGTGAGGATCAGCGCGGTGAGCAGCAGGGACAGGGCTCGCTTCATGGCGTGCTCTCAAGGCAATGACTAAAGACGCTATTCTAGGGTGCCGCCGCGCTATGATCCACCGCGCCGCGGTGGGCCGCACGCGGTGGCACGCAACGGTGACAGGTAATCGATCACGATGAGCACGCAGACGGTACACGAACAGGCCGAGATACCCGCCGGGCTGGCGGGGTGGCGGCTGGACCGCGCCCTCGCGGAGCTCTTCCCCGACTATTCCCGCAGCCGGCTGCAGAAGTGGCTCAAGTCCGGGGCGATCACCGTCGACGGCCGGGTGCCACGGCCCCGGGACAGCGTCGCCGGCGGCGAGCGTGTTGTGGTCGACGCGGCCCTGGAGGCGGCGGACGCGGTCACCGGACAGGCCCTGCCGCTGGACGTGCGCTACCAGGACGACTCGCTGATCGTCATCGCCAAGCCCGCCGGCCTCGTCGTCCACCCCGGCGCCGGCAACCACGACGGTACCCTGCAGAACGCGCTGCTCCACCACTTCCCGGAGCTGGCCGCGCTGCCCCGTTCCGGGATCGTCCACCGGCTCGACCGCGACACCTCCGGGGTGATGGTCGTTGCCCGCAGCCTCGCCGCCCACCGCTCGTTGGTCGAACAGCTCCAGGAGCGGCGGATGGGCCGGGAATACCTAGCCGTGGTGGCCGGCGTGTTCACCGCCGGCGGTCACGTGGATGCGCCCATCGGGCGTCATCCCCGCGAACGCACGCGCATGGCCGTGCGCGAGGGCGGTCGCGCGGCGGTCACGCACTACCGTATCGCCGAGCGTTTCCCGGCGCACACGCTGCTGCGCTGCCGGCTCGAGAGCGGGCGGACCCATCAGATCCGTGTGCACATGGCCCACATCCGCCATCCCATCGTGGGGGATCCGGTCTACGGGGGTCGCATGCGTCTGCCGCCGGGGGCGGACGAGGCGGTGACCGCGGCGCTGCGCGGATTCCGCCGCCAGGCGCTGCATGCCGAGCGGCTGATGCTCAGTCACCCGGAGACCGGCGACGCCATGGAGTGGACGGTGGCGCCGCCGGAAGACTTCCTGGCCCTGTGCGAGGCCCTGCGGGCGCACCGCGATCGCGGGCCGGACGGCTGACCCGCCCCGCGATCGGTGGGGTATCAGGCGAGCAGCACCGCGACGATGCCGGTGATGAACACCCCGTCGAAGGTGCCGGCGCCGCCGATCGAGGCCACCGGTGCGCCGAGCCGTCCCACGTCGCGCAGGCGCAGGATGTCGGCGCCGATCAGCACCCCCAGGGTCCCGCAGATGTAGGCCAGCGGTGCGCTGGCCTCCGGCTGCAGGGCGACCGCGGTGATGGCGGCGGTGATCGGCGCGATGAACACCGGCATGCCGATGCCCACGCCGCGCACCGGGCGGCTGAAGAGGTAACAGACCAGGGCCTGGATGGCCACGGCGACCAGCACCGGCAGCGGCGCGAGGGCGCTGCGCGAGAGCAGGTAGACCGAGAAGGCGAGGGGCACGAGTCCGCCGCCGACGTTCATCGCCACCAGCACCTTGCCTTCCGGGATCTCTCGGAGCATGCCCTTCATCCACGGCGGGGGCCTGCGCCAGCGCGGGTCGCGCTCGCCCTCGGCGTCCAGGGTGAACAGCGGCAGGTTGACCCCGCTGCCGATCAGCGAGGTGAACAGCAGCAGCATCGCCGAGCCCCCGGAGAGCCCGAGCTTGCCGAACGCGATGGTCAGCGCGCCCACCTGTACCAGCGCGAACAGGAAGGCGAGCAGGAAAGCCCCCACCAGCAGTGTCAGCGGATTCACGCGCCCTCCCGTAAACGGCCCGGCTCCGGTGGATTCCGGCCACACGGCCACCCTTTCTACGGTATCATTGACACCATTCCGGCGGCGCGCTTGGTTCCCTGCGAGAATGCCCCTATCTTCGAGGGGGAAATCCCGCCGGTACCCACTCTGCATGAGGAACAGGACATGCCGATCTATGAATACCTCTGTGACGCCTGTGGTCACGAGCTCGAGGCGCTGCAGTCCATCAACGACGAGCCCCTCACCGAATGTCCCGAGTGCCATCGTCCGCAGCTGCGCAAGCGCATCTCCGCGGCCGCGTTCCGGCTCAAGGGCGGCGGCTGGTACGAGACCGACTTCAAGAAGGACAACCGCCGCAACCTCGCGGGCGACGGTGGGGGCGGCAGCAAGGGTGACTCCGGCTCTGGTGGTGGGTCCGGGGGCGGCTCCGGCGAGGGCAAGAAGACGGCGGCCAGCTGACGCGGCCGCCGCCGGGCGCGGTTGCGCGCCCCCCGGCAAGCTCTTAACATTGCCCGCCTCGTAATAATGCCCGCATCCGCGGGCCTTTTTCGTTTTCCGAGGACTGACAGGCGGTTCGGATTCATGCGCACTCATTACTGCGGCGGGGTTACCGAGGCCCTGCTCGACGAGACGGTCGAGGTCTGTGGCTGGGCACACCGGCGGCGGGATCATGGCGGCATCATCTTCATCGACCTGCGCGATCGTGAGGGTCTGCTCCAGGTGGTGTTCGACCCGGACGAGCGCGAGGCCTTCGAGCTCGCCGACACCGCGCGTAACGAGTACGTGCTGCAGGTGCGCGGGCGGGTCCGCCGCCGCCCGGAGGGCACGGAGAACCCGAACCTCGCCACCGGCCAGGTGGAGCTCTACGCTACCGGGCTCACGGTGCTCAACCGCGCCAAGACACCGCCGTTCCAGCTCGACGACACCGACGTCGGCGAGGACGTGCGCCTGCGCCACCGCTACGTGGATCTGCGCCGGCCGGAGATGCAGGAGCGCCTGCGCACCCGCGCCCGGGTGACCGGGGCGCTGCGCCGCTATCTCGACAGCAACGGCTTCCTCGACATCGAGACGCCGATGCTGACCCGCGCCACCCCGGAAGGCGCGCGGGACTTCCTGGTCCCGAGCCGCATGCATCCCGGCGAGTTCTACGCCCTGCCGCAGTCGCCGCAGCTGTTCAAGCAGCTGCTGATGATGAGCGGCATGGACCGCTACTACCAGATCACGCGCTGCTTCCGCGACGAGGACCTGCGCGCTGACCGTCAGCCCGAGTTCACCCAGCTCGATATCGAGACCTCGTTCATGGACGAGGAGGGGATCATGGGCCACATGGAGGCGATGATCCGCGGGCTGTTCGACGAGGTCCTCGGCGAGTCGCTGCCGGAGCCGTTCCCGCGCATGACCTATGCCGAGGCCGTCGACCGCTTCGGCATCGACCGCCCGGACCTGCGCATCCCGCTGGAGCTCGTGGAGGTCGCCGACCTGCTCACGGACGTGGAGTTCAAGGTCTTCGCCGCACCCGCCGCCGATCCCAAGGGCCGGGTCGCCGCCCTGCGGGTGCCCGGCGGCGCGGCGCTGACCCGCAAGGTGATCGACGAGTACACCGACTTCGTGGGCCGCTACGGCGCCAAGGGTCTCGCCTACATCAAGGTCAACGACCCGGCTGCCGGGCGCGAGGGCCTGCAGTCGCCGATCCTCAAGTTCCTGCCGGATGCCGCGGTCGAGGGCATCCTCGAGCGTACCGGTGCCGCGGCGGGGGACCTGGTCTTCTTCGGCGCGGACCGCGCTCGGGTGGTCAACGACGCCCTCGGTGCGCTGCGCGTACGCGTGGGCCACGACCTGGACATGGTCGAGCCGGGCTGGCGCCCGCTGTGGGTGGTCGACTTCCCGATGTTCGAGTATGACGAGGACGACGGCCGTCTCTACGCGCTCCATCACCCGTTCACCTCGCCCCAGACCACGGAGCCTGCGGAGCTTGACGGCCGGGACCCGGAAACGCTGCTTTCCCGCGCCTACGACATGGTCCTCAACGGCACCGAGATCGGCGGCGGTTCCATCCGTATCCACCGCCCGGATATGCAGTGGCGGGTCTTCGAGCTTCTGGGCATCGGCGAGGACGAGGCCCGCGAGAAGTTCGGCTTCCTGCTCAACGCCCTGGAGTACGGGGCGCCGCCCCACGGCGGCATCGCCTTCGGCCTCGACCGTCTGGTCATGCTCATGACCGGTGCGCACTCCATCCGCGATGTCATGGCGTTCCCCAAGACGCAGACCGCGACCTGTCTGCTCACCGAGGCACCCGCCGAGGTCGACGAGGCGCAGCTGCGCGAGCTCGGCCTGCGCATCCGCCGCACTGCCCGGACCGACACCTGATCGGTCCGGCGCGGTCGCCCCTGTTTAAGCATCGCCGTACCTGCCGATAACGGCCCCGTAAACAGGACGGGGCCCGGCGGACTTCGCCGGGCGTGTGGAGGAGATGCACGACCATGCGGGTCAACCAGCCGGTCACCCAGCGCGAACAGCCTGTACGTCCGGACGAACGGCTGATCAGCACCACCGACGAAGACAGCCGGATCCTCAGCGCCAACGAGGATTTCTGCCGTATCGCCGGTTTCAGTGAAGAAGAGCTTCGCGGTCAGCCGCACAATGTCATCCGCCATCCGGACATGCCGGAGGCGGTGTTCGAGAGCCTGTGGGCCAGCCTCAAGGCCGACCGCCCCTGGATGGGTGTGATCAAGAACCGCTGCCGGAACGGCGATCACTACTGGGTCAGCGCCTACGTCGCCCCGGTCTACGAGGACGGCAGGAAGGTTGGCTATCAGTCCGTGCGGACCATGGCGAGTGAGGCCGAGAAGGCACGTGCCGAGGCGCTCTATGCCCGGATGCGGCGAGGCCGTGCGGTCGTGCCATGGCACGCGCGTGTGGGCACGCGTCCGCTGCTTGCCGGAGCTGTTGGCGTATCGACATGGCTCGGCGTCGCCGCTGGTGCGTCGCTGCCACTGTGGCCGGCCCTGGGGGCGGCACTCATACTGACGCTGCTTGGTGTGGTGACGGTACTCATGCTGACCGGGCGCCTCGCCGCGGTCGCCGTCCGCGCGCGCGGGGTGTTTTCGAATCCCGTTGGCGAGCGGGTCTACGGCGACGGGCACGACGATGCCGCGCGCATCGACCTGGCGTTCGGCATGTACCGTGCCCAGCACGTCGCGATGCATACCCGTTTCCACAACGTGAGTGAGGCCCTGGCGGACAGCGGGAAGGCCACGGAAGGGGCCGCGGAGCGCAGTCGGGGGGCCATCAATACCCAGCGCGGTGAGATCGAGCAGGTCGCCACCGCCATGAACGAGATGTCCACCACCGTCCAGGAGGTCTCGCGCAGTACCGCCGAGGCGGCGTCCACCGCCGAGCAGGCGCTGACCCAGACCGGTGACGGGCGGACCCGGGTGGATGTGGCCGCGCGGGCGATGGAGCGGCTTGCCACGGACCTCGACGAGGCCGGCGAGGCGGTGGAGCGGCTCAAGGGCGATACCGACGGAATCCGCCATGTCCTCGACGTCATCCAGGGCATCTCCGAACAGACCAATCTGCTGGCGCTCAACGCCGCCATCGAGGCGGCGAGGGCGGGCGAGGCCGGGCGCGGTTTCGCCGTGGTCGCCGAGGAGGTGCGTGCCCTGTCCGGCCGGGTCAGTGCGTCCATCGGTGAGATCACCGGCATGATCGAGCGCCTCGAGGGGGGAGCGGGCACGGCGGTTGCGGGTATGGGCCGTAGCCGGGAGGCCGCCCGCGAGGTGACCGAGGGTGCCGAAGGTGCCCGTGGGGCGATGCACGAGATCGAGGAGGCGGTGCGCGGGATCAGCGACACGAACAACCGCATCGCGGCCGCCGTCGAGCAGCAGTCCGCCACGGCCGAGGAGATCAATCGCAGCGTCATCCAGGTGAACGACGGGTTCGCGGAGACGGAGAATGCCGCGGGGGATACCCGCGACACCAGCCGACGGCTGGTGTCGCTGGTGACCGAGCTCGAGGGGCTGCTCCGGCAGTTCGACCTGCTCGGGACCCGGCGGGATGATTGATACGGTTCCGCGGGCTGCCCAAGCCGGGCGGCGGCTGGCATACTCGCGGTCATGCGTGCCGCACCCCGTATCCTCCTGATCGCTTTCGTCACCGTTGGCGTGCTCGTCTTCGGCCGGCCCGGTCCGGCCGGGGGGGACGACCCGGAGTCCCGCGGTCTGGCGGTCTGGCGGGGCATGGAGCAGGCCCGGGTGATCCTGCCCGGCGATGCCGGCGCGTTGACGGTGCGCGTCGCCGACGAGGGCGACGAACGGGCCCAGGGCATGCAGTACGTGCCCGCCCCGGAGATCCGCCGTAATCCCATCTGGTTCAGCTATCCCGCCAGCCGGGTAACGCACTGGCACATGCACAACGTGGCCCTGCCGCTGGACATCGTCTGGATGGATGCGGACGGGCGCATTCTCGAGATCGCCCGTATGGAGCCCGGCCGGGATGGCTACCGTTCGCCCCCGGGCGTGCGTCACGCCCTGGAGCTCGCCGCCGGTACGGCGCGTCGCCTCGGCCTGGAGGTCGGCGACCGGCTGACCCCGCCCGGGCTGGTGCGATGACGCTGGCCGCGTGGCTCGCGCTGGCCGGGGTGTGCGTGCTCGGTGCCGTCTCTCCGGGGCCGAGCCTGGCGGTGGTGGTGCGTCACAGCGTGCGCCGCTCCCGGGCCCACGGGCTCGCGGCGGCCCTGGCCCACGCGCTGGGGGTGGGCGTATACGCGCTGCTGACCACCCTGGGCCTGGCGGCGGTGGTGACCGCGGACCCGCTGGTCTACCACGGTCTCGCCCTCGCCGGTGCGGCCTATCTCGCCTGGCTGGGGATCGGTGCGTTGCGCAGCGGGGGCGCGGCGCTGGAAGGGGCCGCCGGAGCGACGGTGCCCGTCGGCGTGGCCGGCGCCGCCCGTGACGGCTTCCTCATGGCCTTCCTCAATCCCAAGATCGCCGTGTTCTTCCTCGCGCTGTTCAGCCAGTTCGTCCATGCGGACATGGGCGTGGCCGAGGTCGGGGTGTTCTGGGCCACGGCCACGGTGGTGGACGGCGGCTGGTACGCGCTGGTGGCGACGGCGCTGACCCGCGGCCGCGTGCTTGCGTGGCTGCGCGGGCATGCGCTCTGGGTGGACCGGTTGACCGGAGTGGTGCTGCTGGTGCTCGCGGCGGTGACGCTGACACGGGTGCTCTCGTGAGCGCCGCGGCTGACGAGACGGGCCGGTCGCGGGCGGTGGCGCTGCTGGCGCTGTGTGCCACGGCGGTGTTCTGGGCGTCCGCCTTCCCGGCGGCCAAGGCGACCCTGGCCTACTACACGCCGATGGAGACGGTGTTCCTGCGTCTGTCCGTGGCCGGGCTGTGCTTCGCGCTGGTGCTCGTGCCCCGCGGGCGTGCCCGGCCCGCGGACTGGCGGCTCCTGCCGCGCATCGCCGTGCTCGGGCTGATCGGGGTGTTCGGCTACCAGAGCCTGCTGGCCGCGGGGCAGACGACGATAACCGCGAGTGCCGCGGGGCTGGTGATCACGGCGGTGCCGGTGTGCACGGCGCTGCTGGCGGCGCTGGTTGCCGGCGAACGGTTGCGTCCGCCGGCCTGGGCCGGGCTGGCCCTGGGGGCGCTCGGGGTGACGGTCATTACCCTCAACGAGGGGCTCGATCTCGGCAGCGTGCGCGGTGTGGGGCTGATCATCCTCGCCGCCGGGGTCACCGCGGTGTATTTCGTCTACCAGAAGCCGGTGCTGCGCGCGGAGCGGCCCACCGTGTTCCTCGCCTGGGCGGTGTGGATCTCGCTGGTGGCGAGCCTGCCGGTACTGCCGGGGCTGCCCGAGCGGGTGGCGGCGGCGCCGCTGGAGCCGACCCTCGCCGGCGTGTACCTCGGTGTCTTTCCGATGGCGCTCGGCTACGGATGCTATACCTTCGGGCTCTCGCGGCTGCCTGCAAGCATCGCCACGAGCTTCATCTATCTCCAGCCCCCGATATCGGTGCTGATCGCCTGGCTGTGGCTGGGCGAAACACCCACGGGACTGATATTCGCCGGCGGCGCACTGGCGCTCGCCGGCGTGGCCCTGGTCACCCGCTACGGGGTGGGCGGACGGCGTTGAGCCGCCCGCGCCCCGGGCGTGAATCCCCGCGAGGAGGAGCCGTCATGACCCAGCCTGATCACGTCACTGCCCTGGACCTGCCCTTCATGGACCCGGCGTCCATGGACGAGGACATGCGCCGCTACCTGGCCGTCTGCCAGGAGAAGCTGGGCATGGTGCCCAACGTGCTGCGTGCCTACAGCTTCGATCAGAACAAGCTGCGCAACTTCGTGTCCTTCTACAACGAGCTCATGCTCGGCGACTCCGGTCTCAGCCGCCTGGAGCGGGAGATGATCGCGGTGGTCGTCTCCTCGGTGAACCGCTGCTATTACTGCCTCGTCGCCCACGGCCAGGCGGTGCGGGCGCTTTCCGGGGATCCGACGCTCGGGGAGATGCTGGTGATGAACTACCGCGTCGCCGAGCTCGAGGCGCGCTCCGTCGCCATGCTCGATTTCGCCGTGGCGCTCACCGAGGATCCGGAATCCGTGGGCGAGGCGGACCGGGACGTGCTCCGTGACAGCGGGTTCAGCGACCGCGAGGTCTGGGACATCGCGGCGGTGGCGGCCTTCTTCAACATGACCAACCGTCTGGCTGCCGGGGTGGACATGATGCCCAACCCGGAATACCACGCGATGGACCGCTAGCGTACGTCGTCGTCCCGTCGGGCGGCCATGGCCAGCGATACGGAATCGGAGAAGCGCAGGGCGTGGGGCTTGTCCACCTCCACCTCCGCGCGCCGGACCTCCGGCGGGGCCATGGCGATGTCGAGGATGTCGCTGACCAGCTTCTCGAGCAGCAGGAAACGGTTGTCCTCGATGTGGGCGATGATGCGCTTGGTGATGCCCTTGTAGTCGAGGGCGTGCTCCACGTCGTCGCTGCGTGCCGCGGGCAGGGCGTCATAGTCGATGGTCACGTTGACCACCACGTCCTGGCGCTTCTCCTGCTCCTCGGTGTTGAAGCCGATGAACGTACGCAGGCGCAGGTCCTTGATGCGAATGCGCGAGAGCTCGTGGCGCATCGCCGTGTCACCCCGATTTGATGAGCTGCAGGAATTCGTTGCGGGTCGACTGCGAGTGCCGGAAGGTGCCGAGCATCACCGACGTGCTCATCTCCGAGTTCTGCTTGGAGACCCCGCGCATCATCATGCACATGTGCCGGGCCTCGATCTGCACGCCGACGCCGCGGGCCCCGGTGACGTTCTGCACGGCCTCGGCGATCTCGCGGGTGAGCTGTTCCTGGATCTGCAGCCGGCGGGCATACATGTCGACGATGCGGGCCACCTTGGAGAGCCCGAGCACGCGGCCGTCGGGGATGTAGGCGACCTGGGCGCGGCCGAAGAACGGCAGCAGGTGGTGCTCGCACAGCGAGTACAGCTCGATGTCGCGTACGATGATCATCTCGTCGAGATCGGACTCGAACAGTGCGTCGTTGACCAGCGTGCCCAGGTCCTGCTGGTACCCCTCGGTCAGGAACTCGAACGCCTTGGCGGCGCGCTCCGGGGTCTTCGCCAGGCCCTCCCGGCCGACGTCCTCGCCGATGCCGGTGATGATCTGCTCGAAGTGGCTCGCAAGGGGGTGGGTCATCGTTCGTATGCCGTCCTGGTTGTGTAAAACTTTTGTAGCATAATTAGCGTGAGATTGTACAATCCGGGCGCCGGCTCAGCGCAGGGATGAGGGGTCCGCGCGCGGGCCCCGTGGCACCGCGTCCGCCGCGCCCAGGTCCTCGATGTGGCCGCGGAAGACGCGCAGCCACGCGGCGGCCTCCCGGACGAGATCGTCGGGGAGGGTTTCCGGTGAGTCGTCGCGGGTCACCCCGATGAGGCTGTAGCCGGACCAGCAGCGGGTCCAGCCGTCACGCTCGGGGCGGTACAGGCCCTCGCGCACGCGCAGCTCCGGGGTCGCACCGACGAGGGTCAGCGCCATCCCCACGCTCGGGGGCGTGGGAACCAGGGGAGCCGGAGCGGCCGGTGGGAGCACCCGGAGGCGCAGCCCGCGCAGCCGCAGTCGTGCGCTGGTGAACTCCAGACGGTGGAGCAGCGTGGCACGGGCGTCTGCCAGCCGTGCCGCGAGCCAGGCCTCATCGGCCCCCTCCGGCGGCGTGACCGCCTCGGCCCAGTGGTGGTAACTGTCTATCGCCATGCCGCGAATATCCTCAAACCGGAAAAATACCCAGCCTGGGGGTGGCTTTCAACGTTGGTCCGACCGTCGTGCCGCCGGCCTGGGCCGCGCCCGGCATGGTATCCTGAACCATCACTGATCGGCATGGGGACGCGTTCATGGCAGCGCAGACGCAGGCAGGCGCGGTGCGTGCCGCCGATGCGGCAACACCCGAACAGGCGGCGGAGCTCCTCCGCACGCGGCGCACCATCAACCGCTTCCGCCAGGACCCGCCGCCCCGCGACGCGGTGATCCGGGCGCTGGACCTTGCGCGCTGGGCCCCCAACCACCACCTCACCGAGCCCTGGCACTTCTATCTGATCGGCGAGGAGACCCGGCGCGCCATCATCGATCTGAACACCGACATGCTCACGGCCACCAAGGGTGCCGAGGCCGCCGAGGGCAAGCGTCGTAACTGGGAGGCCAAGCCCGGCTGGCTCGCGGTCAGCTGCGATCACTCCAGCAATGAGCTCCAGGCGTGGGAGGACTATGCGGCGTGCGCCTGCGCGATCCACAACATCGCGCTGTCGCTGTGGAGCGAGGGCATCGGCATGAAGTGGTCCACCGGCCCGGTGATCCGGGAGTCCCGCTTCTACGACCTGCTGTGGATCGACCCGGATATCGAGACGGTGATCGCCCTGATCTGGTACGGCTACCCGGACGAAGCTCCGGTGACCCACCGGGAATCCCTCGAATGCAGTCTCGTCGAGCTGCCCTGAGGCGGAGGTCGCGTTGCGCTGGAGCTGGCTGCCCTGGCGATTTCTCATCCGGCGGGCCGCCCGGGCCCACGGCTTCCTCGACCCCCTGGCGCTGATCGCGCGGCTGCAGCGCTTCGCCCAGCCCTCGGAGGTCTCCGAGCCCATCGAGCTTCTGCGCGCGGGCGTGGTCTTCCACGCCCGCGGGCTGATCAACACCCGGGTGATCCAGCACAACCTGGACTGGGTGTGGCCCTACTGGATAGAGCGCCAGTTCGATCCGGCCAGTGACGCCTTCATCCCGCGGGCGTTCTCCGTCACCCACGTCAATCTCACCCACCGCAACTGGACCGCCGTGGGCCGGCCGGATCATGCCGGGCTGCCCATTGTGGACCCGCGTGGGCTGGTGACGCCCTTCTATGACGGTCCCTCGCTGGACGCCTGGGTGCTGGGCGATGACGGCGAGCGTCTCTACCCCTCGCGTGAGACGCACGCCTCTCAGTACGTCGAGCTCAATGACGACGGCGCCGTTGTCACCGAGGTGGTGCGCAACGGCCTGCGCCTGCTGACGAGGGCGGTGGTGCGCCGGGAGTCCGGCCGGGCGGTGCTGAATCTCCACTACGAGGCGCGGGCGCAGTCGGGGGGTGACCTCGCCCTCGCGCTGCGGCCGTACAACCCCGAAGGGGTCAGCTTCGTCCACCACGCCGTACTCGGTGATGACGCCCGCGGCTGGCGTGTCGACGGGGACTGGGACGTCCGCTTCGATGCCGCGGCCGACCGGCACTACGTCTCCGACTACCGCCACGGTGACGTCGCCATCCACCTTGACGATCCGGATGCCGCATCGGTCGCCGACTGCGATACCGGGCTGGCCACAGCCGCCGCGCTGTTCCGAATCGAGCCCGGTGGTATGCGGCGGCTCAGCGTGCGCGTACCACTGAAAGAGGCCGACACGACAGCGGCGGAAGGCGACTGGCACGAAGCCCTGGCGGGGACCGCCCGGCTCGATGTGCCCGACGCCGGGGTGCGCTTCCTCTACGACAATGCCCTGCGCACCGTCATGCTCCACACCGTGGAGGACTGCTACCCGGGCCCCTACACGTACAAGCGTTTCTGGTTCCGGGATGCCGCCTTCATCGTGCATGCCCTGCTGCACGCCGGCCTGACCGGCCGTGCCCGGCGCATGCTCGATCACTTCCCCGAACGCCAGCACCGCACCACCGGCTACTTCCACTCCCAGGACGGCGAGTGGGACGCCAACGGCGAGGCCATGTGGATCCTCGCGCGCTACCACGAGGCCACCGGCGAGACCCTGCCGGAGTCGTGGCTGCACGCGCTGCGCCGGGGCGGGCGCTGGATCGCGCGCAAGCGCACGGATCCGGACGGCGGGACGGCCCATGCCGGACTGCTGCCCGCCGGCTTCAGCGCCGAGCACTTCGGCCCCAATGACTATTACTACTGGGACGACTACTGGGCGGTGGCCGGCCTGGAGGCCGCCGCCGGGGTGCTCGAGGGCCATGGCGACGGGGACCGCGCCCGGGCGTTCCGGGACGAGGCCGTTGAGCTGCGCGGTACGCTGGAGCGCTGTCACGAGCGCGATGCCGGCCGCCTGGGACGCCCCCTGATCCCGGCGTCGCCCTACCGGCGCATGGACGCCGGAGCGGTTGGCGCGCTCGTCGCCGGCTATCCGCTGCGGCTGTTGCCGGCGGACGACGCCCGGCTGCTGGGCACCGCGGACTGGCTCATGGACAACGCCCGTGTGCACGGCGGTTTCTTCCAGGACATGATCCACTCCGGTATCAATGCCTACCTGACCCTGCACCTGGCGCAGGTGCTCATGCGTGCCGGCGATCCGCGCTGCCATGAGCTCATGCGCGCGGTCGCCGGACTGGCGACGCCCACGGGCCAGTGGCCGGAGGCCATTCACCCCCGCACCCTGGGCGGCTGCATGGGCGACGGCCAGCACGTCTGGGCCGCGGCGGAGTGGCTGGTCTACCTGCGCGACGCGTTCGTGCGCGAGGAGGGCGAGCGCCTGGTGCTCGCTTCGGGGGTGCCGCCCCAGTGGTTCGCGGCCGGCGAGCCCATGTCCTTCGGCCCGACGCCCACACGCTTCGGTCCGGTAACGGTGGACATCCGGCCCGCGACGGGTCATAACGGGGCCGTAGAGGTGTGCTGGCAGGCCGAGTGGCGCCGCCGGCCCGAGGGGGTGGATATCGCGCCGGCCGGGGTTGCGTCCGTTCGCGCCCGGGCGGAGGACGGCGCGGCGACCCTGCAATGGAGGGCCCCGGCATGAACATCCTCATGATGACCAATACCTACCTCCCCCACGTGGGCGGCGTCGCGCGCTCGGTGGACTCGTTCGCGCAGATGTACCGCGCCCGTGGTCACCGGGTGATGGTGGTGGCACCGGAGTTCGATGACGCGCCCCGGGACGAGACCGACGTCGTGCGCATCCCGGCGCTGCAGAACTTCAACGGCAGTGACTTTTCCGTGGTGCTGCCGGTGCCGCGTTTCCTGGAGCGGGCGGTGATGCGTTTCGAGCCGGACATCGTCCATTCGCACCACCCGTTCCTCATCGGTTCCACCGCGCTGCGGCTGGCCTCGCTGTTCGACCTGCCGCTGGTGTTTACCCACCACACCATGTACGAGCGCTACACCCACTACGTGCCCGGCGACTCCGCGGTGCTGCGGCGTTTCGTGGTGCAGCTCTCGACCAGCTACGCCAACCTCTGCGACCGGGTATTCGCCCCCAGCGAGAGCATCGCCGGTATCCTGGCCGCCCGGGGCGTGCACACGCCCATCGACGTCGTGCCCACGGGCGTGGATCTCGCCGCCTTCCGCGGCGGTGACGGCGCGTCCTTCCGGCGGCGTCTCGGCATCGACGCCGATGCCTTCGTGATCGGCCACGTGGGCCGGCTGGCCCACGAGAAGAACCTCGGTTTCCTCGCCCGGGCGGTGGCGCGGGTGCTCGCGGATGCACCGCACGCGCACTGCGTGATCGTCGGTGCCGGGGCCGCGGAGGATGATATCCGCTCGGCCTGCGAGCGTGCCGGCGTGGCCGCGCGGCTACACATGACCGGCAAACTGGTGCAGCCCGAGCTTGCCGACGCCTATGCGGCCATGGACCTGTTCGCCTTCGCCTCGCTCACCGAGACCCAGGGCGTGGTCCTCGCCGAGGCCATGGCGGCGGGGCTGCCAGTGGTGGCCATCGACGCGCCGGGGTCGAGGGAGGTGGTGCGCGACGGCGAGAACGGACGGCTGCTGCGGGACCCGGACGAGACGGCGTTCGCCGCTGCGATCGAGGACGCCATGGCCCGCCGGGAGGCGGGCTGGGACGACTGGCAGGCCGCGGTCGCGGAGACCGCCCGGGCCTACTCCCTGCAGGCCTGCGCGGACCGGGCGCTGGCGCTGTACCGCGATCTCGACGGCACCGAGGGGCAGGCCGACGAGGACCATGACCTCTGGCACATGAGCCTGCGCCGTATCCGTGCCGAGTGGGACCTGCTCAAGGGCGTGGCCCAGGCGGCCGGGACGTCGCTCGGCGACGAGTTCCGTAACCGCCGGGACCAGCGCGATACCGGCTGACGCCGCTCAGGCGGCCCCGCCGGCGGCGTGCCAGACGGTGATCGCCGCCGCCAGGTCCTCCAGCGAGGCGCCGACGGACTTGAACAGGGTGATCCCGGCATCGTCGCGCCGCCCGGGGTGCTCGCCCCGGGCGAGGGCGGCGAGATCGGCCTGGATGTCGCTGTCGTAGTCGAAGGCACCGGCCTCCGCCGCCTGGCGCAGGTCGCCGGCCTCGCCGCGGGCGCCGGCCTCGGTGTCGACGAACACCGCCGCGCGGCGCACGGCCTCGTCGTCGCTCTCGCGCATGTCCGCCCGGAAGGCGCCGACCAGGTCGAGATGGGTGCCCGGGCGCAGCCACTCGCCGTGGACCAGCGGCTCGGTGGACAGCGTCGCGCAGCTGACGATATCCGCCTCGCCCACCGCGGACTCGAGGTCCGTGACCGCCTCGCAGTCGATGCCCCGTTCCCGGCAGTGCGCCGCAACCGCCCGCGCCTTGTCGGGGTTGCGCCCCCAGATGCCCACGGAACGGATCGGCCGCACCGCCGCGTGCGCCTCGACCAGCATGGGCGACAGTGCCCCGGTACCGGCGACCACGAGGCGGCCGGCGTCGGCCCGGGCGAGGTAGCGCGCGGCGAGCGCGGAGGCGGCGGCGGTCCGCCGGCGGGTGAGCTCGCTGCCCTCGATGCAGGCCAGCGGCTGGCCGGTCTCGCCGCTGCAGAGGAAATAGACCCCGGAGATCGCCGGCAGGCCCCGTGCCGAGTTCTGGGGGAAGACGTGGGCCATCTTCACCCCGATGTAGCCGTCGTGCTCCCAGGCGGGCATCAGCAGCATGGTGGCCTCGCCGTCCGGGCGCGGGATCGCGTGATGGTGGCGTGGCGGGGCCTCGCAGCCCTCGCGGAACAGGGTCTCGATGCCGTCGATGAGCGCCGGCCAGGCAAGGGCCCCGGCGACGGCGTCAGCGCCGATGATCTGCATGGGTCGCGATCTCCTTCGTACCGGGTCGGGTGGCTGGCCTCACTCCCGCCAGATCAGGCTGGCCATGCGGCCGGTACGCCCGTCCCGGCGATAGGAGAAGAACCGCTCGGCGTCAGCATACGTGCACAGGCCGCCGCCGTGAATCGAGCCGACGCCGGCGCTCGAGAGCCGCCGGCGGGCCAGGGCGTAAAGGTCGGCGAGCCAGTGGCCCTCGCGTACCGCGCGGAAGCAGTCCCGGGCCCCGGGGTCGGCGAGCAGGCAGGCCTCGCGGACGTCGTCGCCGATCTCGTAGGCGTCCGGGCCGATCGCCGGCCCGAGCCAGGCGACGAGCTCGCCGGGCGGGCCGGTCATCGCGGTGACCGTGTTCTCCAGAATGCCACCGGCGAGTCCCCGCCAGCCGGCATGGGCGGCGGCGACCTGGGTGCCGGCGCGGTCGCAGAGCAGCACCGGCAGGCAGTCGGCGGTGAGCACCGCGCAGACGACACCCGGCTGGTCGGTGACGCTGGCGTCCGCCCGGGTGGCGTCGCGGTCCACCGTGCCGGCGGAGACCACCCGTACGCCGTGGACCTGGACCAGCCAGCGCGGCTCTTCCGGCAGGTGCAGGGCCTGGGCGAGGCGGGAGCGGTTGCCGGTGACGCTGAGGGCGTCGTCGCCGGTGCGGGCGCCGAGGTTCAGGCTGTCGAAGGGCGCACGGCTGCTGCCGCCGATGCGGGTGGTGGCGGCGGCGTGCACGCGGCGGGGCGCTGGCCAGTCGGGCGTGATCCACGAGGGTGCGTTCATATCGGGCAGTCTACACCGTGGGTGGCGGGAGAAAGTGGTGGCCCGACAGGGGGCCGCCGCCCGGCGGCAGGGCGCCGCCGGGCGGGGCACGGAGGCCGCGGACGCGCCGGGCCCGGTACCGTGGGGACCTCCCGGGCGGTTACTCGGGGAGGTCGTCGAGCGGTGACGGATCGAGCCCCTCGGGGGCCTCGAAATGGGCGTCCACGAGACTGTCCTCCACTTCGGCGAGGGTCGCCGGGTTCCATCGCGGGTTCTGGTCCTTGTCCACCAGCAGGGCGCGGACGCCCTCGGGGAAGTCGTGGCGACGGGTGCACTGCACGGACATGGCCAGCTCGCGCCGGAACACCTGTTTGAGCGAGAGGTGGCGACCGCGGCGGAACTGCTCGAAGATCACCCGTGCGGAGGTCGGGGAGCCAAGCTCCAGGTTGCGGGTGGCGGTGGCCAGCCATTTGTCCTCCGGGCTGCTCTCGCGCATGGCCTCGAGGATGCCGGCGACGCTGTGCCGGTCGGTGACGTGGTCGATGAAATCGATGTGCTCGAGCACGTTCGAGTTCGGGCGCTCGCCGCGGCAGCCGTCGGCGAAGCGGCGCAGCAGCAGCGAGAGGTGGCCGCGGTTGAGCTCGGGGTCGTCGTCCCAGGCCACGTCGGCGAGCGCGGCGAAGATGGCGTCGCGGTGCTCGGCGGTGATGAAGTAGTCCGCGAGGCTCGTGTAGAGCGCGTCCGCGGGGTTCATCCGCGCGCCGGTGAGGCCGAGGAACAGGCCGACACGGCCGGGCATGCGGTTGAGGAACCAGGTGCCGGCGACGTCCGGGTACAGCCCGATGGTGATCTCCGGCATGGCGATGCGCGAGGCCTCGGTGACCACCCGGTGGCTGCCACCCACCATCATGCCGAGGCCGCCGCCCATGACGATGCCGTGGCCCCAGACCAGCAGGGGTTTGGGGTAGGTGTGGATGCGGTAGTCGAGGCGGTACTCCTGCTCGAAGAACTGCTCGCAGAAGGTGCTGCGCCCGCCCTCCGCCTCCTGGATGGCGTGGTAGGTGGCGACCACGTCGCCGCCGGCGCAGAAGGCCTTTTCGCCGGCGCCGTGGAGGACCACGCAGGCGATGCCCGGGTCATCGGCCCAGCGCTCGAGCTGCGGGCGCAGGGCGGCGATCATGGCGGGATTGAGGGCGTTGAGCGCCTTCTCGGCGTTCAGGCGCGCGAAGCCCACGCGGCGGCCGTTGGCGGCGCTGACCTCCTCGAAGATGACGGGCTGATCGGACATTCGGTGCTCCTTGGTGCGATCGGGTGGACGGCCGTACCCGGCCGCCGGTGACGGGCATTGTGGCCGCCGGCCGGCCGGATGCCAATCCACGCGACGGCAGCCGGAAGGAGGGAGGGCGGTGCCGGACGCGCCGCGGGGCGCGTCCCGGTACCGTCGCCGGCGACGCCCGAAGCGGGTGGCCGTGCGGCTCAGCGGTTGCGCCACTGCGGCGGGCGTTTCTCCAGGAACGCGGCGACGCCCTCGCGCTGGTCGGCGGTATCGAACAGGCGCACGAAGCGTTCGCGCTCGTCCGGGAGGTTGTCCGCCATGGGCCGCCGCTGGGCGCCGTCGATCAGGGCCTTGCAGTGGGCGACCGCGGTGGGACTCTGGTTGCCGACCTGTCCGGCGAGCGTGCGGGCGCGCTCCAGGGCCTCGCCACGACCCACGGATTCCTCCACCAGGCCGATGCGCAGCGCCGTGGCGGTGTCGAGCTGCTCGCCGCAGAGGATGATGCGCTTGGCCCAGCCCTCGCCGACCAGCCGTGGCAGACGCTGGGTGCCCCCGGCGCAGGGCAGCAGGCCGACCTTGGCCTCGGGCAGGGCCAGTTTCGCCTGCTCCTCGGCGATGCGGATATCGCAGGCCAGCGCCACCTCCAGGCCGCCGCCCATGGCAAAGCCGTTGACGGCGGCGATGGCGACGCCGCGGAAGGCCGCGAGGGCCTCGAAGGCCTCGCCGAAGCGCCGGGCCATGTCGGCGGCCACGGCGGCGTCGCCGTCGGCGAAGAGCTTGAGATCGGCCCCGGCGGAGAAGAATTTCTCGCCCTCGCCGGTGAGCACCAGCGCGTAGACGTCGCGGTCCGCGTTGAGCTCGGCGATCAGGCGGGCGAAGTCGATCAGGCCCTCTCGGGTCCAGGTGTTGGCCGGCGGGTTGGACATCGTCACCACCGCGGTGTGACCGCGCCGCTCGACGGTGAGATTGGTGTGGTCGCTCATCGGATTGCCTCCGCGGCGTGGTCGGCGAGCATGCGGCGGCCGATGATGAGCCGCATGACCTCGTTGGTGCCCTCCAGGATCTGGTGCACGCGGGTATCGCGCACGTGCCGCTCCAGCGGGTACTCGCGGATGTAGCCGTAGCCGCCGTGGATCTGCAGCGCCTCGTTGCACACCCGGAAGCCCACGTCGGTGGCGAAGCGTTTGGCCATCGCGCAGTAGGTGGTCAGCTCCGGGTCGCCGTGGTCGAGCCGCCACGCGGCCAGGCGGACCATCTGCCGGGCGGCGACCAGCTCCGTGGCCATGTCCGCGAGCTTGAACTGCAGGGCCTGGAAGTCCGCCAGCGGCCGGCCGAACTGCCGGCGCTCGTGCATGTACCGGCTCGCCGCCTCCAGCGCGGCCTGGGCGGTGCCCACCGAGCAGGTGGCGATGTTGATGCGGCCGCCGTCCAGGGCCTTCATGGCGAGGCGGAAGCCGTGGCCCTCCTCGGCGAGGAGGTTGTCCGCGGGCACGCGCACGTCGTCGAAGGTGATGGCGCGGGTGGGCTGGCTGTTCCAGCCCATTTTCTCTTCCTTGCGTCCGTAGGAGATGCCTTTCAGGTCCGCGGGCACCGCGAACGCCGAGATCCCGCCGGGACCCTCGCCGCCGGTGCGGGCGAAGACCACGAGCACGTCGGTGTCGCCGGCGCCGGAGCTGAAAACCTTGCCGCCGTTGAGCACGTAGTGGTCGCCGTCGCGGCGGGCGCTGGTGCGCAGGCTGGCGGCGTCGGAGCCGGCACCGGGCTCGGTGAGACAGTACGAGCCCAGGCGTTGCCCGGAGGTGAGGGCCTCGCCCCACTCGGCGACCACGGACGTGCTGCCCCAGGTGGTGATCATCCAGGTGACCATGTTGTGGATGGTCAGGAACGCCGCCGTGGAGGTGCAGCCGCCGGCGAGCTCCTCGAAGATGATCGCCGCGTCCAGCCGCGGCAGCCCGAGACCGCCGGCGGCCTCGTCGGCGTAGATGCCGCAGAAGCCGAGCTCGCCGGCATGGGCGAGCACGTCCTTGGGGAAGTGGCACTCCGCGTCCCAGCGCGCGGCGTTGGGGGCGAGCTCGTTGGCGGCGAACTCCCGCGCGGCCTCCTGGAAGGCGGTCTGCTCGTCGTTCAGGGAGAAGTCCATGGGCGTGTCTCCCTTCAGCCCAGGTTGATGGTCATGTTCGGGCCGTGGCCGTCGGGGATGTCCGACTCGAACCACCGCTCGATGACCGTCTTGGTCTCGGTGTAGAAGCGCACCGCGTCCTTGCCGTAGGCGTGGAGGTCGCCGTAGAACGAGCCCTTGCCGCCGGTGAACGAGAAGAACGGCAGCGGCACGGGAATCGGGATGTTCACGCCGATCTGCCCGACCTCGCACTCCCGGCGGTACTTGCGCACCGCGGCCCCGGAGTCGGAGAAGATCGAGGTGCCGTTGCCGTAGGGGTTGGCGTTCACGAACTCGATTGCCTCGTCGAGGGTATCGACGTGGACGACGTTGAGCACCGGCCCGAAGATCTCCTCGCGGTAGCAGCTCATCGCGGCGGTGACGTTGTCGATCAGTGTCGGCCCGACCCAGTAGCCGTCCGGGTAGCCGTCGACCTGGTAGCCGCGGCCGTCGAGCAGCAGCGAGGCGCCCTCGGACTCCGCCGTGCCGATGATGCGCTCCACGCGCTCCTTGGCGGCGCGGCTGATCAGCGGACCGTAGGCGGCCCCGGCGTCGCCAGTCACGCCCGGGCGGGTCTTCTCGAAGCCGGTTTTGAGGTCGTCGACCCAGTCGCGGGTCTCCTCGCCGACGAGCACCACCACGGAGATCGCCATGCAACGCTGGCCGGCGGCGCCGCAGGCCGCACCCACGAGGGCGTTGACCGTCTGCTCGCGGTTGGCGTCCGGCATCACCACGGAATGGTTCTTGGCGCCGACCATGCACTGCACACGCTTCAAGTGGTCGGTCGCCGTGCGGTAGATGTGCTGGCCCACGTGGGCGGAGCCGACGAATGACACCGCCTTGATGTCCGGGTGGGTGAGCAGGGTGTCCACCTGCTCCTTGCGCCCGTGCACGATCTGCAGCAGGCCCTCGGGGAAGCCCGCCTCCTGCCACAGCTCGGCGAGGCGCATGGGCGTCAGCGGATCCTGCTCCGAGGGCTTGAGCACGAAGCTGTTGCCGCAGGCGACCGCCAGCGGATACATCCACAACGGGATCATGGCCGGGAAGTTGAACGGCGTGATGCCGGCGCACACGCCGAGGGGCTCGGTCCAGCTGGTGGTGTCCACGCCGCCGGCGACCTGGGCCATGGCCTCGCCCATCAGGTGCGTGGGCACGCCCATGGCGTGCTCGACCACCTCGATGCCCCGCCAGACGTCGCCCTTGGCGTCCGCGAAGGTCTTGCCGGTCTCCTCGGCGAGGATGCCGGCGAGCTCGTCGTGGTGCTCCTTGAGCAGCGCCTGGTAGCGCATCACGTAGCGGGCCCGCTCGGATACGGAGACGTCGGCCCATGCCTTCTGGGCCTCTTTGGCCGAGGCGATGGCCCGGGCCATTTCGTCATCGGTGGTCACGGGGGCGCGGGCGATCACCTCGTCCGTGGCCGGGTTGGTGACGTCGATCCACTCGCTCGCCTCGCTGTCGACGAAGCGGCCTTCCAGGAAAAGGGGGACGGTTCGAGTCATGGGGACACCTGTATGGTTATGCCGGGCGCCGCGCGGTGGCGGTGCCGCCTCTCCTCCGGTCGCGTGAGCCGCGGCGTGTCGGCCCGGCCCATGGTCCCGCGGCCGGGACTCTCGACTGCCCGAACCATTCTAGTTACGTTTACGTTAACGTCAATTTAGTGGGCCTCGTTGCGCGTTAATCCTGGCGGGCTTCGAGGATTGACATATTAAAGGCAAGCGCCCGCGGGCGCGTGGGGAGCAAAACGATGCGGCTGGACGGAAAGGTGTTCCTGGTTACCGGGGCGGGTTCGGGTCTCGGTGGGGCGACGGCGCGGGAGCTTGTGGGGTGTGGTGCCCGGGTGGTGCTCGCCGACCTCAACGGTGAGGCCCTGGCGGCCCTGGCGCAGGAGCTCGGCGATGCCGCCGTGGCCTGCGAGGCGGACGTTACCGACGAGGCGGCGGTCACCGCGGCGGTGGCAAAGGCCCGCGAGGCCTTCGGCGCTTTGCACGGGCTGGTGAACTGCGCCGGCGTGGTCCACGGCGAGCGGGTGCTGAACCGCGACGGCGACCCTCACGGGCTGGAGAGCTTCGCCCGGGTGGTGCAGATCAACCTGGTGGGCAGCTTCAACTGCCTGCGTGTTGCCGCGGCGGCCATGGCGGACAATGAACCGGACGCCGAGGGCGAGCGTGGTGTGGTCATCAACACTGCCTCGGTAGCGGCCTTCGACGGCCAGGTGGGGCAGGCGGCCTATGCCGCCTCCAAGGCCGGCGTGGCGGGGCTGACTCTGCCCCTGGCGCGGGATCTCGCCGACCGCGGGATCCGGGTGATGGCCATTGCGCCGGGGATATTCGAGACGCCCATGATGGCAGGTCTGCCCGAGAAGGTGCGCGAGAGCCTCGGCGAGCAGACGCCGTTCCCGCCGCGTCTCGGGCGGCCGGCGGAATATGCCGCGCTGGTGCGCCACATCTGCGAGAACGTGATGCTCAACGGTGAGGTGATCCGGCTCGACGGCGCCATCCGGATGGCGCCGCGGTAGGCGGTGCGTGGCGGGGCGCGGAGCGGTGGCGCCCCGGTGTGGCGCCGGCCGTTCCCCGGGGCGTTTTTCGGGGTTGAATTAACGTTTACGTAAACGTAACCTCCAATCATCGGCAGAGGGCGGACCCTTCGAGACCATAACCCGTCCCGCCGACAGGAGGAGGAGAGGTCCGGCCGCGGTCCGGCCAGGGGCCCGTCCCGCGTTGCGGGCCGGCGGGCCGCCGACGGGGCGCACCGTTCCAGCGCGCCGGCCCCGGCCCCGCGGGGTGGGTTCGCGGGCATGCCTCTCCCGGAGACATGACAGGCGGCCGAGGCCGCCACAGACAGGGGAGTTCGGCATGGCTGAATCCGGGATCGGCGATGTCATCCTGAACGTCGACGACATCACGCTGTCGTTCGGCGGTGTGAAGGCGCTGCGTAACGTCGGCCTCGACGTGCGCGAGAACGAGATGTTCTCGATCATCGGTCCGAACGGCGCCGGCAAGACCTCGCTGCTGAACTGCATCTCCGGGCGCTACCACCCGCAGCAGGGCAGGGTCCGGTTCGACGGCACCGACGTCACCCGCCTGCGGCCGAACCGCCGCTGCGAGATGGGTATCGGCCGGACCTTCCAGAACCTGGCGCTCTACGACCACATGAGCGTGCTCGACAACATCATGGTCGGGCGCCACCACCACCTCCGGAACAACTTCTTCACCGGCTCGCTGTACTGGCTCACCGGCGCCCGCCGCGAGGAGCTCGACCACCGCGCCCAGGTCGAGGACATCATCGACTTCCTCGAGATCGCGCATATCCGCAAGTCCGTGGCGGGCACGCTCTCCTACGGGCTGCGCAAGCGTGTCGAGCTCGCCCGTGCCGTGGCGCTGCGCCCGCGGCTGATCCTCCTCGACGAGCCCATGGCGGGAATGAACCACGAGGAGAAGGAGGATATGGCCCGCTACATCGTGGACCTCAACGAGGAGTGGGGGATCACGGTGATCATGATCGAGCACGACATGGGCGTGGTCATGGACCTCTCCCACCGTGTCGTGGTGCTCGACTTCGGCGAGGTCATAGCCGACGGCGCCCCGGAGACGATCATGGCGAACCCGCGGGTGCGCGAGGCGTACCTGGGCGAGGACAGCGACGCGGAGGTGGCCTGATGGCTGAGCGTGCGATGGAGCTGCCGGACATCCGGCATCACGACACCTTCCCCAAGCTGGTCGCCTACAACGCGGCGCACTGGGGCGACGAGGTGGCGATGCGCGAGAAGGAGTTCGGCATCTGGAACGAATACACCTGGCGGGACTACGACACCGCCGTGCGGCGCTTTGCCCTGGGTATGCACGCCCTGGGCGTGGAGCGTGGCGAGACCGTGTGCATCATCGGCGGCAACCGCCCGGAGTGGGTGCACTGCGAGGTCGGCGCCCACGCCATCGGCGCGATGAGTCTCGGCATGTACCAGGACAGCCTCAACGACGAGGTGGCCTACCTCATCAACTACGCCGAGGCGCCGCTGGTGATGTGCGAGGACGAGGAGCAGGTGGACAAGGCGCTGGAGATCACCGAGCAATGCCCCTGCGTGCGCCATATCGTCTACCACGATCCCCGCGGCATGCGTAAGTACGACGACCCGCGGCTGATCAGCCAGGACGAGCTCTTCGAACGCGCCGAGGCGCTGGAGCGTGAGCGGCCTGGCCTGTACAAGGAGATGCTCGCCGCCGGCCGGGGCGAGGACGTGGCCATGCTGATCACCACATCGGGCACGACCTCCAAGCCCAAGCTCTCGATGATGCAGGCGGGGCCCTTCCTGGATCACTGCCTGGCCTATCTCCGCGCCGACCCGAAATTTCCCGACGACAACTACGTCTCGGTGCTGCCGTTGCCGTGGATCATGGAGCAGGTCTACGCCGTGGCGCAGTCGCTGCTCAGCCGGATCACGGTGAACTTCGTCGAGGCCACCGAGACCATGATGGCCGACCTGCGCGAGATCGGCCCGAACTTCGTGCTCCTCGCGCCCCGGGTCTGGGAGACCATCGCCGCCGACGTGAAGGCGCGGATGATGGAGGCCTCGCCGTTCAAACGCCGGATGTACGACGCCGGCATGCGACTCGGCATGGAGGCGGTGGAGCGCGGCGAGCACTCGCGGCTCGCCCACTGGATCCTCTTCCGTGCGCTCAAGGACCGTCTCGGCTTCACCTACCTGCGCTCGGCGGCCACCGGCGGTGCGGCGCTGGGTCCGGACACGTTCAAGTCCTTCCTGGCCATGGGCGTGCCGCTGCGCCAGCTCTACGGCCAGACCGAGCTCGCCGGTGCCTACACCATCCACCGCGGCGACGACATCGATTACGACACGGTGGGCGTGCCCTTCGACAACGCCGACGTGCGTATCGACAACGCCGACGAGAACGGGGTCGGGGAGATCGTGGCCCGCAACAGCGGCATGTTCCTCGGCTACTACAAGAACGAGAAGGCCACCGCCGAGGACATCGAGGACGGCTGGATGTACACCGGCGACGCCGGCTACTTCAAGAAGAGCAACGGCCACCTGGTGGTAATCGACCGGGTCAAGGACCTGGCCACCACCTCCCGGGGCGATCGCTACTCGCCGATGTTCATTGAGAACAAGCTCAAGTTCTCGCCGTTCATCGCCGAGGCGGTGATCCTCGGTCACGAGCGGCCCTATCTCGCCGCGATGATCTGCATCCGCTACGGGATCATGGCCAAGTGGGCCGAGCAGCGCGGGGTCGCGTTCACCAACTACACCAATCTGTCGGCGCAGCCGGAGGTCTACGACCTCATCCGCTCGGAGGTGGAGCAGGTCAACGCGACGCTCCCGGAGTGGCAGCGCATCCGCAAGTTCCTGCTGCTCTACAAGGAGCTGGACCCGGATGACGGCGAGCTCACGCGCACCCGCAAGGTCCGCCGGGGTGTGATCCAGGAGAAGTACAGCGACATCATCGAGGCGGTCTACGGCGGTGACGATCAGGTGCACGTGGATACTGTCATTACCTTCCAGGACGGTACCACCTCGCGGATCCGCACGGACCTGCGCCTCGTCGACCTGGCACCGGACGATGGCGTGCCGTCCGCCGCCGGCGAGAATCGCGCCGCCGGCGCGGCCTGACCCCGACAGGAGGAGAGAGGGATGAACTGGGAACTGCTCGGTCAGCTGCTCGTCAACGGGGTCATCGTCGGCACGCTCTACGGCGTGGTCGCGATGTGCTTCGTGCTCATCTACAAGTCCACGCAGGTGGTGAACTTCGCCCAGGGCGAGTTCCTGCTGATCGGCGCGTGGGTATGCTGGGCGCTGCTGGTGAAGTTCGGGCTGCCGTTCTGGCTGGGCTTCCTGGTGACGCTGGCGTTCATGTTCGCCTTCGGCGTGCTGCTCCAGGTGGTGGTGCTCAGGCCGATGATCGGCGAGCCGATCATCTCGGTGATCATGCTCACCATCGGGCTGTCGATCTTCTTCCAGGCACTGCTGTCGTGGATCTTCGGCGAGTTCGTGAAGCCGTTCCCGGAGGTGTTCTCCGTCGACTCGGTGACCATCCTCGGGCTCAACGTCCAGCCCGCCTACATCATGAGCCTGGTGATCTCGCTGGCGATCATGGTGGGCTTCTTCTGGTTCTTCAAATACTCGCGCATGGGCCTGGCGATGCGGGCCACCGCCTTCGACCAGCAGGTCGCGCAGAGCCTCGGGATCTCGGTGAAGCACGTCTTCGCCCTGTCCTGGGCGATCTCGGCGATGGTCTCCTCGCTCGCGGGCGTGGTCATCGGCATGGTCAACGGCGTGTCCTCGGCGCTGTCGTTCTACGGCATCAAGGTCTTCCCCGCCGCCATCGTCGGCGGGCTGGACTCTATCGTCGGCGGCATCGCCGGTGGGCTGATCATCGGCATCCTGGAGAACGTCGCGCAGTTCGTGGACAGCCAGTGGCTGGAGTGGGGCAATCTCTACGAGATCGTGCCCTTCTACGTGCTCGTGGCGATCCTGATGATCAAGCCCTACGGGCTGTTCGGTACCCGCGACATCGAGCGCGTGTAGGCGCGCGCCACAGTAAAACGCCCCGGCACCATGGACGCCGGGGCCGAGGAGGAGAGTCGGCATGGCTTTGAGCGCGGACAGCATGCGCTGCGGCGAGTTCCGGACCAGCTACCGGGCGGATACCACCATCTTCCCAACCCCGATGTCGCGGAACTTCGCCATCGCCGGGGTGCTGGTCCTGGTGCTGGCGCCGCTGTTCCTGAACGCCTATTACCTCAACCTGCTCATCCAGATCGGCTACTACGGCATCGCCGCGCTGGGGCTGAACATCCTGGTGGGCTTCTCCGGCCAGATCTCGCTGGGGCATGCCGCGTTCTTCGGCTTCGGTGCCTTCGCCTCGGCGTGGCTGAACAATACCACCGGACTGCCGGTGATCCTGTGCATCCCGCTGGCGGGGGTGATGACCACCGCGGTGGGGATGATCGTCGGCGTGCCCGCCGCGCGCATCAAGGGGCTGTACCTCGCCATCGCGACGCTCGCCGCGCAGTTCATCCTGGAGGATTTCTTCAACCGCGCGGCGTGGTTCACCGGCGGCTCGTCGGGGGCGCTGGCCGACCCGATGTCGCTGTTCGGCTATACCTTCAGCACGGATCAGAGCTATTTCTACCTGGTGCTGGCGTTCGTGGTGGTGATGTACCTGCTGGGCGCGAACCTGCTGCGCAGCCGCGACGGCCGCGCCTTCGTGGCGGTGCGCGATCACTATCTCTCCGCCGAGATCATGGGGATCAACCTGACCAAGTACCGGATCCTCGCCTTCGGCGTGTCCTCGTTCTACGCCGGCATCGGCGGGGCGCTGTTCGCCCACTATCTGGGCTTCGTCTCCGCGGAGGGCTTCACCATCCTGCTGTCCATCCAGTTCCTCGGGATGATCATCATCGGCGGGCTGGGCTCGGTGATGGGCACCCTGATGGGCACCGCCTTCATGGTGCTGCTGCCGGAGGTCATGGACGGCACCGCCGGCGTGGTCAGCCAGTTCTTCCCGGGCTTCAGCCAGGGGCTGGCCTATCTCAAGGAGATGGCTGTGGGCCTGGCGATCGTGCTGTTCCTGATCTTCGAGCCGGACGGGCTCGCGCACCGCTGGAAGCTGATCAAGGCGTACTGGAAGCTCTACCCGTTTTCCTACTAGCAGGAAGCGGTCCCGGCGGTTCGCCGGGGCCACAAGGGGCCCCGGCCCCGCCATAAAAGCGCCAACAAGGCACTGGAGGAGAGAGAAGCATGATGCGCAGCATGACCCTCGCGATCACGGCGGCCGCGGCCGTGGGGCTGGCGAGCGGCGTCGCCGCCGCCGAGCCCATCCACGTCGGCCATCTCGCCGCCTACACCGGCCCGACCTCGGCGGTGGGCAAGGTTTACGGCCAGGGCATCGAGGACGCCATGGCCTACATCAACGAGCAGGGGGGTATCGACGGGCGGACCCTCGAGCGGCACACCGTGGACTACTCCTACGAGGCACCACGGGCTATCGCCGCCTACAAGCAGTGGACCAGCTCCTACGATCCGCCGGTGATCCAGGGCTGGGGCACCGCGGACACCGAGGCGCTGGTGCGCTTCGTCGCCCGGGACAAGATCGTGTACATGTCCGCCTCCTACTCCGGCCACCTCACCGACCCCACCGGCAAGTCGGAGCACACCAAGTCGGCGGCGCCGTACAACTTCTTCTACGGCCCGTCCTACACCGACGGCTGCCGCGCCATGGTGTCCTGGGCGAAGGACGACTGGGAGAGCAAGGGGGGCGAGGGCAAGCCCAAGTGGGTGCATATGGGGGACAATCACCCGTACCCGAACGCCCCCAAGGCGGCCTGCACCGAGTATGCCAAGAACCAGGGCTTCGAGGTGCTCAATCCGATCGTCTACTCGCTCTCGCCCGGTGACTTCAAGGCGCAGTGCCTGTCGCTGAAGGAGTCCGGGGCGGATTACGCCTACCTGGCCAACACCTCCGGTTCCAACATCTCGCTGCTCAAGGCCTGCGACACCGTGGGTACCGACGTGCAGTTCGTCTCCAACGTCTGGGGCTTCGACGAGCTGGCCGCGCCCGCCGCGGGCAAGGCCGGTGACGGCATCGTCTTCCCGGTGGGCGCCGCCCAGTGGGGTGCCGATGTCCCGGGCATGAAGACGATCGAGGCGATCTCGGAGATGTCCGGCGGCGGCGAGCGCGCCCTGCACTACATGCGCGGCGTGTGCTCGGTGTACTTCATGCGCGACGCCATGGAGATGGCCGCCGAGGACGGCGAGATCACCGGGCCGAACGTGAAGGCGGCGCTGGAGAGCATGAGCGACCACGTTCCCGAGGGGATGGAGGGCGTGTGCCTGCCCCACACCTGGACCCCGGAGAACCATCGCGGCACCACCCAGGTCATGGTCTACCAGAACCACTGGAAGGGTGACGGCGACTTCTCGCTGGAGAAGCTCACCACCGTCGATCTGCCGCGCCGCGAGGACTGGCTCGGCTGGTAAGCCGCACCGCCGCCGGGGCGTTCGCCCCGGCGGCACCCATCAACAGCGAGGGGGAAGCGTCATGTCACAACCGGCGGGGGCGGCCACTGCGGCACCGGTACTGGCGGTGAACAACGTCGAGGTCGTCTACGACGACGTCATCCTGGTCCTGCGCGGGGTCTCGCTGGAGGTCCCCAAGGGGCAGATCGTGGCGCTGCTCGGGGCGAACGGGGCGGGCAAGTCCACCACCCTCAAGGCCATCTCCGGGCTGCTGCGGACCGAGGACGGCGAGGTCACCCGCGGCAGCGTGGAGTTCGAGGGCGAGACCATCAGCAACCGTCCGCCCGAGGAGATCGTGCGCCGGGGCATCTTCCAGGTGATGGAGGGCCGGCGCATCGTCGAGGACATGACCGTGGTCGAGAACCTCCGCCTGGGCGCGTTCACGCGCCGGGACAAGGAGGGTATCCGCGCCGACATGGAGATGGTCTTCGAGTACTTCCCGCGCCTGCGCGAGCGCTCCGGCGGACTGGCCGGCTACCTCTCCGGCGGTGAGCAGCAGATGCTCGCCATCGGCCGTGCCCTCATGGCGAGGCCGAAGATGCTGCTGCTCGACGAGCCCTCGATGGGGCTGTCGCCGCTGCTGGTCAAGGAGGTGTTCGCCATCATCGGGCGTATCAACCGCGAACAGGGCCTGACCATGCTGCTGGTCGAGCAGAACGCCAACTTCGCGCTGCGCATGTGCGACTACGGCTACATCATGGAGAACGGCAAGATCGTGCTCGATGGTAGCCGCGAGGCGCTGATGAACAACGAGGACGTCAAGGAGTCCTATCTCGGTGGCGGCGAGGAGCGGCGGTCGTTCAAGAACCTCAAGAGCTACAAGCGCCGCAAGCGCTGGCTGTGAACCGGGAGGCGCGATGAGCGAGCACTACGACGAGCGCGAGACGCGTACCACCGAGGCGCGGGCGGCGGCCATCGCCGAGGCCCTGCCGGCCCAGATCCGCAATGCCCAGGCGAATGCCGCGCACTACACCGAGAGCCTGGCCGGCATCGACGCCGGCGACATCACCGACGCGGCGGCGCTGGCCCGGCTGCCGGTGCTGCGCAAGTCCGAGCTCATCGAGCGCCAGCAGGCCGAGCCCCCGTTCGGCGGCCTTACGGCGGTCGGCCACGAGGCCACACTGCGGGTCTTCCAGTCGCCGGGCCCGATCTACGAGCCCCAGACCCGGCGCGAGGACTTCTGGCGCTTCGGCCGGGCGATGACGGCCGCCGGTTTCCGCCGCGGTGGCGGGCTGGTACACAACACCTTTGCCTATCACTTCACGCCCGCGGGCTCGATGTTCGACAGCGCCGCCGCCGCGCTCGGCTGCCCCGTCTTCCCGGCGGGCACGGGGCAGACAGAGCTGCAGGTCCGGGCCATGGCCCAGCTGCGTCCGCGTTACTACACCGGCACGCCGTCGTTCCTGAACATCCTGCTGGAGAAGGCGGACGAGCTCGGCGAACGGGTGGATTCGCTCAGCCACGGCCTGGTGACCGCCGAGCCGCTGCCGCCGTCGCTGGTGGAGCGCTTCCGCGAGCGGGGCATCGAGGTGCACCAGTGCTACGGCACTGCGGACCTCGGGCTCATCGCCTACGAGACCGCCGCGCGGGAGGGGCTGGTGGTCGATGAGGACGTGATCGTCGAGATCGTGCGTCCCGGCACCGGCGAACCGGTGCCGGAGGGCGAGGTCGGGGAGGTGGTGGTGACCACCCTCAATCCCGACTATCCGCTGATCCGCTTCGCCACCGGCGACCTCTCCGCGGTGATGCCCGGGGCGTGCCCCACCGGACGTACTAATCGCCGGATCCGCGGCTGGATGGGTCGCGCCGACCAGACCGCGAAGGTGCGCGGGATGTTCGTGCACCCCTCCCAGGTGGATGCCGTCGCCCGCCGTCACCCGGCGCTCGGGCGCACCCGCCTGGTCGTCACCCGCGAGGACCACCGCGACGTGATGACCCTCTACTGCGAGACGGCTCAGCCCGAGGACACGGCGCTGGCCGGCGCCGTGGGCGAGAGCATCCGCGAGTTGTGTAAACTGCGTGGCGAGGTGGCACTGGTCGCACCGGGCGAGTTGGCGAATGATGGCAAGGTCATCGACGACCAGCGCGATTACGCCTGATGGCGTGCGCGCCACACGCGGTGTCGTTCCCGGGCAGGTGTCCGCACCCCCGGCGGGTGTAAGCAGGGGGTAGAACCGGCACTGCTTATAGCCAGAGGAAACCGCTCTCGGTAGGCGGGTGCCATAAGGGGTTATTCTTACCCCCGAGGACGAGAGGCCGGTGGATGCCACGCCGGCGAAGCAAGCGGAAAAACCATTGGGACGGGAGCGATCATGAAGGTACTGGTCCCGGTCAAACGGGTGGTGGACTACAACGTCAAGGTCCGCGTCAAGGCAGACGGCTCCGGGGTGGAGACCGCCAATGTCAAGCATTCCATGAACCCCTTCGACGAGATCGCCGTCGAGGAGGCGGTGCGGCTCAAGGAGGCCGGCAGGGTCGAGGAGATCGTCGCCGTCTCTCTGGGCGAGCAGAGTAGCCAGGAGACCCTGCGCACGGCGCTCGCGATGGGCGCCGACCGCGCCATCCTGGTCGCCACCGATGAAGCGCTGCAGCCGCTGGCCGTGGCCAAGGCGCTGGCGGCGCTGGTCGAGCGCGAGCAGCCCGGCCTGGTGATCGCGGGCAAGCAGGCCATCGACGACGATGCCAACCAGACCGCGCAGATGCTCGCCGCGCTGCTCGGCTGGGGGCAGGGTACCTTCGCCTGCGGCGTGGAGCTCGGCGACGACGCCGTGACCGTGAACCGCGAGGTGGACGGCGGCACGCAGACCGTGCGCCTGAAACTGCCGGCGGTGGTGAGCACTGACCTGCGCCTGAACGAGCCGCGGTACGTGAAGCTGCCCAACATCATGAAGGCCAAAAAGAAGCAGCTCGACGTCATCGATGCCGGCGAGCTGGGCGTGGATCTCGCCCCGCGACTGACCACGCTCAACGTCGCCGAGCCGCCCAAGCGCCAGGGCGGCGTCAAGGTCGCCAGCGTCGCCGAGCTGGTGGAGAAACTCCGCAATGAAGCGAAGGTGATCTGACCATGGCCAACGTGCTGATCATCGCCGAACACGACAACGCCGCCCTCGGGCAGGGCACCCTCTCCACCGTCACCGCCGCCGCCGAGATCGGTGGCGACGTGGACGTGCTCGTCGCCGGCCACGACTGCCGCAGCGTCGCCGACGCGGCCGCCGCGCTGCCCGGCGTCGCGCGGGTGCTGCACAGCGAGGCGCCGCACTACGAGCACCCCACCGCGGAGGACATGGCCGCGCTGGTCACCGAGCTGGCCCGGGGCTACTCCCACGTGCTCGCCCCCGCAAGCACCTTCGGCAAGAATTTCCTGCCGCGGGTGGCTGCCGGGCTGGACGTGGCCATGGTCTCGGACATCGTCGGCGTCGAGTCGGCGGATACCTTCCGCCGTCCCATCTACGCCGGTAACGCCATTGCCACCGTACAGAGCCAGGACGCGATCAAGGTGGTGAGCGTGCGAGCCACCGGCTTCGACCCGGCGGCCACCGAAGGCGGCAGTGCCGCGGTGGAGTCCCTCGAGGCGATGCCCCACGCCGACATCGCGGAATTCGTCGACGAGTCGCTTACCAGCTCCGACCGCCCCGAGCTCACCGCCGCCGAGATCGTTGTCTCCGGCGGACGGGGGCTGGGTTCCGGCGAGAACTTCCAGCTCATCGAACGCATCGCGGACCGCCTCGGCGCCGCCGTCGGTGCCTCGCGGGCGGCGGTGGACGCCGGTTTCGTGCCCAACGACTACCAGGTCGGTCAGACCGGCAAGATTGTCGCGCCCAAGCTCTATATCGCGGTGGGCATCAGCGGGGCGATCCAGCACCTCGCCGGCATGAAGGACTCGAAGGTGGTGGTGGCGATCAACAAGGACGAGGAGGCGCCGATCTTCGAGATCGCCGACTATGGCCTCGTCGCCGACCTCTTCGAGGCGCTGCCGGAGCTGGAGTCGGAGCTGGACAAGACCGGCTGACCCCGCCGCGGCCGCCGGCGGGTATGCGGTTGACGTACCCGCCGGTGGCCGGCATAAAGGCACCGGGAGTAACGGGCCGTGCCCGTTATCGTCTTTTCGGGTTGTGCGGCCGGGTGGCCGGCCCGATGCGGATTTGATCGATCATCATGAGCTGCAGTTTCTGTGATGGCGTCCCGGCGCCGCTGCCGGCGGGCGACGGCGAGCTTTTCGTCGCCGTGCCCATGCCCCATACCCGGGGCAAGCTGGAGGGTGCGGCGCGGGAGCACGGTGTCGAGGGGGCCCGCCGCGAGCGCGACGTGGTCGCCTTCCAGGTACCCGCGGACGGCCTCGCCGGGCTACTCGATGGCTTCCAGCAGGCGCTGTCCGCGGCGGAGCAGCGGGATTGCCTTGCGGTGTTCCAGGGTCGGGGCGAGACCCTTGATGCCGCCGGACTCGCCCGGGCACGTTCACTGCAGGTCCTGTGCGCGCTTGCCGCTGGAAGCTGGCTGCTCGATCTCATCGACGACGGCCGGCTGGCGAGCCATTTCCAGCCCATCATGCGCAACCACGGTGCCGGACTGTCGGTATTCGCCTTCGAGGCGCTCGCGCGCGGGCGGGGCGCCGACGGTGAGACCATCCCCCCGGGACGGATGTTCGGCACGGCGCGTACCGCCCAGCTGATGTTCCAGCTGGACCGGGCGGCCCGGCTGGCGGCGGTCGAGGCCTCCGCCCGGCTGTCCCGGGATACGCCGCTGTTCATCAACTTCAATCCGACCGCCATCTATGACCCGGCCTACTGCCTGCGGAGCACCATCGAGGCGACCCGGCGTATCGAGCGTGCGCCGGAGACGTTCGTTTTCGAAGTGGTGGAGAGCGACCACGTCGAGGACTCGCAGCGACTGCTGAGTATCCTCGAGGTCTACCGTGACGCGGGCTTCCGGGTCGCCCTGGACGACCTTGGCGCGGGCTACAGCTCACTCAACCTCCTCCAGCGACTGCACCCGGACTTCGTGAAGCTCGACATGGAGCTGGTCCAGGGGGTCGACGGGGACCCGAGCCGTCAGGCCATCCTCCGCGGTCTTATCGACATCGCCGCCGGGCTTGGCATCGAGGTGATCGCCGAGGGCATCGAGACGCCCGGCGAGCGGGACTGGCTCGTAGAGCACGGTGTGGACTATCTACAGGGCTTCCTCTTCGCCCGCCCGGGCCCCGATCCTGTCTTCCCGGGCAGCGGGTAGCCATACCCGTTGGTTCCCGGGGCCTTGCCTCGGTGTGGGCCAGCCAGTACGAACACGCCCTGCGCCGAATCTCTCCGGCCGCTGAAACACGATCCCCCCTGAGAAGGTTATTCACGGGTACGGACACCGGCCGTAGGCTGGCCCCGTCCCGTGACTGCCGGTGTCGCTGCTGCGGTGTTCCCTCCTTCCCTGGCCGAAAAAGCGGGGGCAGGGCGGCCCATGCCGTGTCGTCTTTTGGTGCGATTGCACCGCGGTCTTGCACGTGTTTAGAACATTCAGTGACTTGCAATCACAGCACCTTGTATGCTGCGACGCAACAAAGTGGGTTATGGTTAGGGCCGTGTCGAAACGGACGAAAGGAGGCCGGAATCATGGCCCACTGGTATCTCGTCAGCAGCTCGCGCAACGAGCACGCCCCGCAGATGGTCAAGGTCCGTGCGGACAGCCGTGACGAGGCGCTGGGGCGCTGCCGTCCGCTGGGCTTCGATGAGCACTCCTGTGTGATCGATGAGCACGCGGACGACGAACTCCGACACCATGGCACGAGCATTGCATTTCTGTTCCGGGCGGCGCCGCCCCTCGAAGAGGCCATGAGGCGGCGCGCATAACGGCAACGACCACGGGGACGGGCGTCGCCTTCGGCGAGGCCCTTTGACCGGACCCAATCGGGTCCGGTCATTTTTTTTGGTTTATCGCATTTTGCCGGGAAAGGGTTGCCGACGGTGACCGGCAAGCCGGCGCCGTCCCGCCTCCCGACGGCCATAGGCCTGTTCATGGCAGTGATTGCACCGGCATTCGCGCGGAACATCGCACGCCTGAGGCGCACGGACCACCCGGGTTCACCGCGGTTCAGCGATACCCACATGGCGGGGCCCGACACGCCACGGCGTATCCGCCGGGGGGCCACGCCCTCTGCTCGCCCCTCTTCCGGTGATTGTCGGTTGCCTTCGAGCAACCGATCTACGGCAGTAATCCCGGGCGGTGACAGGCCGCGCGGGTTGGCCGCTCCAGACAGACCGGTAGGTCGTGCACGGCCGCGTGCCGTGTGCGACATCTTCAATGACCGCGCCGGAATGTCGCACGCCTGCGGCGCACGACCTACGCGAGTTCCCGTAGGTTGGCTGCTCCTGGCAGCCAACATCCCCGCCTGCCGTGTCGGCAACGTCGACTACCGTGAGCGGCCGACCTCGCAAACCCGGTGTGCGCGCGTTTTGCCAGTGCCTGCGCAGTCGGGGCAACGCCAGCATGGCCGCCCTGGGGCGGCCATGCGCAAGCCCGTCCCCATCTGCTTCGGCGTCATCAAGGACCAGACACCCTAAAGTCCGCAAATCGCTTGATCCGCGAGACGGTATCTGCCCGCGCTTAAAGCGGTTCAGCCTTTGCCGTAGGTCGGCGGCTCCTCGCAGCCGGTATCCCTGCCAGGTCCGCCGCGAATCGTTCGCCCGGAGGCGTCCGGCGATGCCCGCGGGGGAGGCGGCGACTGTGGGGACCGCCGGCCGGCGGGAGGTGCCGCATCGGCGTCGTTCCCGCTGCTACCCGGTCCGCAAGCCGGGTCCGTTACCGCCGTCGGGAGCGACGGTATCGTCCGGTGCGTGGATCTCGCGGCGCATCCACTCCCAGAACGCCGCCGTCTCCGGCCGCGGGGAGAATTGCCGCGGGCGTGTCAGGTGGAACGCCTCGTCGGCGCTGACCCAGTGATCGAACGGGGCGACCAGCCGCCCGTCGGCGAGTGCCGCGGAGACGAGACTGCTGCGGCCCATGGCGATGCCCGAGCCCTGAACGGCAAGCGCCTGCACGTCGTCCATGGTGTCGCACAGCAGCGCCGGGTTGCGGTCGATCAGCGCCGGCTCGCCCACGGTGGCCAGCCACCGGGGCCAGCCGGTCTCGAATCCGACGGCGTGAATCAGCGTGAGACCGGCCATATCCGCCGGCGTCTCCAGCCCGAGAGCCATCCCGCGACGGCAGACCGGCGCGATCCGTTCCTCGGTCAGCCGCAGGCAAAGCACGTCGTGCCAACCGCCGCGACCGTAGCGCACCTCGAGATCCGATCCCTCGCCGCCGAAGTCCGACGGCCACACCGCCGTGGTCAGGCGCAGCGTGATCTCGGGGTGTTCGGCCTGGAACCGGGGGAGCCGGGGGGCGAGCCACAGGGCGATGAACCCCGGGGTGGCGCGAAGGGTGAGTGTGCCTTCGCCCCGGGTCGGTCCGAATGCCTCCATGACGCCCATCGTCAGGCGCTCGAAGGCCTCGCGCACGGCGGGTACGAACGAGCGGCCGGCGGCCGTGAGCTCCAGTCCACGCGGGTGCCGCACGAACAGCGGCTGGCCGACGCTGTGCTCCAGCACTCGGATGCGCTGACTGATCGCGGCCTGCGTCACTCCGAGCTCCCTCGCCGCCTCGGTGAAGCTCATGTGCCGGGCGGCGGCGTCGAAGGCGTGCAGTGCCTGGGCGGGCGGAAGTGCTCGGGACATGGTTGGATAAACGGGTCATAAGAAAATCGGGGTCATTGTAGCGGTATAAATCGTTTGCCGCCTCCTTTGTCGCCGCGTTTCACTACCCCGCCAACGGCACACCCACACAGACAGACCCGGACGAGGCCACCAAGATGGACACTGAGACCGTAGTCGACATGGGCGAGCTGGCGGACTACGCCGACCCGCGACGCCTGGCACACGTGGCGCACAACGATACCGGGCTGGAGCTGGTCTGGGACGACGGTTTCCGCGCGGACTTCCACCGGCTCTGGCTGCGCGATCACTGTGCCTGCCCGAAGTGCCGGCATCCGCAGACGCACGAGCGCACAGTGGCGCTGATCGATCTGCCCGAGACGCTTCCCCGCCCCACGGCGACGACCACCGACCGGGGGGCATTGCGCCTGGTCTGGCCGCCCATGGGGGACTTTCCCGAGCACATCAGCGAGTTCGATCCGGGCTGGCTGCGCCAGCGCGCGCTGCCGGCGGCGCCCCGTTCGCCGGTCGAGGTCGAGACGTGGGATGCGGCCATCGCCGATGCGCTGCCGCGCGTCGACCACGGGGCGTTCATGGGCTCGGGCGAGGGCGTGCGTGACTGGTTGCATTCGCTGGTGCGCTACGGTTTCGTCCTCCTGGAGAACGGTCCCACGACGGAGAACGAGGTCATCCGCGTGGCCGAGCGTATCGGCTGGCCGCGGGAGACCAACTTCGGCCGGCATTTCGACGTCGTCTCCCGGCCCGACCCGAACAACGCGGCCTACACGCCGATCGCGCTCGAGCCACACATCGACCTGCCGAATTGGCGGCGTCCACCGGACTTCCAGCTCCTCTACTGCCTTCAGAACGAGGCCGAGGGCGGTGCCTCGCTGCTTACGGACGGCTTCGCCGTTGCCGAATGGCTGCGCTCGGAAGACCCGGAATCCTTCCGCCTGCTCAGTGAGCAGTCGGTGGACTTCCGTTTTCAGGACGAGCACACCGATCTCGCCTACCGCGCTCCGATCATCGGGCTCGACGACAGCGGCGCGCTCGCCGAGATCCGGTTCAATAACTGGATACGGGACAGCCTGCGGCTCCCGGGCCACCTGGTGGCGCCCTTCTACCGGGCCTATCGGCGTTTCTGGAACGCGCTGCGTGACCCGCGTTTCGCGATCCGCTTCAGCCTGCGTCCCGGGCAGATGGTGGCGTTCGACAACCTGCGCGTGCTGCACGGGCGCGAGGCCTTCGATCCGTCCACCGGTGGCCGCCACCTCCAGGGGGCCTACCTCGACCGCGACCTGATCCACTCGCGGCTGCGCGTGCTGGAGCGGCGGGCGGCGTAAAGGAGGCAACGGCGCCGGGGCTTCCCCGGCGTCTTCTTCCCGGGCTACTCGATGCCGAGGGCCTCGAACGACGCCTCCCGCCGGCCGAGCGGGTCGATCATCGCCTCCCCCAGTGCCGCCGCGACCTCGGCGAGCACCACCTCCGCCACCATGAACAGTCCCGCCACCGGGTTGAAGTAGTACGGTCCGTCGCAGCGGGCGTAGAGATTGTGGCGTCCGTACTCGCGCACCGGCGAGGCGTAGTGGTTGGTGAGCGTCACCACTGGCACGCCCTTGCCAGCGGCCATGCGGCAGGCGTCCACCGTCAGCCGTGTCTCCGGGCGCACGGTGGCGGCGATGAGCAGGTCGTCCGGGGTGATGTCGCTGATCTCCTCGGCGAGGGTGAAGCCGGCCGCGCCCAGGGTGGAGACGGGCTTGCCGATGAAGCCGAGGTAGTAGCCCAGGTAGTGGGCGACGCCGTAGCAGCCACGCAGGCCGAGCACATAGAGCCGGCGGGCGCGAAGCACGGCGTCGCGTACCGCGGTGACGGTCCCGGCGTCGAGGCTTGCCGCGGTGTCGGCCAGGTTCTGGAGCTCGTGGCCCGCCGCGGCCATGCCCGGCGAGTGTGTCCTGCCGGCCTCGGTGGTCGTCTCCATCAGCCGCTGGGCCTGCTCGGTATAGAAGTGCCGGCCCCGCGCGACCTCCACGCGGAAGAGATGCTGGAAGGCCTTGAAGCCGTCGAAGCCCAGCCGCCGTGCGAGCCGGGTCAGCGTCGAGGCGCTGACCCCGTGCTGGCGGGCGATGGCCGCGATGCTACCGAGGGTCGCCTCCTCCGGGTTGTCGAGCATGTGCTCGAGGATTGCCAGCGAGCGCTGGCCCAGGCGTACCCCCGCCTCGCGACGCCGGCCCGCCTCCACGACCCGTCGCAGCCCGTCGAGGGATCGGGGCGGGAGGGGCAGGGTCGGTTCGTCGCCGGCGGTCTCGCTCATGAGTGCTCCGGTGGGGCGGATGACGACGGGCCCAGACGGCGTTCCGCGACCACCGCGCCGTCGGGTGATGCCCGTACGGTAGCCGTTATGCCGCCGGGGTCCAAGCGGAACAGCGCCGTGGCGAGGGTGTTTTCGCCGTCCGGGTCGTCCGGCGCGGTCCGGTGCACCGGCAGCACCGGGTCGCGGCGGTCCGCGAGGATCGCGAGCAGGGCCTGTGGTGACGGTGGCCCCTCATCCTGCGTCGCCAGCCAGGCCTCCAGCCTTGCCTGACGGGCAGCGGACGAGGCGGTGATCCGTTGGGGCAGGGCCGCTGCGTCCGGGCGGACCAGGTGGTTGGCGTGTACCGCCGCGGGCGCGGCCGTTTCCGTGAACAGGCCGTGGAACGGCGCCTCCACGGACAGCGGTGCCGCGCCCCGGCAATCGGCCATCATGAAATGGAAGCCACCGCTGCGCTGGGTTCCGCGAAGCACCGCCAGAGCCGCGTCCACGTCCGCGCAGCCGAGCAGGGCCCGGGCGGTAACCATGCGCGGGATGCCCGGCGGGTGTTCGGTGAGACGCAGGTTGTTCACCGTGTAGGCGAGCCCGGCGGTGTTGGCGGCCAGGGTGTGGCCGGGCAGCGAGCCGGGATAGCAGAAGGTGACGAAACCGGGGGCCGCCGCCGGGTCGGCGTCGAGGAGGAAGCAGTGGCGGCGCAGCCGCGGGTCCCCGTCCTCGTTATGGGCGAGCCAGTTCACGCCGTCGCCGGCGACCGCCACCGAGGAGCAGCCCTCCGGGCCGGTGGGGGCGAGATCGCCGCGGCAGTTCCACAGCAGCACCGCCTCCAGGGGCTGATCCAGCCCTTCGGCGAGGCCCCGAAGCTCGGCCCAGACCGCCGGGAACGTATCGCGGATGCGCCCGGCGACGTCCGCCAGCCAGCCCGGTGGCAGCGCGGCCTGCAGCCGGGTGAAGTCCGGCCCGGGCCGGATCAGCGAGGCGAATCCCCGGCGGCCGTGCTCCCCGAGCCGCCGGCCGATGTCGAGCGGCGTTCCCGCCGCGTGCACGCATTCCATCGCGTCCCGCCCTACTGGATGTGAACCAGGAAATCGGCGAAGCGCTGATTCGGCGGCGCCGCCATCAGCTCGCGGGGATCGCCGTCGAGGGCGATCCGCCCTTCGTCCATGAACAGCAGCCGCGTGCCGACCTCCCGGGCGAAGGACATCTCGTGGGTGACCACGATCATGGTCATGCCGGCCTCGACGACATCGCGCATCACCCGCAGGACCTCGTAGCGCAGCTCCGGGTCCAGCGCCGAGGTGGGCTCGTCGAAGAGCATGAGGTCCGGATTGACCGCAAGCGCCCGGGCAATGGCGACGCGCTGTGCCTGGCCGCCGGAGAGCTCGTCGGGGTAGTGGTCCGCGCGGTCGGCCATGCCGACCTTCTCGAGCAGCGGCATGGCGATGGCCTCGGCCTCCCGCCGGGACTTGCCGCGCACACGGCGCACGCCGTAGGAGACGTTGCCGAGCGCGCTCATGTGCGGGAACAGGTTGAACTGCTGGAAGACCATGCCGGCCTCGCGCCGGATCTCCCGGATGTTGGTGCGCGGGTCGGCCACGTTGCGGCCTTCGACGAGCAGGGCGCCGCCGGTGATGGGTTCCAGGGCGTTGATGCAGCGAAGCAGCGTCGACTTGCCGGAGCCCGACGGTCCGACCACGAAGACCACCTCGCCGCGCTCGACGGCGAAGTCGAGCCCGTGGAGCACCACCAGGTCCCCGAAGGCCTTGGTGACGTTGTCGAATTCCACCATGCTCATAGGATTTTCATCCTTCTCTCGATAATGCGCAGGGCGAGGGTCATGGTCAGGGTCATGGCGAGGTAGAGCACCGCGACGGTGGACCAGATCTCCACGGCCCGGAACGTGCTCGCCATGACCTCCTGGCCCTGGCGGGTGAGTTCGGCGACGCCGATGACGATGAACAGTGACGTGTCCTTTAGGCTGATGATGCACTGGTTGCCCAGCGGCGGGACCAGCCGGCGGAAGGCCAGAGGCCCGATGATGTCGCGGAAGAGCTGCCAGCGGGTGATACCCAGGGCCTTGCCCGCCTCGATGTAGCCCCGGCTGATGGACAGCAGCGCGCCGCGGACGATCTCCGCGATGTACGCGCCTGCGTTGATCACGATCGCCGAGACGGCGGACGTCAGCGCGTCGAGGCGTACGTCGAGCAGGATCGGCATGGCGAAGTAGATGAACATCACCTGCACGACAATGGGCGTGCCGCGGATGAGCTCGATGTAGGCCATGGCGATGGCGTTGACCGCGCGATTGCCGTAGGCGCGGGCGGTGCCGGCGACCACGCCGATGGCGAAGCCGCCGAGCAGGCCCACGACGGTGATGTAGAGGGTGAGCCGCGCGCCGGCGAACAGCTCCGGCAGGGCCTGCGGGATCACCGAGAAGTCGAATTGCATGGGTCCGCTCCCGGTTGCCGGACCCCGGCGCGTGGCCGGGGTCCGTGTGGGTGGGGCGGGCGCACCGGGCGCCCGGCAGTCACTGCGGCGCCTTGCCGAACCACCGCTCGTAGATGGCGTCGTAGCTGCCGTCGCTCATCATCTCGAGCAGGGCGACGTTCACGCGGTCGCGCAGCGCGCTGCCCTGAGGGAAGCCGATGGCGTAGGACTGCGCATCCATGCTCGAGCCCACCGCCTTCACGTCGCCGTCGCCGGCGGTCTTGATGTAGTAGAGGACGTTGGGGGTGTCGTGGGCGGCGACGTCCACGCGCCGGGTGCGCAGTGCGAGGTAGGCGTCGCTGATGTTGGGGAACTTGATTACCTTGCCGGTATCGAGCGTGTCGATGAAGTCCGCCGCAGCAGTGCCCTGTTTCACGCCCACCACCTTGTCGGAGAGGTCGTCGGTGCCGCGGACGTCGTCGTTGCCGGAACGCACCATCAGCAGCACGCCGCTGTCGTAGTAGGGGTAGGAGTAATCGATCGCCTTCTCGCGGTCGGCGGTCACCGAGATGGCGGCCAGGGCGAGGTCCACGTTACCCGTCTGGAGTGCCGGAATGATGCCGTTGAAGTCCATGGGCTGGAGTTCGTAGTCCACGTCCAGCCGCTCGGCGATGCCCTTCCAGAGATCGATGTCAAAGCCCGTGTAGGCGCCATCCTGCTCGAACTCGAAAGGCACGAACGCGGTGTCCACGGCGACCAGCAGCTTCTCGGCATGGGCGCCGGCGCTCATGCCCAGGCCAAGCAGCAGGGCGGCGAAAAGGTGTCGAGGTTTCATGGTGTTCTCCCGTCACGCGTTGCGATTTTTGGTAAAAAGTTTGCGCAAAAGCAAACTTGATGATTAACAGTAGCAATAAATTTGCATATTGCCAGAGCGGGAGTGACAGACGGGGTTCCCCTCGGGGTCGGTCCGTGGCGTATCCGTTAACCGGCTATCGGTGTTGCTTTGCAACATCCCCGGTTCGTGTTATGCAGAGGGATAGCAGTGAACATTGCAGGAGGCAGGCCATGACCCGGCAGACGCAGGGCGGGGCGGTGAACGAGGCGTTCAAGCCCAATACGTATATGGCGCACGCGCTGGATCGCGCATTCAAGGCCGCACTGGCGCGAGCGACCAACGGCCTGACGCCGGCGGGGCTCGCCAGTGTCGGCTTCGAGTGGTTCTCCCATCTCGCGGCCTCGCCGGGCAAACAGCTCGAGCTCGTCGAGGAGGCGATGCGCAGCAACATCCGGCTCACGCGACACGCGGCACGGACCGGCACTGCCCAGGACGGGGCGCCGTGCATCGAGCCGGCTTCGTCCGATCATCGCTTCGACGATGAGGGCTGGTGTCACTGGCCCTACAACCTCATCGCACAGTCCTTCCTGCTGCAGCAGCAGTGGTGGGATACGGCGACCACCGATATCGACGGGCTCTCGGACTACCGCGAGGAGGTGGTCTCCTTCACCGCCCGCCAGCTCCTCGACCGCTTCTCGCCGACCAACTATCCGCTGCTCAACCCGGAGGTGACCCGCAAGGCCGTCTCCGAGGGCGGCATGAACTTCATCCGCGGGATCGATAACTTCGTTGAGGACTGGGAGCGGCTGGTCTCCGGAAAGCCGCCGGTGGGAACGGAGGACTACCGGGTCGGTGAGAATCTGGCCACGACGCCGGGCAAGGTGGTGTACCGCAACAATCTCATCGAGCTGATCCAGTACAGCCCGAGCACCGAGACGGTCCACGCCGAGCCGGTGCTGATCGTCCCGGCGTGGATCATGAAGTACTACATCCTCGACCTGTCGGCCGAGAATTCGCTGGTGCGCTATCTCGTGGACAATGGCCACACCGTGTTCATGATCTCCTGGCGCAATCCCGATTCCGAGGATCGGCACCTGGGCATGGACGATTACCGCACGCTGGGCCCGATGGCGGCGCTGGATGTCATCAACGAGATCGTGCCGGACCGCCAGGTCCACGGTGTGGGCTACTGCCTCGGCGGGACGCTGCTCAGCATCGCCGCCGCGGCGATGGGCCGCGACGGTGACGAGCGCCTGGCCTCGATGACGACCCTGGCGACCCAGGTGGACTTCACCGAGGCGGGGGAGCTGATGCTGTTCATCAGTGAAAGCGAGGTGGATCTGCTCGAGAACATGATGTGGGAGCAGGGCTATCTGGACGGTCACCAGATGGCGGGGGCATTCCAGCTGCTGCGCTCGAACGATCTGGTCTGGTCGCGCATGGTCCGCGAGTACCTGCTCGGCGAGCGCCAGCCGATGAACGACCTAATGGCCTGGAACGCAGACCTCACGCGCATGCCCTACCGCATGCACACGGAGTACCTGCGCCGCCTCTTCCTCAACAACGAGCTGGCCACCGGCCGCTACATCGTCAATGGCCGTCCGGTGGCGATCCCCGATATCCGCATGCCGATCTTCGCGGTCGGCACGGTCAAGGACCACGTTGCGCCATGGCACTCCGTGTACAAGATCCACCTGCTCGCGGACGTGGACGAGATCACCTTCGTGCTGACCAGCGGCGGACACAATGCCGGTATCGTCAGCGAGCCGGGGCACCCGCGGCGGCGTTTCCAGATGCACACCCACACCGAGGGCGATACCTACATCGACCCGGAGACCTGGCGGGACACGGTACCGACCCAGGACGGGTCGTGGTGGCCGGCATGGCAGGAGTGGCTGGCGGCGCACTCCTCGGAGCGGATCGCACCGCCGCCGATGGGCGGCAGCTCACACCCCCCGCTGAAGGATGCGCCGGGGGACTACGTGCTGCAGCGATAGGCGTTGCCCCCGGTGTGAGTCCCGGGGGCAGCGATCCTACTCCATCCCGAAGAACCCGTCCGGGGCGCAGAAGTCCGAGGACGCGTCGGTGTAGCCGTCCGGGCAGCTGCGCACGCTGGCCCCCTCCGGCGGGTCGTAGTTGCCGATGGTGTTGAATCCGCCGACGGCCTGCCATCCGGTGCCGAAGAGGTAGTCCGCGCCGCCGAAGACGTGATTGCCCTGCACGCCGCCGGTGATCAGGAAGTTGCTCCTGGCGATGCTGTAGCCGGTGCCGAGCTGGAGCTGGGCGTTCTCGTCGCCCTGCACGGCCTGGAGCTTGAATTTCCCCATGCCCATCTCGGCGAGGTCGAAGGACAGGCTGGCCTGGCCGCCGAAGACGTCGCCGTCCGACTGGACCTTCACGCTGCGGAAGCCCACGGCGATCTCGGGCAGGACCGACTTGCCGAAGGTCCACTCCACGCTCGCG